>QBZO01000007.1 GCA_003282225.1 Prochlorococcus sp. AG-335-I21
AGCTATCACTTGGATTTACAAAACATCCCTGACCTAAGATCATATTTCTATCACCATCACCATCACATGCAGCTCCAAAACTATAGGCTTTTTGAACTAATAACAAATCCGCCAATTTAGACGCATAAGTAAGATTTGGATCAGGATGTAAACCTCCAAAATCCTCTAGGGGTTTGCCATTCATGACACAAGCATCTACAAGACCCATTTTTTCAACAAAAATATTTTTTGCATATGGACCAGTAACTGCATTCATAGCATCAAAAATCAAAGAGAAATCATTTTTAAGAAAATCACTTATTTGATCTAAATCAAAAATATTCTCCATTAAGTCTGAATAATCCTTTAATCCATCAATTATTTCTAATGAAGTTTCTCCAAACGAGAATACGCCACACTTATCTAAGTCTGGAATTTTAATATTACTAATTCTGTAACTCTTAAGTGATTGAGAACATTGGAATATTTGATCTGTAATTGACTCAGGAGCAGGTCCACCATTAGCAGTGTTTAATTTTACTCCGAAATCCCCGTCAATACCACCAGGATTATGACTTGCTGAAAGAATAATTCCTCCAATAGCCTTCTCTTTTCTAATCAAATTAGATGTCGCAGGTGTAGATAATAAACCATTTTTTGGAATAATAACTTTTCCAACTTTATGAGCTACGCATATTTGGATAATCTTCTCGATTGCTTCGATATTCCCATATCTACCATCCCCACCAACAACCAAAGTTGATCCTCGCAAATTATTAAGTGATTTAAAAATTGCCTCTATAAATATTTCCAAATAATGCTCTTCTTTAAACCTTAAAGTACTTTTTCTTAACCCAGAAGTGCCTGGTTTCTGATCTAGAAAAGGATTGTCTATATTAATAACATTAACTTCAGTCATAATTTCTATAAAACTTAGAAAAATCTAACTAAATTAATGTGGCATTTCGGATGTTCTTAACATAGCGATAAACCATAAGGAGGAAATAACTAATGCACTTAGAATTCCATAATTTACTCCAAACTTAGAAATAGTAATAGGAACTATCAAAGGGAAACTCAAAGCTCCAAATAAAGGTGTAAAAGCAACAATTTTTTTTAGCATTAATATTATTATTTATCTAAAACCATTCTTTCTCAGCATTATCTTTCTCATTTGTATCGTCAAGAGGAGTAACTCTATCAAATTTCATTGTAATACTTTTTTCTTGGTCACCAGAAGCATCAATAGCTTTAATTTCGTATTTTTGAGAGCCATCTCTAAAAGGAACTTGAAGCCTAAAAGTACCGTCAGCAGCTAAAGGAACTTCCTCTTCACCAATAGTTAATTTAGCAGATGGATCTGTTGCTCCATAAACAATTAATTCGGAGTCAGCAACTAACCAAAAAGATTTATTTTTAACTATTCCACTACCTGATTCATTTAAGCCTGAAGACCATCGTCCTGCACCAGAATCGGTGAGATTTGAGTTTAAATTTTTTGAATTCATGTTTTCCATAAATTCTTCAGAACCTACTTTTCTTCTTGTAGGAAAACTTGTTGCTGCCTGATATAAGCGCTCGTGCAAACCATTAGTTTCTTCAAACTTTGGGCTTTTCATAATCAAAGGAGGCTCAGATGATGCAGGAGTATCTAAGTTAAAAGGAACAAATTTATCTAAAATCTGCTCTGAAGGCTGAGTACCTGGTACATGACTTAAAGATGAAAAAGCTAATGACATCCATTTAAAGCCGTATTTGTAACCCAATTCAACCTTATAGTCCCTATCTGCTAAAGGAATGGGCAAATACCATTCGGTACTATAACTATCTACAGTAATTTCTCTTAAAGTACCCTGATTTAGATTTCCTTCACCAATACCAGAAGCATCATATAAACGTAAACATAATTTATTAGCACCTAAAGACTGAGCTTTATCTCTATCACTTTCTGAGATTTGCCAAAATACATATGCCCATTCTGGATCTCTAGGCAAAAAAACTAGTTTTGTATTAACTTCTTGTTGTACTGGTTGTGAAGAAAGATCAGAGAATTTTGGAGGAGTATTTTTAGAGGAGGACTTAGTATATCCTTCAGGAGCATTTTGTTGATATTTATCAATGAGATCAATGAGTACAGCTTTTGTCTTTCTGCTGTATAAAGGGACCGATAATTTACTAGCTTCTCGTCGCAATTGTCTGAGGGTTAGACTAAGTAAATATTCTTTATTCTTGATCCCATCAACCACTTTTAAAACTCCATAAATTGCATGGGATCAGTATGTTCTTTTTTTTTGCAGTTTGGGTGACATTAATGGCAGTCGTCAGGATCTTCTGACTACTTTAAATTTTAAAAATTTTACAACTTTCTTATAAGTAACTGGTATAAGTGAATTTTAATGAAATCTAGAAATCTATAACTTGTAAATTAATTTTCTATTTTTTTAAATTTTATTACCTTGAATTGTTAAGAACTCAACAAAAATATATTTTTTCTTCGGGATCGCTTCATATTAATTTTCCTGATTTTGCTCAACTAAAGTGATTAAATCATCAAGATTCAATTCTTTGAAATTTTTGTCAATACTCTTAGAAAAAATGTTTATTTTTTTTGCAGCAGAAGACATTTGTTCATAAAAAAGTTGATTGAAATTTTTATCATTAAACTTCTGGGATTTTTTTTCACACCATTGCTTAAGCAGTTCATCTTCTTCAAAAAAAGATTTTTCATCTTTACCGATTTCCTTGAAGATTTCAAGACAATGAGCAAGTAATCGAACATGATGCTTTTTAATTATTGGTAAATTCAGTTGATCTATATTTTTCACGATCTCATCGCTTAACGGACTTAGAAAAGAATTTGTTTGATTAGACATTAATTTTTTAATTTAATTAAAGATAAAAACTCAATATTGGGCATATATTTAGCTAAAGTATAGAAAACTAATTGTAATAGATTAATTTATAGAAATTATGGTAAGTGAAAATTTAGTTAAAGATGTCGTATCTGAACCATACAAATATGGTTTCGTTACCGATATCGAAACTGAAAAGATTTCCAAAGGGCTAAATGAAGATACAATTCGATTAATTTCAGAAAAAAAAGAAGAGCCTGAATATCTTCTTAATTTCAGACTTAATGCCTTTCGGAAATGGCAAAAAATGGAAGAGCCTAACTGGGCAGACCTAGGTTACAAAAAGATTAATTATCAAGATATAATTTATTATTCTGCACCTAAACAAAAAGAAAAGATTTCTAGCTTAGATGAAGTTGATCCCAAGCTCCTAGAAACTTTTGATAAATTAGGAATCCCTCTAACTGAACAAAAAAAACTTACAAACGTTGCTGTTGATGCAGTATTCGATAGTGTATCTATTGCAACAACCTTCCGAAAAGAACTTGCTGAGCATGGAGTAATATTTTGTTCTATAAGTGAAGCAGTAAAAGATCACTCGAATTTAATAGAAAAATACTTAGGTTCTGTTGTACCAGCTAATGATAACTATTTTGCTGCATTAAACTCTGCTGTTTTTAGTGATGGTTCATTCGTTTACATCCCAAAAGGAGTTAAATGTCCGATGGATCTCTCATCGTATTTTAGAATCAATAGTGGAGATTCTGGTCAGTTTGAAAGAACTTTAATTATTGCAGAAGAATCTAGCTCCGTTAGCTACCTTGAAGGATGTACAGCTCCAATGTTTGATACGAATACTCTGCACGCAGCGGTAGTTGAACTTATTACCTTAGACGACGCCTCAATTAAATATTCAACAGTACAAAATTGGTATGCTGGAAATGAAGAAGGAGTTGGAGGAATCTTTAATTTTGTCACGAAAAGGGGGAAATGTTTAGGTAAGAGAAGTAAAATTAGTTGGTCTCAAGTTGAAACGGGCTCTGCTATTACATGGAAATATCCTAGCTGTATTCTTTTAGGAGAAGAATCGGTAGGGGAATTTTATTCTGTAGCTCTTACTAATAACCTTCAACAAGCCGATACAGGTACAAAAATGATTCATATCGGTCCAAGAACTAAATCAACAATAGTTAGTAAAGGAATTAGTGCTGGCAATTCAATTAATAGTTACAGAGGTCTCGTAAAAATGGGTTCAAAAGCCTCTGGATCTAGAAATTATAGTCAATGTGATTCAATGTTAATAGGCGATCAAGCTGCTGCGAATACATTTCCTTATATTCAATCTCAACAACCAAATTCAGAAATTGAGCATGAAGCAAGTACGTGTAGAATTTCTGAAGATCAACTTTTTTATTTACAAAGCAGAGGTATTGAATTTGAAGAGGCTGTATCAATGATGGTAAGTGGCTTTTGTAGAGATGTATTCAATCAACTACCAATGGAATTTGCGGCTGAAGCCGATAAGCTGCTTGCCCTCAAATTAGAAGGTTCCGTTGGATAATCAATTAATTTCCAAAGTGCGATGCAAAGCAAAACGAAAGAATTAGATCCAATATTAGAAGTAAATAATCTTTTTGCATCTATAGAAAATCTTCCTATTTTAAAAGGGGTGAGTATTTCAGTTAATCCTGGCGAAATTCACGCAATCATGGGAAGAAATGGATGTGGGAAAAGTACTCTTTCCAAAATTATTGCGGGTCATCCATCGTACAAAATAACTAAAGGCGAAATAAAATTTATAGGAAATGATATTCAGTCCCTAGAACCAGAAGAGAGAGCTCAATCTGGAATTTTTCTTGGTTTTCAATATCCAATCGAAATTCCTGGAGTAAGTAATCTAGAATTTCTTAGAGTTGCGACAAATGCAAGAAGAAAATTTCTCAATAAAGAAGAACTAGATACTTTTGATTTTGAAGACTTAGTAAAAGAAAAACTTAACTTAGTCAAAATGGATTCTGCCTTTTTATCGAGGAGTATTAATCAAGGGTTTTCAGGTGGGGAAAAGAAAAGGAATGAAATATTACAAATGGCATTATTAGAACCAAAAATTGCAATTTTGGATGAAACCGACTCAGGTCTAGATATTGATGCACTTAGAATAGTTGCCTCAGGCATAAAGAAGATATCTAATAAACAAACCGGAATTATATTAATCACTCACTATCAAAGGTTACTAGAGGAAATACAACCTGACTATGTTCATGTAATGTCTGACGGTCAAATTATAAAAACTGGAGAAAGTGATCTTGCCCTAGAACTTGAGAAAAATGGATATGAATGGACTGATAATTTTGTAAAAGAGTAATAAATCAATGCAAATTATTGAAGAAATTAAAAATAATGAATTAATTAGTAATCCATCTGAGATACAAAAAATTTGTCTTGATAAATTAAAATTAAATCCATTACCAAATATAAAAAGTGAATACTGGAGACTTTCCAATAAATCCAAATTCTCAAGATTTTTAGATCATTCAAATAAAAATAAAGAATCTAAAATTAATCTCCCATATAAAAAAGCATCTGAAAATATAATTAGACTGATAATAGGCGAGAATAACTCAATCAATTTAGAAGAAGAAAATTATTCAATAAAAGAATTAAGAGAGATAGAAGTAGTTGATTTTATTAAAAAAAATATATCTAATGTTAATCCAAATGATCATTGGAGTGACCTACTAAATCATTGTTTAAGTTCTAAAGAAAACATCTTAGGTTTAAATATTTCTGGTAATAAAATCCCTCCTCTTGAGATATTTAGTGCTTCCTCACCTGACTCTTTAAATGCTAAAACACTTATTTTATTCTTTGAAAAGAATTCAAAAGTAGATTTATTGCAAATTAATCAAGGAAACGAAAATTCTTCACTATCTCAATCAACTTATTTCTGTTTAGAAGAAAATACTTCGGTAAATCATGGTGTAGTTTCTTATGGAGAAAGCAAATCTAATTTATTAAATTCTTTAAATGTAATGCAAAAGGCACAAAGTGAATACAGCTTAGCTTCATTACATTTCAAATTAAATTATGCAAGATTTGAAATCAGTATTAATCAATTAGACGGGAATGCTAAAACAAATATAAAAGGAATACAAATAACAAAAAATAACGACCAAATAGCTACTTATACACAGATGAAATTTAACGGCCCTAATGGATTTTTAAATCAAATTAATAAATCCTTAGCAGATGGTAAATCACATGCTGTCTTTGAGGGATCCATCATTGTTCCCAAAATTGCACAAAAGACCGATGCGTCTCAATTGAGCAGAAATATACTTTTATCTAGACACGCAAAAATAGATACTAAACCGCAGTTAGAAATAATTGCTGATGACGTAAAATGCAAACATGGTGCAACAATTTCACAATTAAATGAAGAAGAAATTTTCTATATGAGATCTAGAGGACTCACGTTAGCAGAAGCTAGTAAACTACAATTAAGTTCTTACATACAAGAAATTATTTCAAGTATTCCTATTTCAAAAGATAGATGGGATTTGCTGGATAAAATTTTAAAATAAAATTAATGGAAACAATTAAAAATTTCCCAAAAATAGATAAAAAAAACTTTGCTCTAATAGATAAAAAAGACTTTCCTTTATTAGACAATAATTCTAAAAGCCAAAATACGATTATTTATCTCGATCATGCTGCAACAACCCAAAAACCTATCCAAGTTCTTGAAAAAATTGACGAATATTATAAAAACTTCAATGCAAATGTTCACAGAGGTGCACATCAATTAAGTACCAAAGCAACAGAAGAGTTTGAGAATTCAAGATCTTTAATTGCTAAATATATTAATGCTAATTCAACAAAAGAAATAATTTTTACAAGGAATGCAACTGAAGCCATAAATCTGGTAGCTAGATCATGGGGAGAATTTACTTTAAAAGAGAATGATGAAATTCTTCTATCAATAATGGAGCATCATAGTAATATTGTTCCATGGCAAATGATAGCTGCAAAAAACAAATGTAAACTGAGATTTGTGGGCATAGATCAAAACGAAAGATTAGATATAAATGATTTCAAATCCAAATTAACTACTAAAACAAAACTAGTAAGTTTATTGCACATAAGTAACACCTTAGGGTGCTGTAATCCAATAAAAGAAATAACTAAATTAGCTAAGGATAAAGGTTCTTTAGTTCTGCTTGATGCTTGTCAAAGTTTAGCCCATCAAAAGATAGATATTCATGAACTAGGTATAGATTTTTTAGCCGGTTCAGGACATAAATTATGTGGCCCAACAGGCATAGGTTTCTTATGGTCCAAAAAAGAAATTTTAGAAAACATCCCTCCGTTTTTTGGTGGTGGTGAAATGATTCAAGATGTTTTTGAAGAGAAAAGTACTTGGGCTGAACTTCCTCATAAATTTGAAGCTGGTACTCCAGCTATTGCAGAAGCAATAGGATTAGCTGCAGCGATTAATTACATTAATAATATTGGGTTAGATCGTATTAGTGAGTATGAAAAAGAAATTACAAATTATTTATTTGAAAAATTAAATCAAATAGAGGATCTTGAAATAATAGGTCCTTCTCCAGAAATAGATCCCAATAGAGCTTCATTGGCAACATTTTATGTAAAAGAAATACATTCAAATGACATCGCTGAAATCCTTGATTCTAAAGGGATTTGCATAAGAAGTGGACATCATTGTTGTCAACCTCTGCATAGACATATCGGAATTAATTCAACAGCTAGAGTGAGTATGAACTTCACAACTACCAAAGAAGATATCAATACTTTTATCGAAAAACTTGAGGAAACTATTAGTTTTTTAAAACTGTATTCTTAAATATTTAAAGTTTTCCGCAAAAACTGCTGAGTTTTAATAATAACTTGTTTTTTATTATCAGCATTTTTAAAACCATGCCCTTCATTATCAAAAATTATTACTTCTGAATTTTTATTATTTTTAAGAAGTATTTCTTTGATTTGTAAGGTTTTTTTGTATGAAATAACTAAATCTTTTTTTCCATGAAATAATAAAACTGGTTTTTTTAATTGATAAATTTTATAAATTGGTGATCGAAGTTGATACTCATTACGAAATTTTGAATATCTACCTATAAGAGAATTTAAATATCCTTTCTCAAATCTATGAGTTTGTTGATGCATATCGTTTAAATCAAGAACAGGATATTTACAAATCGCCACTTTAAACAAATCACCTTCACATAAAGCATTTATTGCAGTTAAACCACCAGCACTATTACCTAAAATTGCGACTTTAGTGCTATCAACTAAATTTAACCTAATTAAATCAAGTACCAATGCCTTACAGTCGTATGAATCAAGAATACCCCATTTATAATTTAATCTCTCCCTGTACTCTCTTCCAAAACCCGAGGAACCTCCATAATTCACTTCCGCAACTGTAAATCCTTTCGAAGTCCAATACTGTACTTCCGAATTTAAAGACCCATCAAAGCAAGTAGTAGGTCCACTATGTGCCTTAACAATTAATGGTGACTTAATAAACCTTTCAAGAAGAGGCTTATAAATAAAAGAATGTGTGGGTTGATTATTAAAACCTTTAAACCAAAAAGATTCTGGTCTTGCATATTCATTTACTGACTCGAAGGAGATCTCATTTAATAATTTAGTTTGGCTTTTCTCTTCAAAATCATACTCAAATAATTCATCGAAATAATCAAAACTACCACCTCTAATAACTAATTTTTGATCCCAAACATCTAAATCACTTATTGAACAAAATGGTAATTTGAGTTCTTGAATACATTCACAGTTCTGATAATGTTCTAGTACCCAATTATTATCTTTTTTGGCAATACAAAATAAATTTTTAATATTTCCAGAAAAAAATGAAATTCCAGAAACCCACTGAGGGGATCCATACTCAGTCAGAGATTTTATTATTCTTTTTTTGAGAATAATATTTTTAATATCAGTTACATCGAGAAATAATAAATTCCACCAGCCCGTACTATCTTCAGAACAGACTAAAATATTCTCACTCATCCAGTAAGGTTGAAAGAAAGAAACATTTTTCTCCTCATTAACCAATTTATTAGAAAATTTTTTTATTTTTTGTATCTCTCCATCATTATCAATAATTGCAAAAAAGAGATCATTTCTTTCCCAAGGCATGGAGGCAGCATTCCACTCTATCCAGGAAAATAAATCAGCTGAGATATTAGAAGATAAATTACCAGCAAAATTATCAAATTTTTTTAATATACGAATTTCTTGTTTAGTATTATTTAAATTTAACGAGAATAAATAATCTCTATGTTTTATCTCACATAAACCGTATAAAAGATTGTTTTTAGAAATAACAAATGAAGTATCAAAATTAATTTTCATTGACTCAGTAAGTTGTCTTGGTTCCATATCGCATAGCAGATATTCATTTTGATTTTTAGGTACTTTTTCTTGGACTCTTAAAATTTGCAACCACATTGCCTTTGAGAGCTGATCGACCCATATCAAATAGATTTGATCATTTACCTCTATACATTGATATGATTTCCCCCCATAACCATGAAAATTGCTTTTAATATAGAAATTATCGCCCGTTAATTTTTGTGGAATTGCATTTTTATCATTAAATGGTTTAGAAAAAATAGCATTTTTATGTGTTTGATCATCAGGAATAATATCAACCCAGAAGATCATATTCTTGATAAGAGATAATTCTTTAAAAGATATATTTTTTTTATCAATTTGCTTAATTTTTAAATTCTTAGCATTATTCATTTAGAAAGTTTATTTAAAGATGAATTTAAAGTGCTAGTATTTTTATAGCTTAACTGTTGAGTAAATATTTTTTTTTACCGTGGCAAACAATTTTTCACAACTTGCAAGAAAGTCAAAAGCAAACAGTCCTGCCAAAAAGGTATCTAAAGAACAAACAGGGACTCCACTACTAGAAATATATAAACTTGGTGATGATGTTTTGAGAGAAAATGCTAAAAGAATCAGTAAAGTTGATAATTCCATAAGAAATTTAGCTAAAGAAATGCTTCAAAGTATGTATGCAGCCAAAGGTATTGGACTCGCTGCTCCGCAAATAGGAATCAAAAAAGAGCTCCTTGTAATTGATGTAAATTTTGAAGATGCTGCTGCTGATCCATTAATTTTAATAAATCCAGAAATTACCAATTATGGAACAACTTTAAATTCATATGAAGAGGGGTGTCTAAGTATCCCAGGAGTTTATTTAAACGTTGTAAGACCATCAACAATTAAATTAAGATTTAGAGATGAAATGGGTAGGCCTAGAAAAATGAAAGCTGATGGACTCTTGGCAAGATGCATTCAACATGAAATGGATCATCTCAATGGGGTTTTATTTGTTGATAGAGTTACTTCAAAAGAAGATTTGAAAAAAGAACTCATCAAAGAAGGATTTCATCAAAAAGATGTAATACCAATCAACTGATTTAATAATTTAATAAAGCAATGGCTGAAACTACAATCTTTAGCAAAATAATAAATGGTGAGATTCCCTGCAATAAGCTTCATGAAGATGAGCTTTGTATAGCATTTAATGATATAGCCTCTCAAGCTCCAGTTCATTTTTTAGTAATTCCCAAAAAACCATTAGTTAGTTTATGCGAATGTTTGGAGGAAGATAAAAATTTATTAGGACATCTTCTTTTAATAGGAAAAAATATTGCCAAATCTAAGAAATTAAAAAATTGGAGAACAGTTATTAATACTGGTGAAGAATCTGGACAAACAGTTTTTCATTTGCATATACATTTTTTAGCTGGTAGAAAAATGAGTTGGCCTCCTGGCTAAAACTCTCAAAAGAGTTTCTTTTTAGCTATAAAGTAAGAAAAGATAAAAATGAATTCTCCAGAATCCCTTAATAATAAACCTAAAAATATATTTGAACTAATTACTACAAATTGGGAGAGTTTAGATGAATCTCAGAAGTCAATTTTGAATAAAATATGGAAAGTATTAACTTACAAATGGCAACTGCAGATTTTATTTAATTTACCTTTTCTTATATGGTGGCTTATGGATTTATCTATCATAAAAGTTCATGAATTTGATTTAAAACTATTAACTTACCTAAACCTTCCTGATTGGGCTCTTACATTAATAGGATTTGGGTAATCTTCTCAATAAAGATATAATCTACTTAATAAAAAGGCATAGAAAAAATATGAATAATGTATTACAAAATAAATCTAAACTATTTTATCAATTACAAAAGTTAAGACGGTTAGCCCAACCATTTTTCTTACCTATTGATCAATGTAATGGCTTTCAATTTATATGGCTTTTAATATCCCTTTTATTTTGTGTAGGAGGTATTGTTCTCGTAGTCCTTACAGGCATAATTAGTTTTTTTGAGAGCATTCAACCTATTTTTCTTGATAAATACTTTGGAGGAGTAGTTAATACTGTTGATACAATATGGTCTGGCTGGTGGGGATTATTGTTTTCAGGATTATTTCTTATTGGTTCAGGAAGTTTTTTTAGTTTAAGGCGTCAACTCAAGAATCGCAGATGGGTACATTGGTTATTTCTGGCAGTCATAGTATTAATGCTTTTAGCAGTAAATGGGATTAATGCAGGCATAGGATTTATTGCAAGAGACTTAACAAATGCTTTAGTAGAAAAACAAGAAGATGGATTTTATAGAATTTTAGGAATCTATGCTTGTTGCTTTGCTGTAGCACTCCCAATTCGGGTTTCTCAAATATTCTTTACCTATAAATTAGGAATAATTTGGAGAGATTGGCTATCAAAAAGCTTAGTTAAAGACTATATGACGAATAAAGCGTACTACCAACTAAATCCTAATGATGAAGAACAAACTGACGTAGATAATCCTGACCAACGAATAACTGATGATACTAGAGCTTTTACTGGTCAAAGCTTATCCTTTACTCTGGGTGTTTTTGATGCTCTTCTTACTTTCTCTCTGAACATTCTCATATTATGGAGTATTAGTACAACATTAACCTTTTCATTATTTGGATACGCAGCATTTGCTACTGCTATCCTTTTAATTGCCGGGAAAAATCTTGTAAAAATTGATTTCGATCAACTTAGGTATGAAGCGGATTTCAGATATGGATTAGTGCATATTAGAGATAATGCTGAATCCATAGCTTTTTATTCAGGTGAAAAACCTGAAAAAAGTGAAACAGAAAGAAGATTAGGAGAAGTGGTAAGAAACTTTAACTTACTAATAATTTGGAGAGTAATTATTGATGTAATGAGACGTTCTATTAATTATGCTGGCAACTTCTTTCCATATCTAATAATGGCAATTCCTTATTTTAAAGGAGATATTGATTATGGTCGATTTATTCAAGCAAGCTTTGCATTTGGGATGGTAGAAGGTTCGTTGTTTTTTATAGTTAATCAAATAGAGGAACTAGCAAAGTTCACCGCTGGAATTGGAAGATTAGAGGGGTTTCAGTCAAAAGTTGAAAGTATTAGTCAAACCAAACCGATAGATAATCAAAATATAATTTCAGATTATTCTTCTATCCTTATCAACGATGCTGATCTTTACCCGCCTGGATCTGACAAAGCTATCATCAAAAATTTAAATCTGAGTATCGAAACAAATCAATCATTATTAGTAGTGGGTCCATCTGGTTGTGGCAAAACCTCTTTGTTAAGAATGATCAGTGGATTATGGGAACCTAATCAAGGATCAATTAAAAAGCCAAAGACAGGTGATTTACTATTTATACCTCAAAAACCCTATATGCTACTAGGTTCTTTAAGGGAACAATTATGTTATCCAACAGAAGTTGAGAAATTTAGTGATGACCACTTAATTTCTGTTCTTAATGAAGTAAATTTAAATTCTATTGTTGAAAGATATCCTAACCTTGACGTCAAACAAGATTGGCCAAGAATACTTTCATTAGGAGAGCAGCAAAGATTAGCCTTTGCGAGATTACTACTGAATTCTCCGAGATTTGCTGTGTTAGATGAAGCAACTAGTGCACTCGATATTAAAACTGAAAAAAGACTATATAATCTATTAAGAGATAGGGAATTATCGTTAATAAGTGTTGGTCATAGGCCAAGTTTAAAGGATTTTCATGAGAACATTTTAGAATTAAATGGGAAAGGAGACTGGAAATTATTTACTACCGATAAGTATAATTTTAAAAATTAGATTACAATCATGAATTCAAATCAGGAACAAAATAATGAGGAAACTATGGATTTTGATAAAACAAATTCGGAAGAAATTAAAATTGATGAGCAAACAATTGAGATTGAAGATAAATATAAGTTTGGATGGAGCAATTATTCTGAAATTACGAATGGAAGATTCGCAATGCTTGGATTTCTAGCAATAATTTTAATTGAATTGATAAGCCAAAAATCATTTCTAAATTGGGCAGGAATATTTTAATTAATCGTCGAATCTAGAGCTATTATCTCTAGGTTTTGTTTTTTTTGTACCGACTGTATATCTTCCCGTTTGATTTTTAGAAGTTGATCTTCCACTAGCTGCTGTTCTACGTGCTTGACGAGGTTTTTTCTCTTCATTAATTTTTTGAGAAAATGATGCGTCTTCTACTTTTTCTCTTATAGTCTGAGGTCTTATAGATGGTCTTGTTGTTTTTTTTGAAGAGGAAGAAGAATCTTTAGGAGATAAATTATTTGATTGTCTAGAAACTTCTTGATTAGATAATGGCCGTGAACCTCTTTTAACTTCATTTCTTGATGCTCGCCTATCTCCAAAACTTCCTCTTCTATCCTCATTACTCATCCTATTATCTTCAGACCTATTTCTTCTTCTCTTAGGTTCATCATTCTCAAATTGATTAGACTCTCTTAAAGAAGGACGCCTTCTGCTTACGGCAGACTCAGGAATAGCTCTTGATATATTTCTCCTTTGCGATCTACCTTCCATGTAATCATCTTCTAAGTCATCATCTTGAGGTTTGAATCTTCTAGAAGGTCTATCAGAGTCGTCAAATTGATCATAATCATCATTAAATCTATTTCTGGAAGAATTTCTAGGCATATCTGGAATCTGATCATCTTCGAAATAAGAAGATCTTCTTGCTTGGTCAGTGGCAACACCTCTTAATCGAACACTTTCATAGGCAAAGAATACTGTCGTTCCTGCTAATAAAAACTGCCCAAATTGCAAAATAGGATCTAATCTCCATCCTTGAAAAAATAATATTCCTCCACATAAAAGACCTATTGCCGCAAAGAAAACATCATAATCTCTTGCCAGCGCAGGTTTAAATGACCTCAAAAAATATAGGCCACCTCCACATACAGCTAGTACGATGCCTACAATACTCGCCCAATTTAGACTAGCATTGACCACTTTTTTTCTCCAAAACTTATTTTTTTCAGGTGCAATAAAGCACCTTTATATATAGTTTACTTAAAACTTTTATAAAAACTAGCGTCTACGTGTAGCTGAAGTACGTTCAAGTGAATCTTTTTGGCTAACAAAGATCAAAAAGGCTGCTGCTGGAATAACTATAAGTAACGCTGCTGCGAAAAAACTCGCTATCATGTTAAAACCAGAACTACCAGCCACTTCTGGGGAAACATCAGCTGCTAATATTAGATTAGAAATTTGAATCACTTTTTTAAAATTAAATTCTGAATTTATAATACGAATTAAATCCCAACTTATGGGATATTTATTAAGATGGATTAAATAATTGTTATTTCATTGTCTCAAAATTATTTAAACGTTTTAGATCTTACGCTAGGTATTCTTTTATCTTTTCTAACGCTAGTCTTTTTAATAAGATTAATATTAACTTGGTACCCAAAAGTTGATTTAAATAAGGGTCTTTGGTTATTTATTGCAGTCCCAACAAGTTCTATTTTAAACTTTACAAGAAAATTGATTCCTCCCATCGGAGGAGTCGATGTGGGGCCAGTCATTTGGATAGGAATAATAAGTTTTTTAAGAGAAATATTGGTTGGTCAGCAAGGTTTAATCAAATTAGCCATTCAAAAGAGTATTAATTGAGAAAGCATGATATTGCATTTAATATTTAGGTAATAATTCTTCTTCAACATATTTCGTATGAATTTTACCATCCATAAATTTGGTTTTATTAAGAAGGGTTAAATGAAAGTTAATTGTTGTTGGAATTCCTGTTATGGCGCATTCATTTAAAGCTCTATTCATTCTTTTAATAGCAGCATTACGATCTTTACCCCAGACTATTAATTTACCTATAAGTGAATCATAAAATGGGGGGATTTCATAGCCAGTATAAACATGACTATCAACCCTTACTCCTGGACCCCCTGGAGGAAGCCATCCTGTTATTTTTCCAGGCGATGGGCGAAAATTATGTGAAGGATCCTCAGCATTAATTCTACATTCAATAGCATGACCGTTTAATTGAATATCGTCTTGAGTGAATCCTAAATTATCACCTCCAGCTATTTTGATTTGTTCAGCGATTAGATCAACACCAGTGACCATTTCAGTTACGGGATGTTCTACTTGAATCCTGGTATTCATCTCCATAAAGTAAAAATTATTATCATCATCTACTAAAAATTCAACAGTTCCTGCCCCTTCATAACAAATACTTTTTGCAGCAGCGATGGCTGCATTACCCATTTTTTTTCTAAGAGAATGATTAATAGCTGGACTTGGAGACTCTTCTAATAATTTTTGGTGCCTTCTTTGTACAGAACAATCTCTCTCTCCTAGATGAACGACATTACCTGACCTATCAGCAAGTATTTGAATTTCAACATGTCTTGGCTTTTTTATAAATTTCTCCATATATAAACCATCATTACCAAATGCCGCTTCTGCTTCGCCTTGAGCTGCTTTAAACATTTTTTCTAAGTTAGCCTTATTTTCAACCAATCTCATTCCTCTACCTCCTCCTCCAGCTGTGGCTTTTATTATGACGGGATATCCAATATCTTGAGCCATTTCGTAGGCCTCCTCAACATTCAACAATAGACCTTTACTTCCTGGAACAGTTGGTACTCCGACTCTTTCCATTGTCTCTTTAGCAGTAGATTTGTCTCCCATTGATCTAATAGCGTTGGGAGATGGACCAATGAAAGTAATACCATGATCGTTACACATTTCTGCAAATTTATCATTCTCCGCAAGAAAACCATAACCTGGATGAATGGCATCAACTCCTCTAGATGTAGCAGCAGCTAAGATATTTGGAATATTTAAATAACTCTTATTACTTAATGAGTCCCCAACGCAAACTGCTTCATCTGCTAATTGCACATGCAATGCCTTTTTATCTACGGTGCTATAAACAGCAACAGTTGCAATATCAAGCTCTCTACAACTTCTGATAATTCGTAAAGCTATTTCTCCACGATTAGCAATTAAAACTTTTTCAACCATTACAAAATTAAATTGAAGAAATAAATAATTTAAATTGAAAATACTTTAAACAGTATTCAATAAAATTTTTGAATTGCAAGAATGCATTGATTAACAATACAACCTAAAACGTTATATGTGGATAATTATTTATTTATGCAATAGAAAAAATCAGTCATTTTTAAATATTTAAAACTTAGTTAATCAAAAATAAATGTTTTAAGAATTTAAACCGAGCTTATTAATGAAATATTATCGCAAATTAATGCGATTAATGTATGATTATTTAGTGGTTTAAGAACACCCTTGTGCTCGAAAACCCTTTGCGGACGTGGCGGAATTGGTAGACGCGCACGTCTAAGGAGCGTGTGGCTTAGGCCTTGCGAGTTCAAGTCTCGCCGTCCGCATTTAATGTATTTTGGATTGACTGCAATGAAAAAAAAATCAATTGCAGTTGTAATTATCTCTAATGGGCCTGGGGAATTATCAACGTGGGTAAAGCCTGTAGTGGATTATCTAAATAAGATAAATGATACTTCGAAAAATATCGATAAACTGAATTACTCAATAAGATTAGTTTTAGTACCGTGTCCAAATGCTACTGGTAAAGAATATGAAGTTGCTAAATCATGGCACAAATTTGAATTAGTTACAGAAGCAAAGACTTTTTGGAAATTGTTAATCAGGCCTGCCCAATATGCAAAATGGCCTCAAAAAGGGATCGTTATTTTTCTTGGAGGTGATCAATTTTGGAGTGTTTTGTTAGCAAAAAGATTAGGGTATATCAACATCACATATGCTGAATGGATTTCAAGATGGCCACGTTGGAATGATGTAATTGCAGCAATGAATAAAAACGTCAAGAAAAGCATTCCTTCAAAATATAGATATAAATGTAAAATTATTGGCGATTTAATGGCAGACATCACGAATAAAAAAGCAATTGCTTTAAATCTTGAAGAAAAAAATTGGATTGCTTTACTACCAGGTTCTAAAAAAGCAAAGCTCACAGTAGGAATTCCTTTCTTTCTTGAAATGGCTGATCATATTAACAAAAATAATAAAAATATTAATTTAATTATTCCCATAGCACCAACTACAAGTACAAGCGAATATTTATTCTTTCAAAGTAATAAGAATCCCATATCAAAATATTATTCATCCAAAATAAAACAAATTAAACAGATTAAAAGTTCAGTTTTTGATTATGTTATTGAAACCTCAAATAATACAAAAATTTATTTAATTAATAAACATCCTTGCTATGAAATACTAAAAAAATGTGATCTTGCAATTACTACAGTTGGAGCAAATACTGCTGAATTAGCTTCACTTACTTTACCCATGATAGTTATTCTACCCACCCAACATTTGAATGTAATGAACGCTTGGGACGGTATTTTTGGAATAATTGGGAAAATTTCTTTTATCAATAAATTCTTCACTTTTATAATTAAAAATTGGTACTTAAAGCAGAGAAAATTTTTTTCATGGCCAAATATAAAAGCTAACAAGTTTATTATTCCAGAAAGAATAGGCAACATTTCACCAAAACAAATCGCTAATGAAGCTATATTTCTGATAAAAAATAAAAAATATTTAAGTGAGCAAAGAGATAATTTATCAAAACAAAGAGGAGAAACTGGAGCAGTTAAAAAATTAGCTTACATAATTTTTAATTCGATCAAAAGATTCAGTTAATTACTAAATAATTACCAGGGATCATCTATTTCTAAGGATTCTGATTGAGGATTTTCTATGACTATTTTTTTCTCTTCAACAGGTTCAATATCTAAAGGTTCTTGTGACCTTTGAATAGGTCTCTTTGAAGCCCTATTAGATATAGATGGCCTTTGAACAGCAAATTCTGTCTTATTTTCTTCATCAGTTTGATAGTCTAATTGTGCTGAAGAGTCATTATCCAAATAAAGTTGTTTTTTATTATTTATTTTTTCTTTTGCAGTTTCAATTTCTACATATTCAAGTTCTTCTTCTATAAATTCTTCTTCTATAAATTCTTCTTCTTTAATTTTTTCCATAAAATTATTTCGTTCTTCTGATTCAGAACCTGACAATAGCTGATTCTCAACTGGCACAAGATTTGCTGTATACCTATTGGCTTCCCTTTCTTCCCATGAAGAACCACCGACCCCAAGTTTCTCGAGTAATCCACTACTGAGTTGATTCAGTTTTTCCTCTGCACCTTCATAAACAATTATTCTGTCAGTACCACTACTGACTATCTCATCTACAGAAATTTCCCAAGTACTTAAAACACCTTCACCTAAAAGAGGAACTCCTACTGCACCCATAACAAGAGAAATTAAATCCCCCGTCTCAATATCAAAAGAAAATCCAAGAACTCTTCCAAGAAGCTGACCAGATTCTGTAATTACCTGGCAATTTATAACTTTCCCATATCTTTCAGGAGAAAAACCGTCGCTCAAAGAGTCTAAAGAATCCACTAGAATTACATCGCCAACCTGCTTTATACTTTCAAGAGGCATCCATTTAGGTAAACCTGGCAAAAATCTTGTGAGAGGATTATCTCTAAGACCTAGAGCAACTACCTCTCTTCTATCGATATCAACAACTACTTCACCCACAACCCCTAATCTCTTACCAGTATCAGTAGTAATGACTTGGGTTCCCATAAGTTCCGATCTTAACCATAGACGTTCGCTAGGTACGGAATTGCGGCCATTATTATTTGTGGATGTGTTCGACAAACTCATTAATATCTTTCTGACATTCTGACGTAAAAATTTAAAAAAGTGTGATTATGCAGCATTTGGTAATCCAACAACTTGAGTATTAGCACCTCTTGCTTGAGCAACACCAATTGTTCGTTCAGATGCACCTATCATAGGTCTTCTATGGCTTACGACTATAAATTGAGCATTTGATGACTGACTTGTTATTAATTTTGATAATCTTTCAACGTTAATACCATCTAAAAAACTATCTACTTCATCTAATGCATAAAAAGGAGAAGGCTTATATTTTTGCAAAGCAAATAAAAAACTTAGAGCCGTTAATGATTTCTCTCCACCCGACATTGAAGCTAATCTTCTAACATTTTTTCCTTTAGGATGAGCCACTAAAGTTAAACCTCCCTCCAAAGGAGCTTCTGGATTTTCGAGCTGAAGGAACCCATCTCCATCTGACAAATTGGCAAAGATCTCTCTGAAATGCTTATCAACCTCTATGAATGCCTGCATAAATGCTTCTTGTCTCATAGTTGAAACAGTTTCTATTCTTAATAACAACTCCGATCTTTCATTAGATAAAACTTCCAGTCTTTCTATCAAATCATTTAACCTTTCTTTCAAGTCCTCGAGTTCGTCTAAAGCTAACATATTTACCGGTTCTAAACTTTCCAATTTCGTATTAATCACAACGATCTCTGATTGTAATAAATCAAGAGTTATAGACTGATATTCTCCAAAGCTGGGCAAAGAATCAGGTAGCTGTTTTTTATAATTTTCTAACTTAATAGTTTCGCTACGCATTTCCTCATTTAGAGAACTGATATCTCTCTCGAGATATTCCAACTTAAGGGTAAACTGATTTATTTCTTGCCTTTTATTGGAAATAGATGAATTCAACTCATCCCTTTTTCTTCTTAATGTTCCAAGATCCTCTTCAAGTAGTGATTTTTGACCATCAAGAATCACAAGCTCACTTTTATAATCATCTCTTTTCTTTATCCATTCATTATGAGCATTAGAAAGCTCTTTAATTGATTCTTGTAGATTCTTTTCTTGTAGAGATATTAGATTTAATTGATTATTTATACGTTCTTGATTTAAAACAAATTGATTCTTTTTATTTAATAATTCATCTTTCTCTTGAATCATTAATTCAAGTTGTTTATCTAACTTTTCGAAATCATTATTATGAGTAATTAAAGAAGATGTTTGCTTATCTTCATAATTCTTTTTAAGGATCATCTCCAATTCATACAACTTTTTTTTAAATGGTTTTATTTCATTTTGAATGTTATCTAACCTATCATCTAATAAATTATTTTGAGACGTAAGCTTATTTAGCCTCAAATTATTATCATCAATTCTTTTCATTGAAACTTTTAGAGAATTATTATTTACTTCAATTTCTTTATTAGAGGATACGCAATCCTCTAATATTTCCCTTTGATTAAAAATTAGTTTATTCAAGTTATTAGTTTTATTTAAAATATCATTATCTGATTTCTTCAAAGCTTCTTCAATAATAGATAGTCTTTCTTTTATGGGATGAGCCTCGTCAATATCATTGTTGGTTCCGAACCTATAAGCAAGATCTTTATTAACTTTACTACCTCCCGTAATTGCACCACTAACTTCCAATAGTTCTCCACTCAAAGTAACCATTCTAATTTTTTGTTTAGATGATTTTGCTGACTCTAAATCTGAAAAGACTACTGTATCTCCAAAAACGTATTTAAAAACATCATCATAAACATCATCACAATCAATTAAATTAATAGCCTTATCTATAAATCCATTCTCATTAAAATTTTCAAATCTTTTAAGCGCGAAATTTTTTTTATAGGTTTTAATTCTATTCAGTGGAAGAAAGGTTAATCTCCCTGCTTTCTTTTTTTTAAGTATTTCAATAGCTTTTGAAGCAATAGTGTCATTATCAACAACTATTTGTCCAAGTCTATTACCAGCTGCAATTTCCAATGCGTATCTGTTTTTGTCGTTTACTGCAGCCAATTGAGCAACATATCCATGTATACCCTCTAAACCTGCCTCTAAAAGTATTCTTAATGCATATGATCCCCTTGTTTCATTTAGAGCCTCTTTTCTGCTTTCACTTCTTGATAAATCCTTTTCAAGCCTTAATTGTTCATTGTTTAGCCTTAGTTTAGTTTTATTTAACAAATCTATTTCAATTTTTAAAGTATCAATCTCAGATCTAATACTGCTCAAATTGCGATTTTTTATATCCACTGATTTTTCATTATTTTGATTAAATTCTGATAGTTTTTGTTTTTCTAACTTTAAAAGATCATTGTGAGATGTTATTTCCTCTCTTTGAATATTAATTTGTATAATTTCCTCTTCAATATTTCTTTTACTAGATTCAAGAGGTTGTACTAAAGATCTTATATTTTCTAACTCATTATTAAGCTTTTTACTTTGCTTTGAAAATTCACCTGATTCACTTGCAGCAACAGAAAGTTTTTTTCTAGATAACTTATGCTTTAACGTTAAATCTTGAATCTCGATATTCAATTTTTCTAGATAATTATCATTAAAGTGCTCTTGTTGATTCTTTTCTAACTCAGTAGTTTTTTTAGATATTACAATTTTATCGCGTTGATCTTGCAGTTTAATGCCCTCCTCTTTATTAACAACTGCTATTCTTTCTAATTCCCTTAAATTAGAATTTATACTTCCAATATCAGAATTCACTTTGATTAACTTATCTTCTCCTTTTTCTTTTAATTCTGCAATCATGATTTGCATTGCATCTTGCAATACTTGTATTTCTTTACTAAGAGATTCTTTTTGTTGGTTAAATAAAATCTTACTCTTATCCAAGTTAATAGCTTTTTTCTTAATTAATTCAATATTTTGAACTTGTTTATCGAATAACAGTACTTTTTCAATCCCTTTAATATGAAAAAGTTTTGCCTTCAACTCTTTATATTTTTTTGCTTTTTCACATTCTTTTTCAAGCTTTACTTTACTAGATTGCAGTTCATTTTCTAGAATCTCACATCTTTCTTGTCTTTCAAAAACATCATTAAGTTTTGAATGTGTTTGTTCAATTCTGCTATCAAAAAGAGCTACTCCTGCCAATTCATCAATAAGTGTTCTCCTCTCTTTATTATTCATTGATACTATTCTTGTGACATCTCCCTGCATCACAACATTACTACCTTCTGGATCAACACTTAGATCTCTAAGAACTCTCTGTATTTGTTGTAATGTGCACTGGCGTCCGTCAGAGGTATAAGTCGATGCATATGATCCCCCAGGCATTAACCGCAATTTCCTGGAAACTATCCATTCTTTTTGGCCTCTATTAAGCGTGATATCATCTTCTTCTAAATCCAAAGGTGGAACATCTTCCCTTGGCGACCAATCTTCAATATTGAACTTAACGGAAACAAATGTTTCGGAAGCTTTACCTTCTTTCACTTTAGAATTATTTATTAAATCTGGTAATCTTTCTGCTCTCATCCCTCTACTATTTGCCAAACCTAAACAAAATAAAATTCCGTCCAAAATATTACTTTTTCCAGATCCATTTGGACCAGTAACCACTGTAAAACCTTCTTCAAGAGGAATTTTTACACTTCCTCCAAAAGATTTAAAATTTTCAAACTCGACCTGATTGATGTATACCAATCGCAAGTCACAATAGCTAAGTAAGAATAGCTACTTTTCAAAAAATCTCAAGAGAATTATTAAGATTATTTCTAAAAACAAATTAATTATTTTTCATTAATTGACAAACATTCCCATCAATTATGAACAAACCGTTTAACAAGTTACCATTCAATATGATTTTCAACTCTTGAGAGTGTTGATTATGAGAAATATAAGAGAAAATTCCATGATCAATTCTTTTTACTAAACCTCTATTTTTAGAAAGTTGATATTCAACCCTAGAAAGCCACACCAATCTATGATTTGGTTGTTTTACTATTTTAACAACACCCTTATTGAGGGATGGAATTTCGCGAAATTGCCAGGTAAAGCAATCTAATTGATCTTCAACAAGAAAATCATAGTGAATATCAATTAATTTACTACCAATAATCTTATGTTCGAGTAAAACCCATCGATTCATTATCTAGTGCATCAATAAATTATTTTATTTCAATAATCAATAATTAAGAACAGCTAACAAGATAGCTCATCTAAAAAAAGGAAAAACCTAGTTACCCGCATCAGGAACAAATCTCAAAGCAATAAATAGCAAACTGCCAGCTCCTGCAATAGCTGCTGCTACCAATCCAAAGTCA
Source organism: Prochlorococcus sp. AG-335-I21 (assembly GCA_003282225.1). Taxonomy (GTDB): domain Bacteria; phylum Cyanobacteriota; class Cyanobacteriia; order PCC-6307; family Cyanobiaceae; genus Prochlorococcus_A. Next base: position 23,198 of record QBZO01000007.1, read on the forward strand.
GTTGGAATTGTACGGGATGCAAAAATAATTGCTGCAAGTGTGATATCCATGATGAAATAAAAAACTTAATTTAATAAAGTCAGTAATACCTTAACAAAACCTTATTACAGAACAGGGGAGATAAATGAAATGTAAATAAAATTTTATATGTCTATAATTTTTTATTAAAAACAAATCTAAATATAAGGGTTTCAAATTAAGAAGATACGCACTAGTCTAAAAGAAATGTAGGTGGATTAATGGAAGCTTTTCATCCTCCCAAAGAAGTTAAAGAAACAATTGATGATTCTGCGCTGCCAAAGGAAGAAGGCATATCAGAAAAATGGTTACGTGAAAAAATCGATAGTTTGATTCCGTTAATACAAGAAAAATGGCCTAATATTGCACAACAAACTCTTGAGACTGCAAAAGGAAGTATTGATGATTTAGTTGGAGTAATAGCAAGTCATACTGGATCTTCTACTAGTGGTATTAAAAATCAATTATTTCAAATTATTGATTCGATTCAAGAAAATAATTGGGAAATTGCAGATAAAATAGAACCAATCGAAAGTCAATTAGAAGAGCTATTAGATGAACTAAACAGTACATTAAGGCCAAAAATAGAAGCCCCAATTAGAAAAAAACCAATCTTATCTATTGCTATTGCAGCTGGTATAGGATTATTTATAGGTAGTTTAATTAATAGTAGAAATAAATAAATGGATAAACCCAAAAACAAAAACTTTGCTAATACAGCTTCAAGAATCTCTGCAATTGCAAGTTCGGTAATGGATTTGCATGTCCGAATAGCACTTCAAGAAGTTGATAGAGAAAAGAGAAGATTAATAAGTGGGGGAGTATTTATTGCTATGGGTGGAATTTTATTATTATTAGTTGTGATATGTATTCATGTTATTTTTTATCTTACTCTTAGTAAGTTGAATAATTGGGCAACAGAATATAATCTACTTTTAATAATATTTGTTGATTTATTTCTTGCAGGTTTAAGCTTGAAGCTTGGAGGAAAACTTGCCAAAGGACCTTATCTACCCCAAACACTAGAAGGTTTGGGTAAAACAACAAAAGCAGTGTTAGGAAAAAAATAAATTATCTTATTAAATATTTTATCCATCTACAATCAATACCTCCATTGCTCACTGGTATTTTAAAAGAAGATTTCATTTTTAAATATCTTGTAAGTTTTGGATTCCCACTTAGTAACCAGAATTCCCAACCAGAAAAATTTCTCTTTAAAAATTTACCCATATCCTCATATAAGGTAATTAATTCGTTTTCATCACCTAATTTTTTCCCATAAGGTGGATTACATAAAACTAATCCTTCTGAAGATTTAAATTGAATATTTTTAAAATCACCATTTTGTAATTCAATATAATTTTCGAGTCCTGCTAGATTTATGTTGACTTTTGCTTGGTCAAAAACATCTTTATTAATCTCACAACCAATAATTTTTGATAGTTTCCCAAAGGTAATAACTCTCTTCTGAGCCTTGTCCTTCTCTTCTAAATAAATAGATTTATTAAAATCGAGCCAATTTTCAAAAAGATAAAATTGCTGAAATTTAAGCGGAACTTTAAGAATTTGATTAATAGCCTCTATTAAAAAAGTACCTGACCCACACATAAGATCAACCAAAGGTTTAGTTCCATTCCATTCAGTCATTTTTAACAGTCCAGAGGCTAAATTTTCTTTAAGTGGAGCATTTCCAATAGCAGGTCTATATCCTCTTTTATGAAGACTGTCAAAAGTGCTCTGCAGGCTAAGAACCCCACAATCGTTATTTAAATGTAAATGAATTATCAAATCAGGATTATCTAAAGAAATATTAGATCTTTTATTCCAAACAGATTGTTGGAGATCAGTAATTGAATTTTTAACCTCAAGAGCAGTGAAATGAGAATGACTTAACAATGAAGTTCTGCCAGTTACTTGAACATTGAATGTTTTTTCAGAAGGCAACCATTTCAACCAATCAAACGAATCTCTAACCCCCTCATATAAAGAAAGCCTGTCGAAGCAACGAAAACGTGCAACTTGTCTATAAAAACGAAACGCAACTCTTGAAAAAAAATGAATTCTATAAAAAGTGGCATAATCACATTCAAAAGAAACTGATCTTTTATAGGTATTAATATTCAATCCACCCAAATCATCAATTTCACTTGCTAAATATTTCTCTAAACCTTCAGGTGAAGATGCAATTACATACATATATATTTAAAAAATTAATGAAATAACTATTCAATACTCATTTTGCCTGCCAGAATATAAATGTCCAATTGGACTAGGTGATCTCAACCGATGTTTCGGACAGCGGTTCGATTCCGCTCAACTCCATTACCTTTTGGGGTTGTAATGGTTTCGACGGGGCATAAGGAAGATGACTGAAGCCTGCTCGGTTAGAGCAAAAACACAAACGCTAACAAAATCGTTAGTTTCTCCCGTCAAACAGCACCAGTTGCTGCTTGATCTCAAAGGAGATGGGGTGATATCAGCCTTATCAACCAAATGATCCAAGGAGCCTGGAAGGGCTCCACCATTTTAAATTGATCGAATATGGTATTAGATAATTTGTTAATTTGTAAAATTTACTTCAAAAGAATGTATTAGAAATTATTTTTTGAAGTTTATAAGTATAAATACTGAGAAGATTACAAAACATTTATTTTAACGTATTAAAAATTCTCAATACAAATGAGCACAAAAAATAACATTAATGACTTATTAATAAACTTAAAACCAAAAGTTTTAAGATTTACAGGTTCAAACTTTCCGACAGAACTTTGGAGCAATAATCAAATAAAAAATCTTAAAAAATTATCTGCATAAGATTTATTTAATTCTTTTTTTACAAACTTGAAAAAGGATTACTTGGCATCTTTTTTAAACACTTTTGAGAAGCTTCTTGAAGCATTCCAAATTCTTTATGATTTAAGTTCCATTTAAAAACATTCGAGATATCAATAACTTGCGACCTTTTTCTCATTCCTACAAGAGGTATAGCTCCCTGATAACAACACCAATTTATTGCAACTTGAGCTTGTGAAACTGATCTTGAAACAGCAATCTGTTTAAGGCATCTCCTTAATTCAATACTTGATTTTTTATAGTTTTTAAAAATCAAACTACGTAGAAAAGAATTTTGCTTGTCTTCATCTTTTTCAGGATCTATACATAGTATTCCAAAAGATAAAGGACTATAGGCTAAAAAATCAATATCATTATTTTCACAAATTCTTTTTACATTTGTATGTTTTAAAAAATCTGGAGATAATAAAGAAAACTGAATTTGAACACTTTTAACTTTCTTATCTCTTTTTGATAAGTATTGAATTATTTTCTTTAATCTTTGGGGTCCGATATTTGATAATCCAATTTGAAAATTAAAACCTTGATCAATTAAATCGCAAAGATTATTTAATAATTGTAATTCTTGCCAAGGATTATATTTCGCGGTTGACCAATGTAATTGAACTATATCCAATTTATTATTTAATCTTTCTAAACTTTTGAGATATGGTTTAGTGAAGCCTTTATTCCCAAATCTCCATGGATAAGGAGCAAGCTTTGTTGCTATTTGTACTCGTTTTTTTTGAAAAGAAGGAGTATCTAGTAAAAATTTCCCTAAAAGTTCTTCACTTCTTCCATTAAGTTTTCCAGTTCCATAAGAATCTGCACTATCAATTAAGTTAAAACCTCTTTTTAACGCTTCTTTATAAGTCTCACGTAAATCATCATCATTACTAATTTGATAGTCCCAAAAAACTTGATTTCCCCAAGACCATGTTCCTAATCCAATTCTTTTTTTCACTTACTATTTTTTAAACATACTTTTAAGATTACTCGAAACTATATATTCCTCAAAAGAAAATTAAGGAAATATAAGTTTTAAAACTTTTCAAATAATTACCTATTGACATTAAGAAATTATTCCCCAAAGTAAGGAAAATATTAGTAAAAAATTGTTTATTACTGTTTGCGGTCAAAAAGGAGGTGTTGCTAAAACTTGCACAAGTATTCACCTTGCAAGTGTATGGCATTCTGAAGGCAAAAAAGTATGTATAGTTGATGCTGATAAAAACAGATCAGCATTAGCCTACTCATCCAGAGGAAACCTTCCATTTCCCGTTTTTCCAGTTAGTTCAGCCGCAAAAGCCTCCAGATCCTCGGAAATTGTTATTACTGATGGGCAGGCAAGCAGTGATACAGAAGAACTCAAACATCTTGCATACGGATCAGATTTAGTAATTCTACCCACAACCGCAAAAGCAAGGTCTGTTGAATTAACTGTTGAATTATCCAACTTATTAAATACTTTAAAAGTTAATCATGCAGTCGTAATTGTAAAAGTAGATTTTAGACAACAAAAAGCAGCTCAACAAGCTAAGACAGCGTTAGAAAATTTCGGTTTACACGTTTTTGATACATTTATTCCTTTACTTTCAGCATTTGACAAAGCAGAAGCATCTGGAAATGCAGTATTTGAAGCTGTAGACGATTTAGGAAGATCAGATCCTCGTCGAATGACGGGCTGGTCTGCCTACTGTTCCATTGCATCTCAAATCCCATGCCTGATTTCGAAGCACTCATCCGACACCAACAACTTAAACAACCAAAAACTAATCAGCGCCTAAAAGTAGTTGATTCTCCTAATTTTGAAATAGAAAATGGAGAAAACTCACAAATCATACAACCTAAGATATTTAATCATTTTCTTGGAAGTTTTATTGGTTCTGTAATAGGAACTATTTCAATCCTCTTTCTTTATATAAACGAATATTTACCAATTGAGCTCCTAAAAATTAAGTAGTGTATTCGCTATGAATTTCCACCTTTGGCATTTAGTATATCCACCTTGCTGAAATACGTTGCTATCACTTAAGTGAATTTTTAGAAAATAATCACACCATAATCACAGTCGGCAAAATAATAATCACAGTTTTAGATTTTTAAATAAAATTCATTGAAATAATTAAGATTAATTTCTGTGATCTTATGAATAATCGCAGAATAATCACATTCATACCAAAGGTGAATATTCGTCTTTAAGAGGGGGATGGGAATTTCCTACTTCTTCTTTAGAAAAGAAACAAAACATAGCTTTTAAAAAATTTTCTAGCAAACTAATAAATAACTAGTTTAAGTTCAATGAAAAAATTATTAGCCTTTTCTTTAATTACTTCAAGTATGATTTTCAATATTGATCAAGCAAAAGCAGACTGGGATTATTGGGGGTACAAAGATGAAACTGAAACAGTAAATGGACATACAGATACTTTTAGGAATCTATACACGATTAATTCTGCCACTGGAGAAGGGACTCGAAGACAAAGATTTTGTTACGACAGCAGTATTAGCAATATGAATACTTGCCATACAAATACAGGACTTCCAATTCTTAGAACCCCAACTGATATTGCTTACCCTGAAAAACATATTGATAAAGATACTTTAATTATCAAACAAAAAGAAACAAATTATTCAAGCGACAATATTCAGAAAAAATATAATTTAAATGGAGATACTCTGACCAGTGAGACAATTACTTCTGCTAGCACATATTGGTATGACGACTATAGTTACGTTCAAGTAAGAGGGGCCGCACAAATTGATAGTGATGGAAATTATTATTCAGATATTGGTGGGCAAATGTGGATTAAGCAAACCTCAGATGGAACAATTAGTTTTGGTAAATCAGGTAGTGATACTGCTATCTATTCATTAAGTGAAAATGGAGTTTCACAAGGAGGAATTAATTTAATAAGTAGAACCTCTGATGGAATAACAAGTATTGGAGCAAACTCACTTAAATTACAGGAAAGTGGTGGATTACAAAAAATGTGGGCGACTGATGCTAGCGGGAAAAGCATTCCAATAGATATTACAAATGGGACTAAATTACTAATCAAAGGTAGAGATGTAGAGCAATCAATTAATAATGTAGGCGCACTCAGTGCTGCCTTAACAGGACTACCAACAGTTCCAACTGACACAACTCTTGCCTGTGGCTTAGGAACTGGAACTCATGGGGGTGACTTTGCTTTTTCTGGTGGTTGTGCTTCTAAAGTTAATGAAAAATTATCAATAAACTATGCCGCATCAATGACCATGCCCGGTCAAGATTATGCTGGGGATTTTGAAGATACTTTTTCTGCTAGAGCAGGATTTGTTTGGAAATTAGGAAAGTTATTGAAACCAACTCAAATTAGTATGGGAGAAAAAGAAAAAATGGAGGCAAAAATTCTCTCACTTGAAGAAAATAATAAAAAAATAATTTTCCAAAATGAAGACTTAAAACAAAAAAATCAATCAATCATTTCACAAAATAAATCACTATTAGCAAGATTAGAAAGACTAGAAAAAATAGCACTCAGCGAGACACAATCAAAAGATTTAGCGACTATAAAATTGCCATAATTGAGTAGAAATAATAATCACAGTATTATCACAGTCGCAAAAGGTGTGTATTCTTTTAGAGATTTTTTATAGTCATATTATGCGATCCCAGAGATCACAAAAACTACGTCGTATACTCGCTATTAATTTCAACCTTGAGAAAATAGTATATACACCTTGCTGTAATCAATTGCTATCACTTAAGTGAATTTACAAAATATAATCACACCATAATCACAGTCGGCAAAATAATAATCACAGTTTTAGATTTCAAATAAAAACCCTTGAAAGAATTAGGTTAAATTTCTGTGATCTTATCTGTAATCACAGAATAATCACATTCATACCAAAGGTGAGTATTCGTCTTTAAGAAGGGGGATGGGAATTTCCTACTTCTTCTTTAGAAAAGAAACAAAACATAGCATTAATAGAGATTTCTAGGAGACTAATAAATAACTAGTTTATTCCGATGAAAAAATTATTAGCATTTGCCTTATTAGGTTCAAGTCTATTCGCAGGAGTTAGTCCTCTAAAAGCAGATATCTTTTATGGAACGGATTATTTGATTGATGGAGATGATAGATATATTGAGGTTTTCTCTTTTAACAATTCAACTAACGTTAAAACTAAATTAGGTCGCTACTTATATTCTGATGATGGTGGAAGCAGTTATATCAATAATTTCACTCCAGCAACTCTTGCTAATACTGCTAAACAATACAACGCCTCAGAAGGAAAAATTATTATTTATGGATCAACAAATGGCAATCCAAACACAACAGGAAAATATATTGAATTTGATGTCACACAAAAAACTTGGTCAAGTATTGAAGATATTTCAGGAGAAAATTCGACATTTACTCCAGTCATGACAACAGGTTGGGCCTCCTCAACCGATATAACTTCAAATTCAAATAATATCTCAACTAATACCTCTAATATCTCAACTAATACCTCTAATATCTCAACTAATACCTCTAATATCAAAAATCTCGGAGAAGGAGTCGCTGGTACAACGGCTTTGACAGCAGCATTAACCGCACTACCTCAAACATCAAAAGAATCCAAACTAAGTTGTGGGGTCGGAACTGGTGCTTATAGCAGCAGATATGCGGTTGGTTTTGGTTGTGCTTCTAAAGTAAATGAAAGAGTTGATATAAATGCTGGTGGATCTTATGTTTTTGGTGGTTCTAAATCTTATGGAGAAGGAACTCTAGACAGTGGAGTTATTAAAGCAGGATTTGTTTTTAAACTAGGTGAATTAAAACAATCAACTCAAATCAGTATGAAAGAAAAAGAAGAATTGAAGCAAGAAATAAGTGATCTAAAAGCAAACAATATAAACATTATTTCTCAAAATAAAGCACTTTTAGCAAGACTAGAGCGACTAGAAAAAGTAGCACTAGGTGAGTCTAAATCAAAAGATTTAGCAACTATAAAACTACCTTATTGAGAAGAAATAATAATCACAGTATTATCACAGTCGCAAAAGGTGTGTATTCTTTTAGAGATTTTTTACAGTCATATCAAGCGATCCCAAAGATCACAAAAACTACGTCGTATATTCACTATTTATTTCAACGTACTTTTTAGACAAATCACAACCCCAAGCAGTTCCTTTTTCTGAACCAGAATTAAGATTAAGAGCTATACATACTATATCCTCAACTAAATATTTACCATTCATTTTTGTACGTATGTAATTGGCAACTTTTTTGGAATCATATTTATTTAACTTACCCTTTTTCAAAATCTGAAAGTCTCCAATATATAAATCAACGACATCTAATTTAAAATCAATTCCAGAATTACCAGCAGCTGAAATAATTCTGCCCCAATTTGGATCACAACCATGAATTGCGGTTTTTACCAGTGAAGAATTACATATAGATTTGGCTATCTCAATTGCATCTGAATTATTCTTTGCTCCCTCAACCAAAACCTCAAGCAAACAATTTGCGCCTTCTCCATCTCTAGCAATATTTTTTGCCAAGCTTTGGCATACAATATCTATACCTACTTGAATCTTTGATAAAAATTTCTTTTCAATTTTTTTTCCTGAATTTATTCCTATAAAGGCATCATTAGTACTTGTCTCTCCATCCACCGAAATAGCGTTAAAAGACTTTTTAACAGCAATAGAAATCATCTTATCCCAATGTTCTTTATCAACACCAACATCACATGTAAGAAAAGCTAACATAGTAGCCATATTTGGATAAATCATTCCTGATCCTTTTGCAAAACCAGATATCTTTACCTTTCTCCCTTCAATAAATGTTTCTATAGTAATTTTTTTTTCAACTAAATCAGTAGTTAAAATAGCTTCTGCAGCATTCTGCAAACTATTTGTTTTTAACTCCTTGACTAAATTAGGTAAATTATCAATTAAATTTTTTATTTGAATGGGTATACCAATTACACCAGTTGAGCACATTAAAACTTCTTCTTCATTTATTCCTAATAATTGTGAGACCTCCTTCGTAGCAATAAAAGTATGTTGTAGACCAAAAGCCCCGGTACATGCATTTGCTTGTCCGGAGTTTATTAATATTGCTCTTATAAGACCTGAAGACTTTTTAATCCTTTGTTCACAAATTTCTATACAGGATGCTCGGACTATTGATTGTGTAAACAGGCCACTACAAATGCTATTTTCTGGGGCTAATATTAAGGCCAAGTCTTTTTTCTTAGAGTCCTTCAATCCTGCAGCGATACCCGCAAAAGAAAAACCATCAGGCGTTTCTTCACCATCGCTCACAAATGACCAATTAGACTTAATCTGACTCAATCTTATTTATAAATTAAACTCATAATAACTATTCTTTACATTAAAACACTGCCATATAGATTCTTATTAAATTTATGAGCATCCAACCAAAATTAAAAAATAAACAACGAAGAATAGGTCTTACTGGCGGTATTGCAAGTGGAAAATCTACAATAGCTAACTACATAAAGAAATATAAAGACATTCCAATATTAGATGCAGATCAATATTCAAAAGAACTAATCAAGCCGAAAAGTAATAGCTATAAAAAAGTTTTAGCTTATTTTGGACCTCAAATAGTTGATGAGTATTCTTCAGGAAATGCGATAAACAGGACATTATTAAAAAAAATAATTTTCGAAAATTCTATACATAGAAAATGGATTCAAAATCTTCTTCATCCATTAATAAAAGAAAAAATGATAGAAAAATGTAATCAATTTGAAAAAAATAAAATTTTACTTTTAGTTGTCCCTTTGCTATTTGAAGCAAAATTTACGGACCTATGTACTGAAATATGGTTAGTAAAATGTCCAAGAGAAATCCAAAAAAAAAGACTTATGAAAAGAAATAAAATCAGTAATAATGAGGCTGAGAAAATTATAAATCTTCAATTAAATTTTGAAGATAAATCTAAATTTTCAGATGTGATTTTAGACAATTCAAATGATCAAAAGTTATGGATAAATACAATACAAAAACATCTCTAGAAATTAACTATTTAGTTTTTCTGCAATGAGTTGATTAGCAAGTTTGGGATCTGCTTTACCTTTAGTTTTTTTCATAAGTTGTCCTACAAAAAAACCAAGGAGTTTAGTTTTCCCCTCTTTAAAAGATTTAACTTCTTTAGGATATTCAATAATAAGTTCTTCAATAATTGGCAAAATACTTGCAGAATCAGATATCATTGCCAAGCCTTTTTCTTCAACTACTTTTTGTGGAGAAATATTGTCCTTAATTAATTCTGGCAAGATTTCTTTTGCTATTTTCCCACTAATAACTTTTTTAGAAATCATATTAATCATCTCTGCAAGGTTATTAGGGCTAAGCTTTAAGTCAACAAAACTTTGTTTATTTGATTTCAAATAGCCAACAATATCACTTGTTATCCAATTTGAGGCAAGTTTGGGATCAGCACCGTTTGCTACTGTATCTTCAAAAAAGTTTGCCATAAAAAATTCATCTGAAATAACTCTTGAATCATATGGTGACAAGCCTAATTCTTTAACATATTTTTGTCTTTTCTTAGAAGGTAATTCAGGCAATTCATTAAACCATTTATCTTTTTGTTCTTTTGATATTTCAATTGGGCCAAGATCAGGATCTGGAAAATATCTATAATCACTACTACCTTCCTTTAATCTCATACTTTTTGTTAGTTGCTTAGCTTCGTCCCATAGCCTAGTTTCTTGATGAATTTCCCCTCCATTCTCATATACATCAATTTGTCTTTTTATTTCATACTCACAAGCCTTTTGAATAGCAGAGAAAGAATTCATATTCTTTATTTCAACTTTGGTACCGAAAGGAGAATTAGGGCCTCTTCTTACTGAAATGTTTACATCACACCTGAGTGAACCCTCTTGCATATTTCCGTCTGAAACACCAAGATACCTAACAGTTCTTCTTATTTCTGAAGCATACTCTGATGCCTCTTTACCTGTCCTAATATCTGGTTTACTTACAATCTCAACAAGTGCTATTCCTGCACGATTGTAATCAACCAATGAATATTTAGACCCATCCAATCGATCGCTTCCTACATGAACTAATTTACCAGCATCTTCTTCCATATGAAGTCTTTCTATGCCGATTTTTTTTAAATAAGTTTCTTTATCTTTTTCTGCTATTTCAACTTCTAGCCAGCCATTTTCTGCTAAAGGTTCATCGAATTGAGAGATTTGATAATTTTTAGGCAAATCAGGGTAAAAGTATTGTTTTCTATCAAATTTACAATGTTCTGCCACATTTAAATTTAAAGCTAGAGAAGTTTTTACTGCATACTCTAAAACAATCTTATTTAAAACAGGGAGAGTTCCTGGTAAACCACAAACAACAGGATCAATATGAGTATTAGGTTCATCACCAAAAGCTGTTGATGCAGATGTAAATATTTTACTTTTAGTATTAAGCTGGACATGGGTTTCTAAACCGATCACAGCTTCCCAAGGTTCTAAATTTTTCATTATTAAATATTCCTCTCTTAATCTTATTGGATATAAGTTAAAAGAGGACCAAAACATATCTAAATTATAAAAATTATTAAATGGAATCAGAAACTAAAAATACAATTTTAATTATTGGGGGAGGATTAATAGGTTTATCTATTGCTTATGAATTTGCACGTAATAAATTTAAAGTTGAAGTTTTAAGCAAAAATAGAAGCGAATCTGCTGGATTCGTTGCGGCAGGAATGCTAGCTACCCATGCTGAGGGTCTTGAAGATGAATTATTCATATTTGGACAACAAAGTCAAAATTTAATTCCAGAATGGATTAAAAATATCGAACAAGATAGTGGTATTGATTGTGGTTTAAAAAAATGCGGAATAGTAGTACCGTTTAAAAATTTAGAAAAATTGAAGAAATTCAAAACTTATAAATACGGAAAATATTTAAATCAGAAAACCCTGAATAAAGAAATCAGTGGGATAAATACAAATTGGGAGCATGGATTACTTTTTGAACAAGATGGCCAAATAGATAATAGAAGGAGGCTTATGCGTGCTCTTGAGCGTGCATGTTCTTTGCATGGGGTCAAGTTCCAAGAAGGAGCAGATGTAAAAGAATTAATCTTAGAAAAGAATAAAATTCTTGGTGCAAAAGTTCTAAACGCTACTGGAAAAATAAAAAATATTTTTGGAGAAAAAGTAATTTTATGCTGCGGTGCCTGGAGTAAAAAAGTGTTAAATAATTTACCAATCTTTCCTGTAAAAGGACAAATGCTGTCAATACAAGGTCCAGAAAATTCTATTAAAAGAGTTCTTTTTGGTCCTAATACTTACTTAGTTCCTAGAGACGATGGTCTTATAGTTGTTGGAGCAACCGTTGAAGATAAGGCCGAATTTAATCAAGGAAATACCCCAAAGGGCATAAATCAACTTCAGGAAGGTATCAAATCTTTATTACCTGAAGCATTAAACTGGCCACAAATGGAACATTGGTGGGGATTCAGGCCTTGTACACCTGACTTCAAGCCTATAATTGGAAAAACTCAAATCTTCAATCTTTATGTAGCTACAGGACATTACAGGAATGGAGTACTCTTTTCAGCAATTACAAGCGATATTATGTTCAAATTAATTCAAGAAAAAACTCTCAACAATATTGAAACTACTTTCCTTAAAAAATTTAGTTTCACTAGATTTTAAATATAAATTTTTTTAATTTTCTGCTCGCCATTCAGAATCAGAAGTCTCCCAATCACATATTTCATCTTGATCAAACCATAAATTTATCTCAAATTTTGCAGTTTCTTCTCCATCTGAACCATGAATTATATTTCTACCTATATCAATAGCTAAATCTCCCCTTATGGTGCCAGGTTCAGCCTCAAGAGGTTTTGTAGCACCAATTAATTTTCTTGCGCTTAAGATTACTCCTTCTCCTTCCCAAATCATAGCAACCACAGGACCACTTGATATAAAGTCGACTAAATCCTTAAAAAAAGGCCTCTCTCTATGAACCCCATAATGGTCTTGAGCAAGTTGCTTTGATGGAATTAATTGTTTTAAACCAACCAATTTAAAGCCTTTTTTTTCAAACCTTCCAATAATCTCTGAAATATATCCTCTCTGAACACCATCTGGTTTAATTGCAAGAAACGTTCTCTCTTTGATCATTTAATTAGTAATCTCTCTATGTATATTCTTCTTTTAGGTGGTAACTTGGCAAGTAATCATTAAAATAAAAGATATTGTTATGAGTAATTTTAAAAAACTTATATAAATCACAAAACTAAAATTGACCGATTTTGATTCAAAAAAATTAAATAAAAATTGGACTATAGAAGATAGTATTTCTACTTATGGTATTAATAAATGGGGAGAGGAATATTTTTCAATTAATTCAGATGGCAATATATCGATAACCCCAAATAGAAAATCCCAAAAAAAAGTGGATCTTTTTAAACTTGTTAAGGAAATTAAAAGTAGAGAAATCAATACTCCCTTAATAATAAGATTTAATGACATTTTAAAAGACCGAATTACGAAACTAAATAATGCCTTTTCCCAAGCTATAGAGACTTATGACTATAAAAATATTTATCAAGGAGTTTTTCCTATCAAATGTAATCAGCAAAAAAATGTATTGGAGAAAATTATTGAGTATGGGGATCGTTGGAATTTTGGTTTAGAAGTAGGAAGTAAGTCAGAATTATTAATTGGATTATCAATCCTAGAAAATCAAAAATCACTTTTAATTTGTAATGGATATAAAGATAAAAAGTATATTGAGACTGCAATATTAGCCAGAAAACTTGGTAAAAAGCCAATTATAGTTATTGAGCAAAGAGATGAAGTTCAAAGAATTATAAAAGCTGTAAAAGATCTCAAAGCAACCCCCATCCTTGGGATTAGATCAAAATTATCAAGTAAGAGTAGTGGAAGGTGGGGTAAATCAGTGGGAGATAATTCCAAATTTGGATTATCAATTCCAGAAATAATGATAACAATTAAAGAGCTCAAAGAAGCAAATCTAATAAATGAAATGATGTTGCTGCATTTTCATGTTGGAAGCCAGATAAGTGATATATCAGTAATAAAAGACGCATTACAAGAAGCTAGTCAAATATTTGTTGAATTATACAAATTAGGCGCACCAATGAAATATATAGATGTAGGAGGGGGCTTGGGAATAGACTTCGATGGGACTAAAACGTCTTCTAACACTTCGACAAATTATTCTCTGCAAAACTACGCAAATGACGTTATAGCAACAGTGAAAGATTCATGTGAAGTAAATAATATTCAACATCCAATCATAATTTCAGAAAGTGGTAGAGCGATAATCAGTCATTGTTCAGTTTTAATTTTTAATGTTTTAGGGACAAGTCATGTCAACTCCCAGGTAAAAGTATCCGATCAAAAAAAACAATCATTAATCATCACAAATCTGTTAGATACTCTTAATCAATTAAAGAATCTTGGAGATAGAAAAGAAGATTTATCTAAAATAATAGAATTGTGGAATGACGCTAAAAAATTTAAAGATGATTGCTTAGTCGCTTTTAGGTTGGGATTTATCTGTTTGAAAGAACGTGCGTATGCGGAAGAAATTACATGGGCTTGTGCAAAAGAGATTGCAAAACACTTAGAGAATGATGAAATTATCCATCCAGATTTATCTGAAATAACCAACACACTTGCATCAACATATTACGCGAATTTATCAGTTTTTAAATCTATTCCAGATGCCTGGGCAATTAATCAAGTTTTTCCAATTATTCCAATACATAGACATTTAGAAGAGCCCCTTTGTAAAGGCACCTTTGCGGATTTAACTTGTGATTCTGATGGCAAGCTGAATAGTTTTATTGACAATGGAAAGATTAAATCACTTTTAAATTTACATCCTCCAGAAAAAAATAATGATTATCTAATAGGAATCTTTATGGCAGGAGCGTATCAAGAGGCATTAGGGAACTTCCATAATTTATTTGGAAATACGAATGTTATTCATATTGATATAAATGAAGATGATTCTTATAAAATTAAAAACATTATTAAAGAAAACAGCAAATCCGAAATTTTAGAGTTATTAGATTACAGTTCAGATAATTTAGTTGAATCAATAAGAATCAATACTGAATCTGCCATCAATAATAAAACTTTGACTATTCAAGAAGCACGAAAGTTAATTGACCAAATAGAAACCAGTTTAAGAAAAAGTAGTTACTTATCAGAATAACTAAGGAGCTTTGTCCTCAAATCTTTTCTTGCATATTCCAAAGCATCATTTAATTTATCTATATCTTTAGCACCTGCCTGGGCAAAGTTAGGTTTACCTCCCCCTCCCCCAGAGCAAATACGTGAAATATCATTAATTAATTTCCCTGCATGCATACCTCTTTTAACTAAGTCTTCTCCAAAAGAGACAACAAATAACAATTTTTTATTTTCCTTATCTGGTATTCCTCCGAGAATCACAACCGACTTATCTCCTAATTTAGAAGTTAAATCTATTGCTGCTGATTGTAGAGATTTTCCATCTAGTCCATCAAGCTGACTAATAATCAGCGAAAATAATCCAATTTTATTTGCAGAAGAACTTAGCGAAGAGTATTTAAAATAAGCTATTTCATCCTTCATTTTTTGTATTTCTTTATTTTTATTAATCAACTCTGATTGCAGAGAATTAACCCTTTCAAAAAGTTGCGATGGACTTGCTTTTAATAAATCACTAAGTTTATCTACCGTCTCATCTCTTGCTTTAAAATAATCTAAAACCAACTGTCCAGATAAAGCTTCTATTCTTCTAATACCTGAAGATATTCCTAATTCACTAATAATTTTAAAGCTACCCACTTCAGATGTCTTTCGAACATGTGTCCCGCCACAAAGCTCCATAGAAACACCTGGAACATCAACTACCCTAACAATGTCTCCATATTTCTCTCCAAACATAGCTAAAGCACCTGCTTTGAGAGCATCATCTTTCTCCATATGTTTCACTTGAATAGGATGATTTTCAAAGATCCAGGAATTAACTAAAGACTCAATTTGTAAAATTTGTTCTTTAGATAAAGGTTGAGGAGAATTAAAATCAAACCGTAATTTATTAAAAGCTACTAATGAACCTCTTTGGCTAACACTCTCATCAATAACTATTTTGAGAGCAGATTGTAGTAAATGAGTAGCAGTATGATTTGATTCGGCTCTTGCTCTATTGGAATTATCAACTCTCGTTTCAACTAACTGATTTCTGGAAATTTCTCCTTTTATTACAGTTCCGCAATGCAAGAATATATTTTTTTTTCTTATAACTTTATCTATATTAATTTCTGTTCCATCACCGAAGATAGTTCCTGTATCGCCAACTTGACCTCCTGATTCTCCATAAAAAGAAGTTTGATCGAGGATAATTTGAACTGCTTGTCCTTGAATAGCTTTTTCTACAGAATTTAACTCAAAAAATATACCCTTTACTAAACCCTTAGAATTAAGAGAATCATATCCTTCAAAAATAGTTTGATCAAATAAATCTATTTCTCTTTCAATTGATCCTTTTAAAGTTAAATCAATTTTTTGAGATGCTGCTTTCGCTCTTTCTTTTTGAGCCTCCATTTCTCTTTCAAAACCTTCTAAATCAACATTTATATTTTTTTCTTCAAGTATTTCTTTAGTTAATTCTAAAGGAAATCCATAAGTATCATATAGTTCAAAAGCTTTAGATCCAGAAATTAATTTTTCGCCAGAACGTATAAAATCATTTAATAATTTCTCACCTCTGTCTAAAGTTTCAAGAAATCTTTTTTCCTCAATATTAATCTCTCTTAAAATACGTTCTTTATTATTTTTTAGATCAGGATAAGTATTTTGCATTAAACTAATACCAAGAGATGCAAGCCTTGAAAGAAAATTGTCTTTTATACCTAATAACCTTCCATGCCTAATCATCCTTCTTATCAATCTTCTCAAGATGTACCCCCTTCCGAGATTGCTAGCAACTACTCCATCGGAAATTAAATGAATAATCGCCCTAGTATGATCACCAAGTATTTTAAGTGAGATCTTAGTACGATTATCAGAAGAAAAATAATCAACATTAGCAAAAAGAGCAGCCTCTTTGACAATTGGAAAAATTAAGTCAGTTTCATAATTATTTTTCTTTTTTTGAAGAATTTGAGCCATACGCTCAAGCCCC
>QBZO01000008.1 GCA_003282225.1 Prochlorococcus sp. AG-335-I21
TAAGACATGGCAAAGTAAGTACTGGAGGTTGGAACCCAATGCTAAAAGAAGCTCTCCAAACTATGTTTGAGACAGGTTTGCCTGCGATAATATATGAAGAATTAACTGGAGACGATTACATGCCAGTTGATGGAATAAGACATGTTAGATAAAGCATGTATTGTTTTTTCATAAATTAAACCTTCAAACGCTAAAATGAAATTACTTTTCGAATAAATCATTATGAATGAGGATAATCAACCAAGATTTGGTTTTGTCAACTTTGCAGAAACTTGGAATGGCAGAATGGCAATGATGGGAATATTGATAGGTTTAGGTACAGAATTGATTACAGGACAAAGTATTTTAAGACAAATTGGGATTGGTTAAATTCTTTATAAAAAGTATTTGAGGATAATCATTTTATTTCTTCTGCTTTTACTTCAATGGTAGTTTCACTGGGTTTTTTAAAACTTTCAGAGCTTTTTGAATTTGTATTTTCTAAATCTGCGCCACAATTCATGCAGGTATTATTACTTCCTAAAGTTACAGTTCCACACTGATTACAAGTATTAACTTTTGATTTTAAGGAATTAAAACTTATCAATAGAACAGAAAGTATTAAAAGAGGAATTAAAAATATAAGTAATAAAAGATTTCCGATAAGATTTAGAAAAAAGTTAAATCCAAAAAAGGAAATTAATATTAAAAAAACTATAAAATAGGTGATTAAATTTTTGTTCATTTTAGAAAAAGAAACATATGATTGTTTTAGATTAATTTTTTCTTCTCCTACTTGTTAAAGACATACTAGCTATTACCACGCTCCAACATTGTCCAAAATATAAAATAACGCCTAATAGCCAAACCCATAAAGTTAGTACTAAAAAACCTCCAATAAAACCATATGCTTGAAACCTTGTCCCAAGGGAAAGAATACTTTTACTAACTGCTAGGTTAAGAGTCGTGAGCCCAATTCCAATTAGAATTGAACCAGGGATTAGTGGTTTTAAAGGTACTTTTCTACTCGGCAATAGTGCTTGAAGTAATAAAGCCATTAATGAAAATCCGACAAGTGGTAAAGCAAATTGACCAACTTGTAAGAGTGGTAACTTTAAAATGAATTCAGAAATAAAATTACTAGAATTTGATATTTTTTCTAAAACAGTAGTTGGAATCATTCTGAGATTTGCACTGATTTGGTCTAATACCATTAAAAACCCTATAAAAAATACTACTAAGAATGCTTCAATTCTGTTCCTAAGGAATCTTGTTGCTTGCTCTTGCCAGGCAGAGTTTATTCTTCTTGAAGGTAGCTCGTCTTCCCAAAGTCTATCTGAACCTCTTTGAAGTGATAAGTAGGCGTTGCCAGCAGTAAATAGTAAAAACATAGCTCCTAAAATACCTGCTCCAAAGCCTTGGTCAATTAATTTAAATAATGTTGTTTCAACTAATTCAACAACCGATGGAGGTAAAATTTGAGCAGCAACAGATATTATTTGTTGATCTAAACCATCTTGTTTACCCAGAAACCAAGAAGCTATTGAAAGAGAAATAAGCAGTATTGGAAAGAATGACTGAAGAGCGTAATAAGCAAAAGCAGCGCTTAAATCAATACAATCCGATTTACTCCATCTTTCGCAAGCTATCCATAAACTTTTAATAATCCATGTTGTGCTGCGCTGCATATTAATTCTCTTCAAATACTTATCCCAAATCTTATTTATTGTATCCAATAGGGATATTTTTCAAGTCTTTTATATATTTATGATGCAACTAATTTTTCAATAATAAATTACCCCATGGTCTTAAGACTTTCATTTTTTCTTTTGTCCTAGAGGCAATTAAGGGAAAATTAGTATCTTGTAAATCTTGTTCTGTAGTTAAATGCATAGGGTTTATTTCTAACCATTCAATTGAACAATCTAGCTCCTCTAGTAATAGCCATGCTGCCGCGATGTCCCATATTTTAGGAGTTGATTCTATTGCTCCAAAAGTTTGTCCCATCGCCACGCTTGTTAAATTTAAACTGGATACACCAAGAAGTCTTATTTTCCCAGGAAATATTGAATTAGGATTTTTTTGTAAAATTTTAATAGATCTACTGCATAAAGAAACGCATTCACTTTGTTGATTATTATTAACCTCAATCTTCTTATTATTAAGCCATACACCTTCTCCTTTGATTGCTACAAATTTTTTCTTTAATGTTGGAATGATTAAAAAAGAAGATTGAGGGGCACCATCTACAAATCTTGCTACCGAAATAGACCAATATGGAATTCCTGCAGCAAAATTTGTGGTCCCATCAAGAGGATCTACTATCCAATAAGCATTTGTATTAGGAACTAACTTTCCGCCCTCTTCACTTAGAACCCCTTCATTTGGAGCAATTTTAGATAGAGCCTCTACTATAGTTTTATCGCTCCATAAATCACAACTTGTAATTAACGAACCGTCTGACTTGTTGCTAGCACTGATGTTTCCAAAATCTTTTAATTGTCGATCACTAACCAATTCAAATAAAGAATCTAAATCTTTTAACTGTTTACTGGTTAAATTATTTTTATTCATATTCAGCTATTGCAAATAGATTGAATGTCATTTTTGATAAGATTATTTTCCTCGTTACAAATATTACTTATTTCAAGAAAAGTCAATCTTACTAATTCATCTAAATTTAAATTGTAATTATAAATTGAATCAATTTTTTTTGAATTAGCATTACTTAACTCTTTTTGTCTTACGAGAACATCTTTTAGTGTAGATATTCCTACGTCATATCTTAATCTTGCTAATCTTAAGGATTCTTCAGTAGAAGAGATTTCTTTTAGAGATGAAAGAATTTTTTCTTCATTTAATTTTAAATTCAAATAGGCTTTACTAATATTTGTCTTTAAAACATTTTCAAGATTTTTATAGGAGTAATCTTCCGAAATTGCATCAGCTTTGCTTGACTTATATAAATTTTTATTTTGCCCGCCGTCAAAAATATTCCAACCAAAGTTTAAGCTTACAGTATTTGTATATGAAGATCCAGATTTTTCAGGGTCAATTTTGACTGACAAAGAATCACCCTTAGAAAACGAACTAGTAAAGGTATTACTTATGTAAACATTTGGCCTGTAAACATTCAAATAATTCTTAGCTTGATTCTCTTTGATGGATTTTTTCAGATTAATATTTTTGAGGGAAAGGCTATTTACTAAACCCTCAGTAATATTCTTGTTTAATTTATGGTTCCAGAAACCTATTAATTTTTGCTTTTGATTAATCTCGAAGTCCCCATTTATATTTAAGATTTCTTTTAGTGCAATTTTATTAATCTGATTCTGAATTTTTTTCTCATTTAGTGATTGCCTATCTCTAGATAATTGTGCTTCAGCTTCAAGAACTTCAAATTTTGTTCCTATTCCTGCATCAAATTTTGATTGAGCATCTTTCAAACTAGTAATTGATAAATCAAGAGATAATGTTTTGTTTTGAATATCCTGATAAGACTTTTGTAGTTTGTGATATCTAGATTTTGCCTCTTTTATGAGATCTTTCTTTTTAATCTCATAATTATTTTTAGCTATTGCGTAATTATTTCTAGCTATTTTAATTTCAGATCCCCTTAGAGGATCTATTAAGTCTAATTTAATACTGAGGGATGGGTTTGCTGAAAATTGCGATGTTTTTGTAGTCGATGAGGTACTGTTATAATTTTTGCCCGAAACATATTTAGGTAATCCACTGGCTTGCAAATCTAATGAGGGATATCTTTTAGCGATTTTGCTCGAAAGAGTAAACGTTGTTGAATTGACTAAACTTTCTAATGCTTTAAGTTCTTGATTATTCATTAGAGTAATATTTTCTATTTCTGTATAATTAAGGAATATTTGGTTTTCGTTTTCTTGAAGGATTTCTTCAATTTTATTGTTGGGCTTACTTAAAAGTACTTCTTGAGAATTAATATACAAACAAAAAGGCAAAACAAAAATTGGATGTATAAGTTTTCTAAGCATAATTAATTATTTCTTTTGTTATAGATAAACCGATTAGATTATTAATAATATCATTTGTATCATCAAGAACGTGAATATTAGTTTTCAGTTTATTTGAAACTTCAGTTATATTTTTGTCATCCAAAAACAAATCACTATTAAGCTTTAACATTATTGATGGTATAAATATACTTTCTCCTAGATCCTTATTTTGTAGTCCAGTAATTAAATCTTCGCCAGTTAAAAGCCCTGTTACAACTTGATCTTGCCCCCAGTAAACACTTGGCAAACCATATAGATTAATTTTGAGGCCATCAATTTTATTAAGTTTTTTCACTGTTGGAAGCAGTGCTTCGTAAACTAATTTCCCAACAATCCAACTGACTTTTCTTTGTTTATCTATTTTTTCAGGAAGAGATTTTGTTTTAGTTTCCAATGTTTTAAGAAAACTTCGTATTGAACCAACTCCATTAGATTCTTGGGGCATATTTTCATATGTTTTATAGCTTGGTAATTTGAGACCAGCTATTAAGTACCATTCGTCGGCAAGCCAACAAAAGCGAGTTCCAATACTTTTTTGTAGAGAGGTTTGAATTTTTTCCACCTGTTGAATAATTTTTCTTGCATATTTTTTGCTTATCGCTATTAAGCCATCGTTTTCAGGCCTAAACTTTGTTAGGCCTACTGGAACTATGGCTATTGAAAGTACCGTTTTAAAACTTTTTTTATGAAATTTCGCAAGATCGTAAATAGATTTTTCTAAGATTTTACCATCATTAATTTCGGGACATACAACTATTTGCGCGTGTATCTGGATTGAATTTTGCTCTAACCATTCAATTTGATCAAGGATTTGACTTGCTTTTTTATTTTTTAATAATTGTTCTCGGGTCTTTGGGTCAGTGGCATGTATTGAAATAAAAAGCGGTGATAGTTTTTGAGTAGATATTCTATTCCAGTCATCTTTATTTAAATTGGTTAGCGTAAGATATGAACCATATAGAAAACTTAATCTATAGTCATCATCTTTTACGTAAAGACTTTTTCTTTTGCCATTTGGTTGTTGATCTATAAAGCAAAAAGGGCACTTATTATTACATTGTTTGATTGAGTCAAATAATGCATCTTTAAAATTAATTCCTAAATTGTCATCTTGATCTTTTTCAATATTAATATTGTGAATCTTCTTGTTTTTATCCAATACCGATATATCTAAAATTTCTTCACTAATAAGGATCTGATAATCAATTAAGTCTCTAGGTTTCTTACCATTAATACTAATAATTGAATCACCTGATTCAAAGCCTATTTCTTCAGCAATAGAATTATTTTCAATACTTTCAATTTCTGCTGGATTAATTTGGTAGTTAATATTAGGAATCAAAAGATCGTTAGAATCCTCTTTATAATTAATTTCTTTCCACACAATTTAAGACCAATCTTTTATCTTTATATTTATTGTAAACTCATATAAGACTCAAAGTATATTAAATACTCTTAAAATACTAAATATGATTAATTTATTTCAACTATTAAATTAATAAAATATGTCATCTGCATTTTTATTAAACTAGACCTAAATTAATTCATAAATTTTAAAAGCCTTAATGCATTGGAAGAATTAATTGCTAAAAATTTAGAAGTGAATGATAATTTGAAACCTAGATTTCATAATGGATTCGATATTGTTAAAAGTACTTTTTTATC
The DNA here is from genome assembly GCA_003282225.1 of Prochlorococcus sp. AG-335-I21. Taxonomy (GTDB): domain Bacteria; phylum Cyanobacteriota; class Cyanobacteriia; order PCC-6307; family Cyanobiaceae; genus Prochlorococcus_A. Next base: position 5,673 of record QBZO01000008.1, read on the forward strand.
TAGACCAATTGCTTTGAGACTATGGTCCTCTTTTTTTGTAATTTTGCCAATTTTTGTACAGGCACCATGGGTTAGATTTTCTCCAATTAGTGCTCTTTGCGCTACTTTTTTTATCCTTGCTGCGGCTTTTTTATTGTCTAGAAAAGAGGGGGATAAATGGTTTATTGTAGGCTCGTTATTATTAGGAGTCTCGGGAAGTTGGCTTGGAGGTTGTTTATTTTGGGGCTGGTTAAGTGCTTATCCTATTCTCCATATCCCAGTTGAAGCTGTGGCATTGCCTCTTGCTACTGTCGGACTTGGAACAAAATGGAAAATCGGTTCAAGTTTTTATATCTCGTCTTTATTTGGAACGGCGATTACAGATTTGACAATATTTTTGACAGGAATAATGGATCAATGGAAGGAGGTTATTATTGCGGATTCTGATAACGCTCCATTAATACTTCAGAAAACTTCCGAAAATCTTATTCAGTTTAAATCTTTGTCTATTATTATTTTGGCGGCATTAATACTCTGGTTCATATCAAAAGAAATTTTTAATTATGCTATATCTAATTCGATAAATGGGAAGGCTCTTTTAGTATCAAGTTATGTAATTCAAACTACCTTAATTGTTGATGGTATTTTTATTGCGTTAGCAATTATTCAACCAACACTAAGTGGTTTGGTTTAATGCTAAGACCGCCATTTTCGCAAGAATCAATATCTATTAATAAATGGGATGTGATTGTCATTGGTGCAGGAGCAGCTGGTTTAATGACTTGTTTGGAATTGCCAGAAAATTTAAATGTCCTTCTTTTAAATAGGAATACAAGTAAAAGATCATCTAGCCGATGGGCCCAAGGAGGGATTGCATCAGTAGTTAGACCTGAAGATTCTTTTGCTCTTCATGTTGAAGATACCTTAAAAGCTGGAGATGATTTGTGTGAATTATCTGCTGTTGAAATGCTTGTAAAAGAGGCTCCTGGTTGCGTTGATAGGCTACAAAATTTAGGTATGATTTTTGATCAGAGCTCAGATAAACTATCAACAACTTTAGAAGCGGCCCACTCTTGTAGAAGAGTTTTGCATGTTAAAGATAGAACAGGTAGAGCACTTGTAGAAGTCTTAGAGGATCATATCGAAAACAAGGAGAATATTTTGCATTGTAGAGGTGTGAGAGTAACAGAATTGCTTATTGAAAAGGAAGTATGTAGGGGAGTTCAGGTATTAGATGGATCTAATTTATATTGGATTACTTCTAAAGCTGTTGTTTTAGCCACAGGCGGAGGGGGACACTTATTTACTAATACTACAAATCCTGCCCAATCTGCTGGGGAAGGAATTGCTCTTTCATGGAAAGCTGGAGCTGCAATAGAGGATTTAGAATTTATTCAATTTCATCCTACAGCATTAAAGTTTTATGGCTCTCCTTGCTTTCTAATCTCTGAAGCCCTTCGAGGTGAGGGAGCAGTTCTCGTTGATAAGAATGGTGAGAGCCCAGTAAAGGATTTGGAAAATGGTGATCTAGCTACAAGAGATCAAGTTAGTAGAGCAATTATGAATAATATGCAAGAAAACGATGTTGATCATGTTGGTCTGGATTTAAGATTTATTGATCCAGAAAAAATTGTAGAAAGATTTCCTACGATTATAAGTAGATGTCAAGATTATGGCGTTAATCCTTTAAATGAGGTGATTCCTGTTGCGCCAGCAGCACACTATTGGATGGGAGGTGTTCATACCGATTTAAATGCATCTTCTACAATGAAAGGATTATATGCCGTGGGAGAAGTAGCCTCTACAGGAGTGCATGGTGCAAATAGACTAGCTAGTAATTCGCTTATGGAATGCCTTGTATTTGCAAGAAAAATGTCTTCTATCGAGTTGAATACTCCTTATCACTTTAGAAGGTTACATAGATATACTACCGAAATTTTTATGGATAATCCAAAGGAAGATTTCATCTTAGGTGTTTCAGATAAGATTGATTGTTTGAGAAAATTATGCTGGTCTAATTTAGGTGTCTCTCGTAATAAAAAAAATATGACTGAACTTTTAAAAACTCTTCAAGATGAAATAGATCAACTACAAAAAAATCCTTTACTTGAATGTCTTAATAAAATAGAAATTGATCAAAAATTTAAACTAAGTGAGCCAAATAGGAGAGGACTTAATTTATTGCTTGATTTGCATAATAGACAAATTACATCATTGCTATTGTTAAAAGCTTGCCTTTTTCGAAAGGAAAGTAGAGGAGGCCATTATAGGGATGATTTTCCAATTAAAGAAACAACTTGGAAATGCCATACTAGGCAGCAAATAAATCACGAAATAATTAAAAGGTTTATTAAAAATTAGAATCGCCCTTATATTCGGTCATTATTGCTAAATCATTTAAATCTTTGACTCCACCATATATTTCACCATTAATTTCCCATGATGGAAACCCTTCAATCTGTTTTTCTCTGCAAAGTTTATATTGATTATCTTTACCGTCTTGTGCGCATTCTATAATCGATAACTCTTTAACTGCTTTTTTGCCAAATAGTTGTTTTTGATCATGGCAATGTGGGCACCAGTATGCGCTAAACATTTTAATATTATTATCACTTAAAAATTTAGCAAACTTAATTTTCTGGGGTGAGCTAGTTGTAGTGATTGCAGGAGATACTTTTTCTGTACTTTTAGAAATATCAATTGCATTAGAAGGGTCAACACTATTTGACCATATCAATCCCCCAACAAGAACTGTTAAAACAACAATAAATCCTCTATAAAACATAGGCTCTCTACTTTCAAACTTTGCACCAATCATAGAGATAATAAAGATCGAAATAGATAAAATTGCCGAAAGAATACAAAAAAAACAATAAGCCTTGATTTTAAAGAACATAATATTTAGCAAAAGGATGCTAAACACAGAAGAAGCACAAGAGATTAAAAATATTGCCCACCATATAATCTTATTTAATTTTTCCTTAGGAGAAACTAAATTCAGTGATAAAAATATTGAAAATCCTAGTATTGAACCATAAGTAATAACTCCTGCTAATGAGAGAGGAATATTGTATTGACTATTCTCGAATAATGTACCCCAAGCGCTATTTAAAACTGTTTCGCAACCATTTTTGATTCCAGGACATGAAAGAGAGTTAAATAATCCCCAATTTTTTAAGGTAATAGAGCCCGTATCAACTAATCCAATGGTGCTCAGAATAGCAATTATAATTTTTGGCCATTTCAGATCTTTTTTATTTTTACTTTTTAAAGTCTTAAGAGCCATAGATCTTTTATCTTTGTAATTTGCAGAATCTATCCTAATATTATCTTTGAATGAGACTTATAAAAAGTTTCTTTGTTAATTATTTCTTATATAATATCTAAATTACGTGAATCAAAATAATCAAAAGTTAAAGGGTAAAAAAATTTCAAAGATTGCTTTTAGTCACGTTGGCTGTGAGAAAAATCTTGTTGATACTGAACATATGCAAGGGTTATTAGATAAAGAGGGATATGAAGTAGGAAATGATATAGAAGATGCGAATGTGGTTGTAGTCAATACTTGTAGTTTTATAGAAACAGCTAGAGAAGAATCTATAAGAAAGATAATTGAATTTACTGATCAAGGTAAAGAGGTAATAGTTGCTGGTTGTATGGCCCAGCATTTCAAAGAAGAACTTTTAAAAGAAATGCCTGAAATAAAAGCTTTAGTTGGAACGGGTGATTATCAAAAAATAGCTAAGGTTATCAATCGAGTAGAGAAAGGGGAAATTGTTAATGAAGTTTCAAAAATACCTGAATTTATTGCAGATGAAAAAATTCCACGCTTTGTAGATAAAAATAAATTTGTTGCTTATCTTCGTATCGCTGAAGGATGTGATTATAAGTGTGCATTTTGTATTATTCCTAAGTTAAGAGGTCCTCAACGCAGTAGGGATATAGAATCTATAGTTTCAGAAGCAAAAAATCTTGCAGCTCAAGGGATTCAAGAAATAATACTAATTAGTCAAATTACAACAAACTATGGTCAAGATATTTATGGTAAACCTTCTTTAGCAAGACTCTTGAAAGAACTGTCTAAAGTTTCAGTTCCTTGGATACGAATTCATTATGCATATCCAACTGGTTTAACTGATGAAGTTATTAAAGCTTTTAAAGATTCAAATAATATAGTTCCCTATTTTGATCTACCTTTGCAACACAGTCATCCAGATGTTCTAAAGAGTATGAATAGACCTTGGCAGGCTTCTTTAAATGAATCAATTTTGAGTCAAATAAGGGAGCAAATACCATCTGCTGTATTAAGAACAAGCTTAATTGTTGGGTTCCCAGGAGAAAATCAAAAACATTTTCAACATCTTTTAGATTTTTTGCATAGGCATGAATTTGATCATGTTGGCGTTTTTATCTTTTCTCCGGAGGAAGGAACAAGTGCTTTCGATTTGCCAGATAGGGTACCCTCAGAAGTAGCTGATTCGAGAAAAGATAATATAATATCCATTCAACAAAATATTTCTAAGAAAAAAAATCAGCTATATTTGGGGACTACCGTTAAAGTATTGGTAGAAAATATAGCTGAAAATAATGAACTGATAGGACGTTCTTATAACTTCGCTCCTGAAATAGATGGCAATGTCATCTTATCTATTAAAAATAATGAAGATGAAAAAAATTATATCGGTAAATTTGTTGAAGCAAATATTTGTTTTGCGGATGAATATGATTTATATGGAGAGGTTATAAAAACCTTATGAATTTTTTCTAAATTAATTTAACTGCTCGCAAAAGTTTATCTAACAAGAAGGCGGCTCCAAAACCAAAACCTAGAAATGCAAAATAGAAAATGATGTTCATTTATTTTTATATTTTTATTTAATTTAGCATCTCAATAAGAATTGGAATTCTTTCGTTTAATTTCTTAATCTTGAACGTAGGGTAATTTTTTGTATAAACATTCTTCGGCTTTTTGTAACTCTCTTCCTAAATATAAGGCATGATCAAATCTAGATATTAGATCATTACGCTTTTCTGTTATTGCTATGCCAATTTCTTTAGCGCTAATTCCTGTGAAGGTCTCATTACAAGTTTTGATTTCTTTTGAGTCACATTTAATAGGCTTATTAGTTTTTGGATCTATTGCATATCCTTCTTTATTTATAGTATTTAAATAATGTTCTAAGATGATTTTTTTTGTTTCCAAATCTATCTTTATAATAAAATATCCATTTGGGTCTAGCTCAATATATCTATTAGATAAATCATTATCTTTATCTATTTTTTTTTCGAATATTTTAATAAAATCCATCTTCGAATTTTTAATAAAACTATATTATTAATATAAACAATTATCAGATCAATTAATTTCTATATTATTTAAAAGGGATAGAATTATTTTCTAACTCAATTTCTTTCAAAGTTTGAAAATTAACTTCATTTAACCAAGGAGTAATTATATTTTTCATGTTTTTGTTAAACCATTTATGAAAACTTTTAGTACCTTTTGCATAAAACCCTCTTCTTCTTTTATGTTTACCTCCTGCTCCAGGATCAAAACTTTCAATGTTATTTTTTATTGCCCACTCAATAGGCTGGTAATAGCATAATTCAAAATGTAAGTTAAGTACTTCCTCTTGACTACCCCAATATCTACCCCATATATATTTTTCATTTTTTATACACATTGACATTGCAATCGTACTTTCAGAATCATTTCTTGATGCACTAAAAAATAATAGATTTCTTCTATTTTCAAGAATGTTTTCAAAAAATTCAGAGGTAAGATATTTGCTACCCCATACTCCCCATCTCAAACAATGCTGCTCGTAGAAATTATGCATTTTTTGAACTATTTCTAGATTTATATTCTCTTCTGTATGAATTTTTATCTCGAGATTTTGTTTTGAAATTGATTTTCTTTCTTTTTTAATGTTTTTTCTTTGATTAGAGTTGAATCTGGATAAAAAATCATCAAATGTCTTTTCACCATTATTCTTCCATTCACTACTTGTATTTATCCATTCCTGATATCCTAAGGATTGAAGATGTTTGCCCCAATCTTCGTTTACATATAAGAAATTGCAACTCAAGATATTATTTTTCAAAGCAAAGTCATCAATATGTTTTATTAATGAATTTGTAATCTCTATTTTATTTTTATTTTCCTTATATAAAAATTCGTATCCATTTATAGGACTGTAAGGGCTCATCCCAATGAGCTTAGGATAATAATTCAAATTTAAATCTTGAGCTAATTTTGCAAAGGATTGATCAAAAATAAATTCTCCATAACTATGATTTTTAAGAAAAAGTGGAGCTATTCCACATATTTCTTCATTTTCATAAGCAATAAAATATAAAGGTTGCCATCCAGTTTGTCTTGAGACACTTTTCGATAACTCAAGGTTATAGAGCCATTCCCATTGATAAAATGGATTGTTGATTCCTTTTCTTAATTCATTCCATGTTTCTTTACTTATTTCTTGAATTGATAGTTTAATTTCAATTTTGTGCTCAATATGATTCATATTTTTTACTTTAATCATCTTTAGTTTTTCTTATGTAATGAATATATATTTCATTTCTATCTAATTCCTGAATCGATTTTATATTCCAAAATTGCTTTAAATTAAAAATTTTATTTGTTTGTTCAGCAGGTATCCATGTAAATTTCCCTCCAATAATTCTTGGGGCTATTGTAATTTTGATTTCATCAATCAAATCTTCTTTAATAAAAGAATTTATAAGATTTGCTCCACCAAGAAGTGCTAGACGATTGATTCCAGCTTTTTTAATACTTAACAAGGTTTTACTCCAGGATTTTTTGTAGAAAATTTCTTTGTCAAAATCTTTACTCTCTATTAAATCTTTTTTATTAGAGCTGATTAACCATCTTTTAATTGGTTGATTGAAATAATTCCAATCTTTTTTAAATTTTTTGCTATTGGAGGCGACTATAGAAATAGGCTGATTTTTTGAAATTTTTATTTCGCCATTTTTACAATGATTTTTTACTAAATATGTACTTTGATGAGCTTTTAGAGTTCCCAATCCAAAAATGGTAGCGTCAACCATTGATAAGTTTTCGTCTAACATTCTCCTATCTTCCTTACTTCCAAGATGAGATGCTCCTCCACTTGGGAAGGCAATCCTCCCATCTAAACTAGAAGCGATAATGATCGCTATGCTTGGAGTATTCAAGCTTGAGCAACTAAAGAGTTTGTAAGATTTCTTTGCAAAGAATTTGGTACGCTTTGTTCAACATAAATTTCCGCCGCATTATTTGGGCTCTCTTGAAGTTTTATCTTGTGCAGATTTGCTCCAATTTTTTTAATCGGAGATGAGAGAATATCAGCAATGTGTAGTGCAATATTTTCACATGTTGGGACGCAAGTTTTAAAATATTCGATATCTTTGTTTAAGAAAGTATGATCAAACGGTTCAACTATAAGATCATCAATAATCGCTTGTAATGAAGGTAAATCACATACCATCCCAGTTCTTGGATCAATTTTTCCTCGGACAGTTACATCGAGAAAATAATTATGTCCATGTCCATTTACTCTGGCACATTTCCCATAAATCTTCTTGTTTTCATCTAGAGAAATTTCATCTTTTGCTAATCGGTGAGCAGCATTAAAATGACTTTGAATTGTTAATAAAGCTTCCATGTTTTTTCCATAATAATCTGCCCATAAAGTTGGGCTTTCATAAAGTCTTAAACTTGTAAGAGGTAGTTCATCTTTTAAACGATTCCAGATAACTTTAACTAGAGCCTCAGTCGTTGGAAGAATGCCTTCCTGACTATGAATATTAAATTCAGGCCATACGTCATTTAAAAAACGAAAATCTAATTGTCCAGTAACCTTACTCTTAATAGAATGTTTTACATCAGAAAGATTAAGGACCATTCCATCCGAGTCAAGTTTACCCCCCATTGATACGATAAGTTCGTAATTATGCCCATGTCCTGGAGCTATACTACATTTCCCAAAAAGAGAGAAATTATCTTCTGAGCTTTTTTCAGGAAGCCAATAACGATGACTCGAACTAAAACAGGCACGTCGAGTTATGACGCAATCACGTCCCTGGCCATGTAATGGTTTGGTATGTGTAAAAGTCATAAATGTCTGTAATAATACTATCTTAAGGTTTTATATACTCTTTTGTCTGTATGGAAAAATCTATTATTCAGAAAATAAACAAAATAATTAAAGGAAGAAGTATATTTTTGATAGGTATGATGGCTAGTGGTAAATCTAAAACTGGTCCAGTATTAGCCGAATTATTGAGGTATAAATATATTGATCTAGATAAATTAATAGAGAATATAGCAAAAAAAACAATTAATGAAATATTCCAGGAAGATGGAGAAAAAGCATTCCGAGAACTAGAAACAAATTGCTTAAAAGAAACAATTAAAATCCCTTCTTTAATCGTTTCTACTGGTGGAGGAATTATTTCTAAACCAGAAAACTGGGGTGTTTTAAGGCAAGGAATTATTATTTGGATTGATACAAAGCAAGAGATTGCTCTTGAGAGGTTGAAAAAAGATATTGAAAATAGACCTCTATTGCAGGGAAAAGATTTAAATGAGTTATATAACAGAATTTTTCAATCTAGAAAAAATTTATATTCTCAGGCTGACTTAAGAGTTGAGGTTAACAACGAAGACGTTAAAGAAGTTGCAAAACAAATAATTTATGGAATTCATAAAAGAATTATAAATTAATCAGGTTCTACTCGGACAGCAAACCATTTTATAACGAATCCAAATTTTATTTCTAATTCATAAGTACTTTCTAATAATTCTTCTATAAATTCCTCATTGGAATAATCTTTTTTTTGATATATAGTTGATGAGTGAACCTTAGGAAGCCAATTTCTCAACCATAATATTGCTTCTTTTTTAGTTACTATTTTTTCTTTTGAATCTGGCTCTAATAATACAAAATGGTCTTCAGATCTTATTAATGGATTAGACATGATTAAAAATTTTTGGGGATTAATTATTTTTTTAATAATTCAAGTGATTTCTTGTAATAATGCATTTGCTTTCAATGATCATAATGTAAGAGAATTTTTGAATGAAAGAGAAAATTCATGGCCAGAACTATACTTGTCAAATTTTAAATTTTCAAATACTTCAAGAGATTTGATTTATCCTAATTGGTTTGAGGGGAATTGGCTTATTATTTCGCAGGATTTACAAGATGAGTCTCAAGCACCTGTTATTTACAAAGTAAATTTTTTCAAAAATAATTTAAATGAAGTTATTGGTAATCGTTCAAAAAATTCTGAGTCAATTGGCAAAGCAATATTTGGCGAAAATTTGATCAAAGTTATTAATGATCCTAAATCAATTAACAAACAAATAACCTATTTGAAAGATGATTTATATATTGATTCTAGGATTACAGGAAGAACTCAGATTCAAGATGATGATATGTTTTTTGCTGACGAATTAGTTCTTCAAACTGTTCATAAACCTGGAGCATCTAGGGTTAATCAGGTTGAGACAATTAGTAAATTTCATAAATGTAATCTTAATTTTTCTAATGCAGACGATACTTTAAAACCTGATATCTGCGGTTTTCAATATATTGCTACATACGGTTCTAAAGTTGGCGATCCCTCAGTTCATGCAATTAAAACTGGTAAATATAAATTATCATTTAAATTTATTGAGAATTAGCACTAAAAAGATATTCTTCTATATTGCTTCTCCAGATAAATATATTTTCTAAATAAGGATTATTTATGTATTCTTGACAACCTTCCCCAGAAAGAATTGGTCCCGATGATTTCGGAAATTTAAGAAGAGATAATTGCGCAGCAATTGCAATATCGGCTATTGATAAATTATCACCTATTAAATACTTTTTATTAATTAGGGCTTTTGATAAAGCCTCTAATATTTTTTGCAGTTCTAAATTATCTTTGGAAGATAAAACTACATTAGAAATTTTACTAAGATTTTTAAAAGGTAATTTATCAACTAATCCTTTTACTGAAGATGGTATTTCATCTGGAAGTAAAGCAGTACGTAGTTGTGGATTCTCTATCGCAGATTTAATAAGAGCTTTTCTACAAGTTGAGGCCATAGTAGTGTCAGCCCAATCCTCTATTAATTTGCATTGTGCAAACAACAAAGGATCTTCCGGAAAAAGTGGATTATTATCATTTTTTTTATTTATATATTCGCAAATAATTGTAGAGTCACTAATAATTTGATCATTATCATCAACAATTATTGGTACTTGTTTTTGACCTGATATCTTAAAGATTTCAAATTGACCTAAGCCTGGTGTAACTTCTTCAACTCTATATTGCAATTTCTTAGCGTGAAGAGCCATTCTTGTCTTTAAGCAAAAAGCGCTATGTCTAAATTGATATAATGTAATCATGCTGTTTAATGTTTTTTAAAACTTAGCTAAAAAAGTAATTAAATTGTGGAGCTAATGGGCCAATTTTTCTCTAATGTTGCAAGATATCCAAAGTATTTAATTTCTATTATTGCTGGAGGTTTAGTTGCATTACTAGAACCTTTATTTAAAAATAGATCAAATCCATTAACATTAATCTGTTTAATTTCTTCAGTAATAAGTGCCTTCATAACATTTTATTTCGTACTAAAAGCAATGACTAATCCAATCAACTTATAACTATAATGCCTAATAATTATCGGATTGCAAAAGTTTCTTCTTTGTTGAAAAAAGAGATAACTCTTATTTTGCAAAATGATTTGGAAAATGATCTATTAAGGAGTAATTTTATTAATATTTCAAAAATAGATTTAACAGGAGATTTGCAATTTTGCAAGATTTACATAACTTCAACTTCTGAAGAAGCAATAAGAAAAGAAATTGTTGAAGAATTAAATCTTGCTAAAAGCTTTATCAGGCATACTTTAGGTCAAAGAATAGAGATGAGAAGAGTACCTGAAATCACTTTTAAAGACGATACAGTATTAGAAAAAGGATTGTCAGTACTCAAACTTCTTGAAGAATTAAAAAATAAAAACCACAATCAAGATTCAAAAATTGAGGGAAATAATTACAATGGCTGAGCTCTCTTTGAATCAAAAAAATATAATTATTACTCGATCAAAAGATAAGATATATGAGATAAAAAAGTTATTCACTAATAAAGGTGCTCAAATATTTGATTTTCCAGCAATTGATGTTGGATATCCAGATGATTTAAATCCTCTTGATGATGCATTAAGCGAAATTAACGATTTTCACTGGATTATTTTCACAAGTAGTAATGGAATAAAATTTGTAGATGAGAGATTAAGAAATTTAAATACTTCATTAAAAGAGTGTTCGAAGAAGATAAAAATTGCTGTAGTAGGGGAGAAAACTTCCTTAACTCTAAGCGATTTAGGTATTGAGGCTGATTTCGTCCCCCCAGAATTTGTAGCAGAAAGCTTAATTGAAAATTTTCCGGTATCAGGATATGGACTCAGAGTTTTTTTGCCAAGAGTTCAAACAGGAGGAAGGAGTTTCATCGCTGATGAATTCAGGAATTCTGGTTCACGTGTTGTAGAGGTTCCTGCATATGAAACAAAATGTCCGGATTCAATTCCTATAGAGACAATAAATGCTATCTCTAAAAGAAAAATTGATGCAATGGTTTTTTCAAGTGGTAAAACAGTATCAAATTCTTCTTTATTGCTTGAAAAAGAATTTGGGGAAGAATGGTTAACCTATCTAGAAAATGCAAAATTATTAACTATTGGACCTCAAACTTCAAAAATATGTCAAAAAACTTTTGGCAGAGTTGATAGAGAGGCGGTTAAGTACACTTTTGAAGGATTATTAGATGCTGCAATTGATATTTTTAATTAGTTAATTCATTTTTGTAATTTTTTTCTACTAAATCTCGAAATCTATCAATATTTGCTTGTAATTCATTGGTTACCATTTTACCCAAAATTTTTTCTTCCATAAATCGAGCAATCATTCTGGGCAATTCATAGGTAACAGCTAAGTTTACTGATGTTAATTGATCTCCTTTTGATTCAAAAATAACAGAACCTTGAGTTGGTAATCCTCCTATAGATTTCCATTTTAATTTATTTTTCTCAATCCTTTCTGTTATTTGTGCCTTCCACTTAAATTTGAATCCATTAGCAGCTAAAGTCCATTCAGTCAGATCAGGTAAAGTTGATGTCTCTTGATTAATTGTTTTTACGGATTCAATCCAGCTCATCCACAGAGACATGGAATCCAAATCACTCCAGGTGTTCCAAACGTTATCTAATGGCGCATTCACAATTGTAATTACGTCATGTTTAAGCCAAGTACCCATAGTTAGCTGACCGCAAGATTCTTTGCTAATTCGGCTTTCTTATCTAAAATTGCTGCTGCTGCTAGATGACCGCTCATAGTAGCCCCCTCCATTGAATCTATATAGTCCTGTTTTGTATAACTACCTGCCATAAAGAAATTTGATATTGAAGTCTTTTGATCAGGTCTATATGGGTCCATACCTGGCGATTCTCTATAAAGTGATTGTGGGACTTGTACGACATTACTCCAAAGTAATTTTAGATTTTTTGAAGAAGGAAATAGTCGACGCACTTCAGAATCTATTTCTTTAGTGATTCTTTCTGTTGATCTACCCATCCAACGATCTCCAGGAGTCAAAACACATTGGAGTAAAGATCCCATTCCTTCCTTTCTATAATCTACGGGACTTGCTAAAGCTAAATCTGCGAAACAACTGAAAGATGCATCTGCTGAATATAAAAGATTATCTAAACCTGTAGGGTTTTGACTTTTGTTATCATTATTTAGTTCAGTGACCCATCCATCATATCTTAATTGAATTGTCGCTACTGCAACAGCTCTGAGTTTTTTTAAACCCTCAAACTCCTTAAATTGATACCATTCTTTAGGAATTATTTTTTTAATTCCAGGAACATCACAAGCAGCCAGAAATGTATCAGCAAATATAGCCTTAGGGCCTTCAGGAGAGGATATTTTAAGTTGCCTGACCGAGTATGAGGAAGATTCTTTTTCAAAAATAATTTCGTCCACTTTATGATTTAAGTGGATTTTGCATCCCTTTTTTGTGATGTAATCAACGATAGGTTTTGTTAGCCATTTATGAGGGGATCCTTTTAAAAGATTGAGTTTAGATGCTTCAGTCTTAGATGCAAACATCATAAAAATAGTTAACATGCACCTTGCCGATATATCTTGACAATTTATGAAACCTAATGCGTATGCAATTGGATCCCACATCCTTTCAAGACTTCTTAAGCTTCCGCCATGATTTAAAAACCACTCTTTAAAGCTTATTTTATCTAAGTCTCTTATTATCTTCATTGCACCCTGGTAATCTACTAACCCTCTAACTATCGGGCTGGTTCCTAAAGCTAATGCATTTCTTAACTTATCTACCCAGGTCAATTGTTCTGTAGTGAAAAAAGCCTTTAGACCGTTAAAAGGTGCTCCTAAGGCAAATCTAAAATCCAAAGATTTTAAATCACCACCGTTATTTACAAATAAATGAGTATGTTTTTTAGGAAGCAAATTATCTAATGCTCCAACTTTTCTCATAAGCTTAAATAGATTTGCATAGTTATAAAAAAATACATGTAATCCCATCTCTATGTGGTTACCATCTTTATCTTCCCAACTTCCAACTTTTCCGCCCCAGAATGATCTGCTTTCATAAATCTCAACTTCATGACCTTCATCAAGCAGATTAACTGCCGCTGTTAAACCCGCTAACCCAGAACCTACTATTGCTATTTTCACTTTTTTTTACTTCTATTATAACAAATCAACTTTGTATATCGTTTGAAATATGCATGATGTGTATATATTTTTTATAGTGTAATTATTACGTTTATGTGTATTTATGGAAAATGTAAAAATAGAAGAAAAAATAATAACCTCAGATGATGGTAAGGGAATTTTAATAACGAATGATGCCATAGAGCAAATATATTCTTTATTGAAGAATCAGACTGCTAAGAAAGCTCTAAGAGTTGGGGTAAGATCTGGAGGATGCAGTGGTATGAGTTATACAATGGATTTTGTTAGTGATGATGAAATAAATACAGATGACAAAGTATATGATTATTCATTAAGTTCCGAACAAACTTTTAAAGTAGTATGCGACCCAAAAAGTCTTCTTTATATTTATGGCATGCAACTAGATTTCAGTAAAGATTTAATTGGTGGAGGTTTTAATTTCGTTAATCCTAATGCTTCTCAAACTTGTGGCTGCGGAAGCTCTTTTGCTGTTTAGAAAAAAAATATATGAAAGATGAAATTAATCCAATTGAATCCGATTTCAATGCTGCCTTATCTAGATATCAAGATGGCCAAAAGTTAATACCAATTGCACAAGATTTCCAAAAAATTATTCAAAAAATACCCAATCACTTTGCTGCTTGGACTTGTCTATCTTGGTTGCAGCTTCTATTGAAGAATAATGAAGACGCATTAGCAGCAGCTAGAGAGGCGGTTCGCTTAAATCAGCAAGACCCGCAAGCAAGAATGAATTTGTCCTTAGCTCTATTGGCTACAAATAATAAAGGTGTTAGAGAGCATGTTGAATTAATTAAAAAAATGGCAATGATGATGCCTGATGTAAAGACAGAGTTAAAAGAGTCAGTTGAAGACGGATTTAATAGATATCCAAACTGGCCAGAATTAACCAAAATCAATAAATGGTTAGAATTCTAAATTGTCCAGAATTTTGCTATTAAGTAATGGACATGGAGAAGATTTATCTGGTAGTTTATTAGGCAAATATTTCCTAAAGAAAGGTGATCTTGTAGATGCATTACCTATTGTAGGTGATGGTGAAAATTATAAAAAAGTAAACATAAGAATTATTGGTAAAACCAAAAAATTTAGAACTGGTGGAATTGGTTATAATTCTTTTAGTGGGAGAATATTTGAAATATTTGGAGGACAAATAATTTATTTTTTTAAAAAATTATATTTGTCTTATAAATTAAGAAATAAATATGATTTTTATTTAGTAATCGGAGATATAGTTCCTGTTTTTTTTGCATGGTTTGCAAAAAAAGATTTTTTTACATATCTCGTAGCATATTCTAGTCACTATGAAGGAAAATTGAAATTACCTTGGCCCTGTAAGTTTTTTTTAATCTCAAAATATGCAAAAAAAATATATGCTAGGGATGTTCTAACAGCAGATGATTTAACTCAACAATTAAGAAAAAAAGTATCTTTTTTAGGTAATCCTTTTATGGATAAATTTTCTTTTTTTGAAAATAAATTAAAAAACGTCCCATTTAATATTGGGTTATTTCCTGGAAGTAGATTTCCTGAACTTTTAGATAATTTGAAATTGATTTTAGAACTTTTAGAGACAATGTCTAAGTTGAAATATTTTGAGAATATCGCATTCAAGTTTGCCATAGTAAAAGCTCTTTCTATGCATGAAATTAGGCAGATACTAAATCAAAGAAAATGGATTTATATTGAAAAAAAAGGAAAAAATGGCGGTCTAGAATTTTCATATGGATTTATTACTATTAATTTGAACTGGAATTTGTTTGAAGAAATATTATTTAAAAGTAATTTCGTAATAAGTATGGCGGGTACTGCATCAGAGCAGGCAATCGGTTTAGCAAAGCCAGTTATTCAAATTGAAGGTAACGGTCCGCAATTTACAAAATCTTTTGCAGAAGCTCAAAGACGATTACTTGGTAGATATGTTTTTTGTTCTACTAATTATATAAATAAGAAAGATCAAATAAATCAGACAATAAATCTAATCCTTAAAGTTATTTATCTGATAAAGCTAGACAAAAAGTTTTTGATTTCTTGCATTGATAATGCAAATCTAAGAATTGGAGAGAGTAATTCATGCCTTAGGATAATTAATGATATAAAGGGTTTCATGATAAATGACTAAGCAGAAATCTGAATCAAAGTTGAAAGTGATTATTGATAATTTTTTATTGATAAATTTGTTCGTTGTTATTTTTTTTGCATTATTTTTTATTTTTGCAGTAATTATGCAAATTAATGGAGTATTTATTTTCCTTAATATTTTTCAGAATCTTTGGAATCCACTCATCACACCTTTAATCACTATTTTAATTATCAGTGCGGTAGTTAATGGAATTAATTCTTGGTGGAGGCGTAAATGGCTTTCTCAAGAAGAGGATATTTAAATTTATATATTTTTTCTTGTAATTTAATACTGATTACTTTTTGGCCTTCTAGTACTAATTTTGCTCCATCACCTAATAATAATTTCAGTATTGCTCCTGGCACTGGGAGTAGATTTGGTCTTTTGAGGCATCTTCCTAAAGTTTTGGAGAAATTCTTCATCAATACTGGCTGCGGTGCAACAGCGTTATATACTCCAGAAAATTGTTTATCTACTAATGCTTTAATTATTAATCCACATAAATCACTTCTATGAATCCAACTCATCCATTGATTCCCATCTCCGATTGGACCTCCCAGTCCAATTTTAAATACTGGAAGCATTTTTCCTAGTGCTCCTCCTTCTGCTTCTAAGACTATTCCGATTCTGAAAATTACTAATCTTGAGAAAAATGGTTTTCCGTTCGCAACTTCCTCCCATTTATTGCAAAGGCTAGCTAGAAAATCTTTACCACTCTGACTATTTTCATTGAACTCTTGAGTTAAACTTGTTCCATAAAAACCTATCGCCGAGCCATTTACTATGACTTTTGGATTGATTCTGAATTTTTTCAGGGTTTCCATCAAAAACTTTGTTGAATTAATCCTACTTTTTTCAATCTCTTCTTTTTGAATTTCAGTCCATTTTTTATCTGCTATCGGTTCACCTATTAGATTAATTATCCCATCAGAATCTTTTAAATTAATTAATAAATTTTCATTGCTCCAATTTTGTTTTTTTGAAAGATCTATTTTAAGAAATTTAAATTTATCAAGCGGAATATTTATCTTCAAATTATTAATACTTTTTCTACTGATAATGCAAAGTTCATGGCCTTCTTTAAGTAAAGCTGGGACTAACTCTTTCCCCACAAAACCCGTACATCCAAGGAGTAGCAGACGCATATTTTTAATTATGTAATAAATCTAGACTATTAAAATTTTGTATCGATTGTAATTATTATGATGTAATCAATTTAAAAAAAAATTAATGAAAAAAGTTTTTGTATAATAAATTTAGGAATCTATATAAATTAATAAATCTCATCATGACTGAGTCGATACCCAGGAAGCCCCTTAAGAAAGGAAGCTTAGTCTTTATAGATAAAAGTATTTATGATAAAAGTGTCGAAGCATTAGCTAGTGATAAAGATTTACCTAGTTATATATTTGAAGGCCCTGGGGAAATTCTAAGTATTAAAGAAGAATATGCTCAAGTGCGGTGGCGTCGGCCAGTACCAGATGTTTGGTTTAAATTAGACCAAATGAAAGAATATATTGTTGCAGAATAGTTAGTTATTCAGGAAATTATAGATTTTTTATCATAAGCCATTTTTGATTGGATTCTTTTAGCTTCTTTCATCATTTCTTTGCCATCAAATAAATAATTATCTACATATCCTTGTGTGTACTTATCCAGTTCCGATAAAGCATCTTTAACTTGAGAAAAACAATGATAAAGATCTAAACCTAAAGAGGATATTGAATTCGGCACAGATATTGACTTATAAAGTTTATCAACTTTTTCAATTTTTTTTTGGGAAACAGAAATGTAACTGCAAAAATTATCCATCAATTCTTCATCATATGGATCAGCAGATAGTTCTTTTATTTCTTGACTCAAAGGTTTGATTATTTGGCTAATAAATCTATTGGTAGGATTATAAATATTTTTAATCCAATTTTTAACTTCATTATCTTTTATTGTAGAACTATATTTTGTTGTATTAACTTTCTCTTCCCAATTTTCATTTCTGAAATTAGATGATTTTTTTAATGAAAAGAGGGTTTTATCATATTGTTCTTTTTTAAAAGGATCATTAAGAGTCTCCCATGCATCTTGTATTGCGAGAAACCTATCTTTTTCACCTCCTGCATCGGGGTGATGTTTTTTAACTAAGCGACGATAAGAAGATTTAATTTCATTTTGAGTTGCATTTTCTTTTACTTCTAATTCTTTATAAAGATTTTTGATCATATTTAAATACCTTTGCCTATAGATAACCGTCTTCTCTAGCTTTAATTACAGTGTTTGATTCAAACATTGCTGTAGATAAGTATCTTTCACCAAAACTCGGAAGAATCACTATTAATCTTTGATTAATAAGCTCCTCCCTTTGACCTATTTTGATTGTTGCTGCCAAAGCAGCTCCGCTACTAATTCCTGATAAAAGACCCTCTAATCGGGCTAATAATCTCCCATAATAAAATGCTTCGTCATCATCTATCTTGAAAATTTCATCTATTAATTGTGTATCAAGTACCTTAGGAACGAAGCCTGCACCGATACCCTGGATAGAATGAGAACCAGCTTTTTCTCCAGAAATTACAGCGCTTTTTGCGGGCTCTACTGCATATATTTTGCAATTTGGATTAACTTTTTTTAGAAATCGAGAACATCCAGTTATGGTTCCTCCAGTACCAACTCCAGTAACTAATCCATCAATAGTTTGATTAGATTGATCCCAAATTTCTTTAGCTGTGGTTCTTTCATGAATTTCTGGATTTGCAAGATTTTCAAACTGATTAAACTGAAAGCTATTTGGAATACTTGAAGATAATTCACTTGCTAAATCTAGAGCACCTTTCATTCCTTCTTTGCCTGGAGTGAGTTGTAATTCTGCCCCATAGGCTCTTAACATTGCCCTTCTTTCAATACTCATAGTATCCGGCATAGTTAATATCAATCTATAACCTTTAGCTGCTGCAACCATTGCTAAAGCAATTCCGGTATTTCCACTTGTTGCCTCAATTAATGTTGTTTTCCCTGGTAAAATTAAACCATCTTTTTCGGCTGAATTTAACATCGAATAAGCGATACGATCTTTGACAGATGCTGATGGATTAAAACTTTCAAGTTTCGCTATTATTTCTGGATGGCAATTACAGTATTTTTTTATGCGATCTAATTTTACTAATGGTGTGTTGCCAACTAAAGAAGTAATATCATCTGCTATTTCCATGGAAAAATTTTTACAAAATTAAATTTCTTCACTACTAGTTTAAATGTATTTATATGTCTTTTATAAAAAAATTTTAAATTGAACTTAATTTCAAAACAACTTCTTAGAAAAGATTGTTCTATAGTTTGTTTATAATATAAAATTTACAATTCTTTTATGTATTCTCTTGAAATAAGCCTAAGATATTCTCCTTTTCCCCTTTCAATTCAGAAGAAAGAGTATGAGGATATTAAAAGAATCTATGATGAAATCAAAGATTTTATGAATAGTGATAACCAAAACTCCTCTTTAATCGAGTTAAGTTGTGAAAAAGTTCAGGATAAAATGATAACTGTTCTTGCTAAAGAGGTTATTTCTGTTCAGATATATGAAAAGTCAGCAGTGGCTGGTGGATCAAAAAGACCTGGATTTTCCTTAGATATTTAAAATGATCGAGATCGAGGATACTTTGCAAAATGGAATACCTTATATAACTTTCAAAAATGTGAGTTTTTCATGGCCAGGAAAAAATGAGCATGTAATAAATAATTGTAATTTTTCTATTAATAAAACTGGGCTATGGATGATTGTTGGTAAAAATGGTAGCGGAAAGAGTACCTTGCTTAAGTTAATTAATGGACTTCTAAAACCAAGCAATGGAGTCATAAATAAATTAGCAAACATTGGGACGGTTTTTCAGAATCCTGATCATCAAATATTAATGCCAAACTGTAGGAGTGAACTTCTTCTGAATATTAATCAAAATTTAAGTAGAAAAGATATTTCTAAAAAAATTGAGATTGCTCTAAACAAGGTTGGATTAGCTGGATTTGATAAAAGGTCAATTCATACATTAAGTGGCGGTCAAAAACAAAGATTAACTATTGCATCTTCATTGATAAGTGATACGAATTTCATTCTTATGGACGAGCCTACAGCGCTATTAGATAGTTCTAGTCAATTAGCAGTTTTACAAATAATTAAAGGCCTTACAAAGAATAAAAGAAACCCATTCACTGCTTTATGGATTACTCATCGTTTAGAGGAATTAAGTTATGCAGATGCAGTTGCAGAGATGAATAATGGAAATTTATCAGATTGGCAGAAACCATTTAACTTTCAATAATAATTAAGGATTACCCCTTGTCATAAGGTACATGTAAGAGTTAGATTTTTATATATTCCTCGGTAGCTCAGCGGTAGAGCGATCGACTGTTAATCGATTGGTCGCAGGTTCGAATCCCGCCCGGGGAGTTCAATTTATGTCTCAAAAGACTTCTTAAGACTCCATCATGGGTCTTTTTTATTGTCAATTTTTTATTTGAATTTAATTGTTGGATGAAGATGTTGGGAAGGTTGGTGGGAAGATGGTGGGAAAATATTGGAATTTGGCGATGTAAGGGGAAAAAAATTTTTACATTTTTAAAGGAGGTAAATTCTTTACTAATTTTTTTGTTTCAAGTGAAATAGTTATGGTTTTTGCAAGTAATTTTAAGGGATAACTTGGATCATGTTTTGTTTCTATCGCATAGTTATTGACATCATTAGTAATCGAACTTTTTTGATCTAATTTTATTGATTGTCTTTCCATAATCCATTCAATTGCTGATTTTCCATTGACCGTATATTCATACGCTTCTAAAGGAATATTGTTTATTGTTAGATAATTGTTATATGCAATTAAAGATTTATTAGTTTTATTAATAAATTTCATTTTCTCAACTTTAAAAAAAGTATCTGGGTTTTCAATATAAAGCAATCTCAAGTCACCTTCATTAAAGGTAACTGGATATTCTTCTACGTTGTCAAAATTGACATGCAATTCGCTTAAATCTCTTCCAATTTTTGTTATTTCAGTAAAAGTTTCAAAGTTTTCTAAAATTGGAACCCTAGGAAGTTGTTTAGAAAGATTGTTTCTAAATCTACTAAGGTATTCCTCTGAGTGCAAAATACCATAAACATAGAAAAAGATATCCTCTTTAAATATTTGATTTGGAAAATATTTTTTTGAGTAAGTTTCAAAACAATTATCAGAAATATTGCATTTTCTTTCAGGTAAAAGTTCCTTGAAACCAGAAATAAGGTTTTTTGATGCATCTAATTTTTGATATTCATAAAGAGGAAAACATTGACTTTGTTGGCATATATGGAGATCAGGAATGTATTTTGTCATTAAGCAAGAAAATTCCCCTGGTCCAACTCCTTTAACACATAAAATCAGGTTTTCTTGATTACTTCTTGGAAAGAATTTTGGTAATTGATTAACATACTCATTAAATGATCTATCAAAGTAAACATATCTTGAATTATCGAAGGGTCTATAAGAAGATGGATAAATTTTATTTTCATCAAAACTTTTCCCAACTTTTTTCGTAAATGAATTTTTTAAACCTCTAGTCCAACTTATTTCTTTTAAATTGATTGGAGGAATTTCTTCATAAAGATTTTTGTTATAAAAATCTATTGTTTTTTTCATATTTCTTGTTAATTTTTCTTTTGAAGAGTTATAGCACCAAGCATCTCTACTTGTTTCAAGACCTCTTGAATAATTTGAGAATATAGTTTTTTCAGTGCCGTCTTTTTTATTACCTAAAGGCATAAATTCGTTAAATGTAAAATCTCCTTGATTAATCCAATCATGATTTTTGTCAGGTTTGATTATTGATAATTTGCCGATGGACTCCAGATTTTTAAATGACTTTGAATTTGAGAGGATTGATAACTTTTGTTTTTTATCAAGATAATCTCCAATATCTAGGAAATGAATTTTACCTTCTCCTCTCTCCCTTGAGTTTTTAATGAGTATTGTAATTGCAACTCCTACTCGAACATCAAAAACATTTCCGCCTTCTTTTTTTGCTAATTCCTTTGGAAGGCGCGAATTACCTTTTAGAGAAAAAATATAAATACTATCAAATTCTTCTGAGAGACATTTCCTCAATCCAGCGGTAGAATTTCCTTCAATCCAACCTGAATTAGTTACGAAACCAATTACTCCATCATTTCCTATACGATCTGATGCCCACCGAAATGCTCTTATATAGCTATCGTACAATGAACTTTTATTTGTAGCAGAAGTTTCTGCTGCATAAGTATCTTCAATTCTTTTATCTAAATTTGCATATTTTAAATTTGCTGCATTATCATTTGCTGAATTTTGTTTTGATGAATAAGGAGGATTTCCAAAAATAACAGTAATATTTTTCTCTTTTTGTTTAGTTCTTCGTTGGGAATTATCTGGCAAAAGATTAGCGATCATATCTTTCTCTTGTTCAAATAATTGGAAGGTATCTGTAAGAACTAGTCCTTCAAATGGATGATATTCTTCATTTTTAATGAGATCTGTGTATACAGATTCAATATTGATTCCGGCGATATAACAGGCAAGTAAAACAATTTCATTAGCATGAATTTCATTTTTGTATTTTTTTCTGATTTTATGAATTGGAATAATTTTTGATTGCAATAATCTTGCTATGAAGGTTCCAGTTCCTGTAAAAGGATCGAGTATATGTACTCCCTCATTTGCTAGTGAGAGTTGAAATTGATCTTTTAAAATTTCCTCAATGGAATTAATTATGAAATCAACGATTTCTATTGGTGTATAAATAATCCCAAGTCTTTGAGTCAGCATTGGGAAAGCATTTTTAAAAAAACGCTCGTAAAGTTCAAAAATTAGTTTTTGTCTTCCATTCGATGTGACTATACCTTTTGCTCTAGTTTTGACACTCGTATAGAACTTAGAAAGGGTTTTTGATTCGCCTTTAAAATCATAAATATATATTGATGAAAGAACCTTTTCTATTGATCTCGATATTGCATTCTCCGCAGTAAACTTATTTCCTTTAAATAAGGTATCAAAAACTGGTCTAGTAACAATATGTTGTGCAAGCATTTCAACTGCATCAGTCTCATTTATTTGAGGATTTAAGTCATCTCTGATTTCTTCAAGGAATTCATTAAAAGCAATATTTTGAGGAGTTCCTTCGTTGAAAACAATTGATTGAATTCTTGTTATGTGTGCTTGTGCAATTTTTGCAATATCATCCGCCCATTTTTCCCAATAATCTCTTGTTCCACATTTTTCTACAATTTTTGCTTTTATTGCTTGGTTAAGTTCAGAAATAGTAAAACTAAGTTGTTTTGAAGTCTCTTGATCAGTATTTTCGTTTTCGTTGCCAACATTTGTTCCTTTTTCTCCAGGTGGTTTTTTAGAACGCTTATGAACATCTTCTATCTTTGCAGTCGTGGAATCTAATTCATAACCAGCATTCCCATCAATTATCTCTATTTTGTCTGATACATCTTCACCCAACGCAATTTTATTGATAGTACTATCAAGTCTTTCGTCATGCGTTCTAAGTGCATTTAAAATTTGCCATACGACTTTATATCGTTCATTGTCTTGAAGTGCCTTTGTGGCAGTAATACCTGGAGCAACTGCAATAGGGAGTATTACATAACCAATTTGTTTACCTTCTGATCTTCGCATTACTCTTCCAACTGATTGCACAACATCTATTTGACTTTTTCTTGGATGTAGAAACATTACGGCATCTAATGCGGGGACATCTACTCCTTCAGAGAGACATTTTGCATTGGATAGGATTCTGCAATATTTTGAATTTGTTGTTTCCTCTAACCAACGTAATTCTTCATTTCTTTTCTCAGAATTGAAACTTCCATCAACGTGATGGATCTCAACATCTAACTCTGTTTTAAAATCACCTGATATATTTTCATTTGATAAATATTCATTAACAACTTTAGAGAATTGTTCTGAAAAGTTTTGAGAAGTTTTTATAGTTTGACAAAAAGCGAGTCCCTTTTGCATGGGTTTATTTTTGGTAAGTGCTAAATTATCTCCTTTTTTTTCAATACCGATTTTTGCTAACGCTTTGTAGCAACCAATCATTTTTGTTGCATCATTTAAATTCAGTTCACTCCCCTCTGTAAATTGACTTTGGATAAGATTTGAAACTTCCTGTTCGTTCATGTTTAGAACAACAACCTTGTAGTCTGTTAAAAGGTTATTTTCTACTGCCCAACCAAAACTTCTATAAAAAAAAGTTTTACCAAATATTTCTTCTTTGTCCATGGGATAAAGTGTGACTTCACCTTCTTTTTCTTTTTTCTGTGCTTTTTCTCCATAAATTCTTGGAGTTGCAGTCATATAGAGTCTTTTCCTCCCTTTTATATAGGCATTATTGTGTATTTTTACAAAATTCGAATCTGCTTCTCCAGTAAATGTAACTCCAGTTGTTCTATGCGCTTCATCGCAAATAATTAAATCAAAATCATCTAAATCGTATTTTTTTTGAGCGTTTGAAACAACATCTATTGAATGATAAGTAGAAAATATCACTGTCATTTGAGACTTGTCTGTTTTTTTTACTTGTTCTGCTAATTTTTTGGCGTCCGTTGTGGCGGGAAATGCTAACTGATTGAGATCAAACTCTATTAAATCGTCATTGTTTTTCCTCTTTCCAACTTTTTTGTCTGAACAAGCAGAAAATGCATTAAAAGGTGATTTTGAATCATTTTTCCATTCCCTAATTGTTTGCGACATTAAAGATAGAGAGGGAACCATGTATAACACAATTTTTGATTTACCTCCTAGTTCTTCAGCAATACATAAACTGGTAAATGTTTTTCCTGTGCCACATGCCATGATAAGTTTCCCTCTTTCAGCATCTGAAAACCCCTCTTTAACTGAATTAATTGCTTTAATTTGATGATCATGAGGTTCTTTTTTCTTATTAAAAGAAATTCTCCCTTCTGCAATAAACTCTGACCAATCAATACGACTGTTTTCCAATTCTGTTTGTTGAATTCGAGTAAATTCAGTTTCGAGATTGTCAAAAACGGATTGCGCATTTTTTGATAAAGGTTGGGATGAAGTATCCACAAGCATTAATCTGGGAAAATCTGAAGTAGATGATGCAGATATGAATGAATCCAGATCTGCTTTGCTAATAGATTTTTCAGATTGATAACATTTGCATTGGATAGCGCAAAAACCATCTCGATTTCTCAGTTTTCCAACCAAATCGATTCCAATATCTTTAGGAGAGTAACTATTATGATCTTTTGCCCAATCAGAGTAACGCCATACTTTGCTGAATTGTTCTAACTGAATTTCATCGTTTTCTAAAAATAATTTAACTAAATCTTCGAATGACTTTCCTAAATCAATATCGTTAGAAGAATTTTCTCTGAGTTCAGAAAGTGTATTTGAAAAAGTAGATGGCATTTATTCAAGATTTATCATATAGAATAAAAACTTTCATGATTAAGGTTAAATTAGCATCAAAAATGGAAATGCAAAACAAATCCTTGAGAAAGAATATTAAATAAACTTTCCCCGCTTCATGATTCCTTAGATTTGTTATTGATCCATTCATGAATTTCTGTTTTCATAAAAACGATTCTTCTAGGAGATAATTTTATTTTTGGAGGAAAGTCTCCTTTTTTGGTTAAACGATTAATTGTTGAAACTGATCTTCCAAGTAAGTTTGATGCATCTTTAATGGTTAAAAAAGGACGATTTTCTTGATTGATCATGGTGGGAATATGGTGGGAAGATTTCTAAAATTCAGGATTTTCTTATATCTACTTCAGTCAGGCACTTTCAGGAATTATCAACCCGACTTTCGCCAGGGGAGTTCATTAACTTCCTAAACAGACTTATAGAGACCTGAGGGTCTCTTTTTTATTGAAAACACAATTAACTAAAGGGGAAAACTTTAAAAGCGCCTCATAAACTACTTCTAAAGAGTTAATCATCCCACATGTCTCGTTTATTCTGTTCGATATTATTTTGTTCAAGCAACTTTAATCTATGCTCTTTTGAATCTTCTTCAAAATTTTGTAAGTTTTCGTTCTTTGTAAATTTTTGTTGAATCTCCAAAATTATAATCTCAAATTGATCACCATAAAATTTAGACATTTCCATCCATGCTTCCATTTCCTCCTCTTTTCCAATTGTGTCATTTATCTGATGGCTAATTATTTCTAAAACAAATTCTTTTAACTCTTTGTGGCTCATGCATTCAACTTTTTTTTGAATATAAAGTTCTTTTAGATGTTGTAACTGCTTTTTAGATAAATCGGTGTAAGTAATAGATTTCTTTTTCATTAATATTCAGTTTGTTTTTATAATAGAGATAGCGATTAGCATCTAAAAAGATTTTCAGTCATTAATAATTTACTTATTATTCCAAAAAAAACTTTATTTAAAAAATAAAGATTTTAATTGGTATTATAATAATCACCTTAATTTATTACTTTCATAGATAGTAATATTCATATTTTTATTAAAATTTAACTGCCGTTAATTGTCGATTTTGAATGAATTATTAAGCAATTATTAAGCAAATCGAAAGAATTTATAAAATTTATATTTTCTTTTAAGGCAATATTTCTTTCTAATCCATTGAAGTAATTAGTTTTTTTATTCTAATAACTTATATAAGTCTTTAAATTAGGTCTGCAATAAATGCAAAATGTTGAGAGAATCGTTATACAAAATTTTAATTTTAGTATAGTAATTTTTCAGATATGAAAATTTCAATCCTATTGATAGAAGATGATCGTGATATGCGTGAATTAGTATCTGGACATCTTGAGCATTCTGGTTTTGATGTTCAAAAAGCTGAAGATGGTATTAAAGGTCAAGCTTTAGCACTTCAATATTCTCCTGACTTAATTCTTCTAGATCTAATGTTACCTAGCGTTGATGGTTTGACATTATGCCAAAGACTGCGGAGAGATGAAAGGACTTCAAATATTCCCATATTAATGATTACAGCTTTGGGTGGACTTAAAGATAAAGTGACTGGATTTAATTCAGGTGCCGATGATTACATCACAAAACCATTTGACTTAGAGGAATTATACGTTCGTATTAAAGCTTTATTGAGAAGAACTAATAGAGCACAATTGAATTCAACTAATCAACAAGAAATTTTAAATTATGGACCTCTTACTCTTGTTCCGGAAAGATTTGAAGCTATTTGGTTCGAATCTGCCGTGAGACTTACCCACTTAGAATTTGAGCTACTTCACTGTTTACTGCAAAGACATGGTCAAACAGTTTCTCCAGCATTGATATTAAAAGAAGTATGGGGTTATGAACCTGACGATGATATTGAGACAATTAGAGTTCACGTTAGACACTTAAGAACAAAATTAGAACCTGACCCTCGCAAGCCAAAATATATAAAAACTGTTTATGGAGCAGGATACTGCCTTGAATTACCTGTGGGAGCTCAGATTGATAATGGTATGCAAGAGTTTGCGGAATCTACAAATTAAAACTTAATCAAATGAGTAGTTTATTAACTTTAATAATCTTCAATTGCTATTTTTAATAAAGTTACTTCCCAGGCTAGTCGTGGTTGTATAAAACTTTTAAGATGAACCTTCAAATTTTCTAGTTTTTTAAGAATGTTTTTGTTTTTAGTTTTTGTCCAACATTTTTGTTGTATAAAATTTATTAAAAACATTTGTTGATCAATATCTAGTTCTTCAGATATTATCTTTGTGATTTTAAGTATTTCTAAATTATCACTCAATGGAAAGTCTAAGTTTTCTTTAATTTCATTTGGTAATTGATTCCAAATTTTTATATCTTTCAGCATTTTTCCTGGAGAGCCATTTGCTGAATTAATAAAATATTGTAAATCTATTTCTTTATAAATATCAAAAACTGTAGAATCTAAATTATTTCTTATGAAAATCTCAAGCTTTTTATATGAAAAACCTTTAAATCTTATAAGTTTACATCTTGAGATAATAGTATCTAAAAGTAAGTTTAACCTAGAAGTTAAAAGAATAAATATACCGTTAGAGGGCTCTTCTAGTGTTTTTAAAAGACAATTAGATGCTGCTTCATTCATAAGGTGAGCATCATCAATTAATACAATTTTCCCACCTGATTCAATGGATTTTTGACCTAGAAAAGTCTTTAAATTTCTAATTTGCTCTATTCTTATTGTTTCTTTATTATTTTTTGAAGGTTCAGCTTCTGAACGATTTATAAGATTACCTTTAAAAAAATAGGTAGGCTCAATTAATAAAAAATCAGGGTGGTTTTTATCTATGATTTTTTTTTCAATGCTTGGATTAGACGAATATTTATTAAAAATTTCCATAATAAATTTCATAGCGGTTTGTTTTTTCCCTATACCTTCCGGACCATAAAATATATAACCGTTGGAAAATGCTTTTCTCTTAAGTATGCTTTCTAGATTTTCATTAACTTCTTTATTAATTAAAAGATTATCATTTTTAGGATCAATCATTTTTTACTTGAGAAAACTTTTTTAGTAAGGTTTCTTTTATTTCATTAGTAATAGTATTTATATCTTGTGCAGCGGATATTGTTGTCCAATTTTTTTCTTTTGCAATCAACTTAAAACCTTCATTAACTTTTTCTAGGAATTTTATCCCTTCAGATTCTATCCTATCTGGAATTAACTTTTCCCTTCGTAATATACTTTCTTCTGCTGAAATTTCTAGAAAAATAGTCAGGTCTGGGTATTCTCCTTGACAAACAATAGATTCGATATTTTTGATAATCTCAAGATTTATATTTCTACCATAACCTTGATAAGCAAGTGTAGAGTCACAAAATCTATCGCTAAGTACCCAGTCTTGATTTTCTAAAGCAGGTGATATGGTTTTGGAAATATGTTCTGCTCTATCAGCAGAATAAAGCAATAATTCAGCCAGAGAAGAAGGTTTATTATCTTTATGATTGTCAAGTATTAAATTTCTAATTTTTTTACCTAATAAGCTTCCTCCAGGTTCTCTGGTTTTTACTAATTTTGACTTTCCTCTCAAAAGACCACTAGTTGGGATCCATCTAGAAATTTCATCAATTTGGGTTGTTTTACCGCAACCATCAATTCCTTCAATAACAATAAATTTACCCCTCATTTACTCTAAAGATAAAGCATTTATTACAACGGTTATTGAACTAGTTGCCATCAATAATGCTGCGATTGATGGTGTAAGAAGAATGCCATATTTTGGAAATAGAATACCTCCCGCTATGGGGATTGCAATCAAGTTGTATCCAAAAGCCCAGAACAGATTTTGTTTAATTTTTCCTATTGTTCTTTTTGCAAGACTAAGTGCATAAGGTAAACCAGATAACTGATCTCCCATTAAAACAACATCTGCATTCGCTTTCGCAATCTGGGTACCTGAACCAACTGCTATTCCTAAATTTGAAGCTGCCAAAGCAGGTACATCATTTATTCCATCTCCAATCATTGCAACTTTATTGCTCTTCTTTAAATTTTCAATTATTTTTAATTTCATTTCTGGAAGAAGATCCCATTTTATTTCTGCTTCAGGACTATCTAATTTTTTTGCCAACTCGACTACAGTTTCTTTTCTATCTCCGCTTAAAATTTTTATTTTATAATTATCCTCTCTTAATTTTTTAACAGAACTAATAGAATCATCTCTTAATAAATCACCTAATAAAATAAATCCGAGTAACTTTTTATTTATACATACTCCAATCACAGAATGGGATTTGTTTTCTTCAATTTCTAATATTTCTTTTGAATTGCTGTCAATTATTACTCCTTTACTATTCAACCATTCAACACTTCCAATATTGATTTCCCCATCAATTGAATCAAGTTCTCCTGATATACCTCTACCAGATTCTGTATAGATGTTTTTAATTGTCAACAAGCCAAGGTTTTGTTTTTTGGCTTCATTAACTAATGCACTAGCTATGGGATGACGGCTTTGACTTTCTAAACTTGCAGATATTTTTAATAGAAATAATTTATCAGAAGTATTTACATAATCGATTATGAAAGGGTTACCTTTGGTCAATGTTCCTGTTTTATCAAAAATAATATGATTAATTTTTGATGCCATTTCTATTTTATCTCCGCCTTTAAATAAAACGCCTTTTTTTGCAGCTTTACCTGATGCAACTGTTATTACAGTGGGAGTTGCAAGACCTAAAGCGCAAGGACAAGCTATTACTAAAACAGCAATTGAGAGTTGAATGGCTAAAGTTAAAAAATTTTCAGCATTACTACCTAATGAATTATGTAACGTATGATTGGAGGTGATTATCAATTCATGATGATTGTTTATTAACAAATCGGGCCAAATTTGTTTTGCACCTTTCCACCAAAAAAAGAAGCTTGAAGTTGCAATAACAAGTACGAAGTATGTAAATTTCCCTGCAATCTGATCAGCGATTCTCTGAATTGGAGGTTTTTTAGATTGAACTGATTCAATAAGATTAACGAGTTTTGCTAGAGAAGTTTCTTCTCCCACTTTGGTAACCTTTAGCCTTAAGGTGGAATTTAAATTTAATGAGCCATTAAGTAAATATTCACCTGAGTATACATCTATAGGTTTAGATTCACCTGTAATATGAGAAACATCTACAGATGAATTTCCATTAATAACAATACAGTCAGCGGGTACACGATCTCCAGCTAATAATTGAATTTCATCTCCTATTTTTAACGAATGCACTCTTACTGATTTGACTTTATTTGTTTCTATATAAATATTTGCCATTTCTGGTTGGAGATCTAGTAATTCTCCAATTGAAGAACCAGTTTGATACTTTGCTCTTTCTTCTAAAAAACGTCCTATAAGAATAAACCCTAATAACATTACTGGTTCATTAAAAAAACAGGGAAAACCAGTCGAAGGAAATATTAACGATAATAGACTTGTTGTATAAGCACTACTTACTCCCAGAGCTACTAAAGAATCCATATCTGGTCGATTCTTAATAAGTGATTTGAATCCTTTGATTACAATTTCTCTTCCAGGAAAGAATAAAGCTAATGTGGCCAGTGCAGCATGAAAGAATAAATTTCCTAATATTGGTAAATTTAAAAACCCTCCTTCTGCTAAATGCCCTAACCCTGAAAACAATAAAAGTAAAAGTGCAAAATTAAGTTTTTTCCATTGATTAATCCATTTCTTTTTTTTTTCTAATTGAACTTTATTTACTTTTTTTGAAAAATCGTTTATGTAAATCTTTGCGGGAAAACCGCTTTGCTTGAGGTTTTCTAAAACCTGATCAATGTTTGGAACTGTTTTATTAATTTCAAAATATGCACTTTCAGTAAGTAAGTTAACAGAAACATTTTGGACCCCATCCGAATTTTTTAATATATTTTCTACCGTGTTAACACAACCCCCACATTTCATGCCGGTAATATTTAATTGAATACTATTCATTTTGTTGCGATGAAAGCAAAGTAATGCTCGTTTTTATTACTTACTATAATAATAAATGTTATAGACTTTTTAAATAGTTGATACTTTATTGACTAATTTAATTTTATTACAAAAAAAAGTGCCTAATAATCAAAACAGAGACAATTTCATAGATAAGGCTTTTACTGTAATTGCTGAATCTATTGTCAAGATTATGCCTATTGCTGATAAAGAAAAAAAAGCGTACATATATTATAGAGATGGGTTAGCTGCACAAAATAATGGCGATTATTCAGAAGCTCTGGATTACTATAATGAAAGTCTATTACTAGAAGAAAATAAAATTGATAGAGGGGAAACTTTAAAGAACATGGCAATAATTTATATGAGTAATGGTGAGGAAGATAGATCTATAGAAACGTATCAAAAGGCCTTAGTTGAAAACCCAAAACAGCCATCTTGTCTGAAGAATATAGGTTTAATTTATGAAAAAAGAGGAAGGTTTGCGGAACAGAATGGTGATTTAGATCAAAGAGATATGTGGTTCGACAAGGCTGCCCAAGTTTGGTCTAAAGCTGTAAGACTTTATCCTGGAGGATACTTAGATATTGAAAATTGGTTAAAAACTTCTGGAAGGAGTTCAATTGATATTTATCTCTAGATTTGTATAGATTCACTCTTTCAATGCATAATTAATAGCTTCATTGATATTTGAAATTTCTTTAATTTGTATCATTTTTTGAAAACTATCTTTAATTTCACTAGAAATTTTAGGTACTAAAATATTTTTAATACCAAGCCTAATAGCCTCATCAATTTTGGCTCTAAGATTACTTGCCTGCCTTACCTGACCGCTTAAACCTAATTCGCCTATAAATGCACAATTTTTCAAAGGTGGAATATTTTTTAAGCTTGATAAGATTGATATGGCAACTCCTAAATCTGAAGATATGTCATTTATTTCAAAACCACCTCCTGTCGCTATATAACAGTCATATTCTGATAATTTAATCCCAACATGTTTTTCAATCACTGCTAATATTTGATGTAATCTATTGATACTGATCCCAGTTGTTGTTCGTCTTGGGTTATTGTAGAAAGTCTTATTTACTAAAGCTTGAATATCAACTGCAAATGGTCTGGATCCTTCATTAGTGATAGTGGTTGTGACGCCGGATATATTTTCCTTATTTGTGAATATTGAACTAGGGTTAATAACTTCTCTTAAACCATTTTCTAACATTTCAAAAATTCCAATTTCAAAAGTTGATCCGAATCTATTTTTTACACTTCTTAGTAATCTATGGGAGGCAATATTATCTCCTTCAAAATTAAGTACAACATCTACTAAATGTTCTAAAGTTTTTGGGCCAGCAAGAGCTCCATCTTTCGTAACGTGACCTATTATCAAGAGCGCTATATTATTTTCTTTAGCAAGATTATGAAGTTCAGATGAACAAGTTCTTACTTGGGAAACAGAACCTGGGGAACTTTCCATCTCATCATTGTTAATGGCTTGGATACTATCAATAATCGCAAAACTAGGTTTTATTTTTTTAATCTCTTCGATTATTAAAGATAAATTAGTTTCTGCATAAATTTTTAAATCGAGGCTGCTTTGATTTAATCTTTCCCATCTTATTTTTACTTGTTCTAAAGATTCTTCTGCAGTGATGTATAAAACTTTTCCATTAAGGGATATTTCCCCTGCCGATTGAAGCACTATTGTACTTTTACCAATTCCTGGTTCTCCTCCAAGTAAAACTATAGATCCCGGAACTATTCCACCTCCTAGTACTCTATCAAACTCTTTAAAACCGCTCGTAAATCTTGATATATTACCTATTTCTATTTCATTAAACAGTTTAGATTTTTTATTTTTATTAACACTAGTTGTTTTAGATCTAGTGTTTTTTCTTTCTTCAACGATGGTATTCCATTCATTACAATTTACGCATCTTCCGAAGTATTGAGAAGTCTCAGATCCGCAATTTTGACATATAAAAGTCGAAAATTTATTAGACATTTAATTTTTCATTAGATTGAGGAACTGAGATGTTTGGGATTTTGCCCCTCTACAAGTTAGATTGGGTAAAAGATAAATTCTCTTACTGATTAGCTAATAGAAACAAATGGCTGTATCTAGTCAAACAAAAGAAACAATACTTGTCGCAGATGACGAGGCAAGCATTAGAAGAATTCTCGAGACTCGTCTCTCAATGATTGGTTACAAAGTGGTAACTGCTTGTGATGGTAAAGAAGCACTAAAATTATTCAAAGATTACGATCCTGACTTGGTTGTACTTGATGTAATGATGCCAAAATTAGATGGATATGGAGTGTGTCAAGAATTAAGAAAAGACTCAGACGTACCTATCGTAATG
>QBZO01000009.1 GCA_003282225.1 Prochlorococcus sp. AG-335-I21
ATTGGTTTTGATTTCAATCTATCAAATCTCTCAAGAGTTGTAGTCGCTTCTTGTCAGGAATTATATTATCAATACTTCGAAGAAACAAATTCTAAAAAAATTCTTATAGGGTATGATCGTAGATTCATGGCAAATGAGTTCGCAAAAGAAATAGCATCTTTTGTGAAAGGATGTGGTTTTGAACCCATTCTTTCTACTAGTTATGTGACAACGCCTTCCTGCAGCTTATACGCCAAAAAATTTATGTTTTTAGGTTGTTTAGTTATTACTGCAAGTCATAATCCTTATAATTGGCTGGGTTTAAAGATTAAAAGTTTTAAAGGATGTTCTGTGGATGAATCTTTTACACAGGAAGTTGAAAAAAGGCTACTTCTGGGAAACTCAATTGAAATATTGGGAGGTGAATATGAAAAAGTTGATATTAAGAAGTTTCATTTAGATCAAATTAAATCTAATTTTAATATTGATTTTATTGCTAATAATTTAAAGAAAATGAATTTGCAGATTTTTGTTGATTCTATGCATGGTACAGCAGCAAATTGCCTTAGTCAGATCTTTGAAGATTATGATTCAAAAATCTTTACTGAAATTAGAGCAGATTATGATCCTTTATTTGGAGGAAATCCTCCAGAGCCACTGCTAAAATATTTAGATAATTTAAAGGAAATATTAACAAGAACTTCTAAAAATGGTATTAAAACGCTAGGCATAATTTTTGATGGGGATGGCGATAGGATTGCTGTAATTGATGAAAAAGGGAGATTTTGTAGTACTCAAGTTTTATTACCTTTCTTTATTAGTTATTTGGGAGAAAAGAATAAGAATTTATATCCAGTACTTAAAACTGTTAGTGGTTCAGACATAATTAGTAATATCGCGAAAAATCAAGATAGAGAGGTTTACGAACTACCGGTAGGTTTTAAATATATCGCAAAAAAAATGATTAAAGAAAAAATATTTATTGGAGGAGAGGAATCAGGAGGGGTAGGTTTCGGAGACTTTATGCCGGAGAGAGATGCTTTATATGCAGCTATGATCTTATTAAATGGAATCGCAGAAAAATCAAAATATTTATACGAAACTTTAGATCAAATTCAAGAAAATTTTGGTCCAAGTTTTTATAGAAGAATTGATGTTAAATTTCCAAATCAATCAGAAAAAGAAATTCTTGAAAAATATATTAAAAATAATATTCCTTCAAAAATATGTGGTTATACTGTTATGAATGTCTCAAATATCGACGGCATAAAATTGAGAATGGATAATAATTTTTGGCTATTATTGAGGTTCTCAGGAACAGAGCCGCTTTTAAGATTGTATTGTGAGGCAAAATCTGAAAATGATTTAAATGAGGTTTTGGAATGGAGTCAAAAATACATAAATAAAGTAAAAAATATAAAATGAAAAAATTATATTTAGCAAGTAAAAACCAAGGTAAAATTGAAGAATATAAAAAATTACTTTTAAATGTAAATTGCCAATTATTGCTTCAACCAGAATCAATAGAAGTTGAGGAGAATGGGATTACATTTAGGGAGAATGCAATCAAAAAAGCAAGTGAAGTTTCTAAACAAACAAGAAACTATGCCATTGCAGATGATTCAGGAATATGTATTGATGCTTTGGACGGTAAGCCAGGAATTTACTCATCAAGATATGCTGAAAATGATCAAAAAAGAATAGAAAGAGTTTTATATGAACTTGATGGAGAAGAAAATAGAGGTGCTTTCTTTATTGCAAATGTTTGTGTTTGCTCTCCTACTGGGGATGTGATTTTAGAATCAGAAGCTAAATGTTTTGGAAACATTATTCTAAGCCCTAGAGGAAATAGTGGTTTTGGTTATGATCCTATTTTTGAGGAGTTATCAAGTAAATTAACATTCGCTGAGATGAATAATGAATTAAAAGATTTATGTAGTCATCGTGGTAGAGCAGTTAAAAAAATCATTCCACAATTGTTAAATATAATTGCCTGATTAATTGTTAACCCAAGATCCATGTAAGCCATGCGGAATGGATATTGGAAGTTCATAAATAGCTAATTCTTTTAAGTCTTTAGCATCTAGGATCACAAGGTCACTTCCTCTTCTACTACCATTCCATAACAGAATAAATAAGTAACCCTCATCTTCTTTGTTTGATGATTGTGATGGCACCATTATTGGTTCACTAACGAATCCGCTAGGTGCAGCTGACCAAGAAATTTCCTCTTTGGTAATCAAATTTATTTTTTTAATAGCTTGTAAAGGAGCATTCCCTATTTTCTTATCTGTACAAGCCATCCATGAGTAAGATGCTTTTAATCCTAAAAGTTTAGGGTTAACAGTAGCGAATTCGCAACATTGTGAGCTTAGAGTTTCAAGCTTAGAAGTCCCCCCCTTTAAGTCGATAATAGATCTTTTTAAATTACCTTCTGGATAGTTATCAAAGTCAATATCCCTAAAATTTTCATCGGGCCCAACAGAAGGAAAATCATCGTAAAAAATACTATCCAAAATTATTTTTGAATCTTTTTCGTATGCATTAACATGATGAAAAACAAATCCATCTGGTGCATCTATAATTATTGGTGGTTGACCCTTAAATACACCACTTTCTCTTGGGATTATAAAAAATTTAGCTTTTTTATTAGGATTTGATTTCAAACATTGAGCGGCACCTTTTTGGCCCATTACAAATGGCAAAGGATTAAAGTCGATAGCGTTTTGTAAAAATATCGCCCAATTGGTTGTAATTGCAAAATCATGAAGGAATGCAAATCCATTAAACGTATCTTTTCTGTCTATTATCAATTCACCAGCATTTTCACCAGCATTTGAAAATTCCATTAATCTAATAGTACTTTTTGGACCGGTTTGTATTCCAAAAGTTACCAAAAGTTCAGATGACATATTTGAATTAAAATCAGATTTTGGATGAGCGCTAAATGCTTCGTTGCTCTTTAAAACTCCACCTAAAGTTGTTAATCCAATGGTATCAAGATTGTTAGGATCCAAGGCATGTGGACCCGCTGCTTCCCATAGCGCAAGCACTTCATTGCCTAGTTTTATAACATGTGTATTAGCAATATTTTTGAATTTTAAATCTAAAGCATTATTTAAAATTCCTCCACTTTTTTGAGTACCAAAAACTCCTCTGTAAATAAATTTGTTAATCTTTTTTTCTTCTAAAAAACCTTTTGTTTGTACAAACTTATTTGTTAATGATGGTTTCCCATTCTCAAATCTAATTGCTGTAATCATTCCATCTCCATCAAAGGGATGATGAACCCATTGGCCTCCTCTTTCTAATATCCCTGGCCCGTTTCTGAATAGAGTTCCATTTAATTCCCCAATATTTCCCCCTTTACTTATATTTAATGGTTCATTTGTTAATTCTTTTTCAACATTTTTGTATGCACTAGCCCAGTCTTCTTTGTTAAAAGCTGGATTATCATTAATTTGTTTTTCTTGAATATAAGTCACTTTGAGGTTTTAACTCCATTTATTTTCGCCAAAAATAAATGAAATTGTGGCTATTTCAGAAAAATACTGAATTTACCTATCTAATCACTTTCTAACATTCCTTTACTACTTGGGATAGTTCCAGATCTTCTGATATCTATTTCAGAAGCCATTCGCATTGCTCTTGAAAAGGCTTTAAAACATGCCTCAACTATATGATGAGAATTTGTACCATGAATTTGGTTGATATGAAGAGTGATTCCACTATTATTTACAAAAGCTATAAAAAATTCTCTTACTAATTCAGTATCGTAATTCCCTATTCTTGGTGCTTTTAATTTGAGATCATATGATAAATGTGGCCTCCCTGAAATATCTAATGTTACTTGAACTAAAGCCTCATCTAAAGGTGCAAAAAAATGCCCAAATCTGTTTATCCCTTTTCTTTCTCCTAGTGCTCTAGTGAAGGCTTTCCCAAGAGCAATGCCAACATCCTCATTTGTATGATGGTCATCAATATGTGTATCTCCAATAGCTCTTATTTTTAAATCAAATAATCCATGACTAGATATTTGATGCAACATATGATCTAAAAAAGGTATACCAGTATCAATTTCAGAAGTTCCATTGCCATCTATATTAAGAAAAATACTAATATCTGTTTCATTTGTTTTTCTTTTAATTTCAGCTTGTCTTGAGGATGACATTTTATTTATTTAAATTGTAATTTACATTCCATTAATGCAATAACCTGCATCAACATAAATAGTTTGGCCTGATATGCCACTTGAAAGATCACTTAAAAGAAAAGCAGCTGTATTTCCTACTTCTGTTTGAGTAACTGTTCTTCGTAGGGGAGCTTTTTCTTCAACATTATGTATCATATCCAAAATGCCACCTATTGCAGAACTCGCAAGTGTTCTAATTGGACCAGCACTAATTGCATTTACTCTTACTTGCTTTTCAGGGCCCAGTTCTGCAGAAAGGTATCTTACTGAAGCCTCCAATGCTGCCTTTGCTACGCCCATTACATTATAGTTAGGTATAGCTCTCTCAGATCCTAAATAAGTTAAAGAAACTACCCCAGCACCATCGCTGAAAAGTGGTTTTGCTGCTTTACATAGAGGTGCTAAAGAATAAGCACTAATATTCAAAGCTCTATCAAAGCCTTCGGATGAAGTTGCACTATAGTCTCCAATTAATTCGTCACGACCTGCGAATGCAAGACAATGAACTAACCCATCAATTAGACCCCAATTGGTTTTAATATTTTCAAAAATTTCTTCAATTTGAGATGGATTTTGAACATCAAGTGGAAGGAATAATGATGGCTCTAAATCTTTGGTTAATTCTCTTACTTTTGATTCAAACCTTCCTTTTTCATCAGGTAAATAAGTAATTCCTAGTTCAGCCCCAGCTTTTGAAAGTTGCTGAGCAATTCCCCATGCTATTGAACGATTGTTGGCAATTCCAGTAACTAGAATTTTTTTGCCAGTTAAATTTAGAAGCATTTTATTTCTTATTTATATAATTGTCCTACAAAAAGTACACTTCTTTACGTATTACTGCAAAATATACAATAAATTTCAACTATAGGGAATATTTTTTAAGTATGGTTAAAACAAATTCAATGTTTTTGGAATTAGGGACTCAATTACCTTCTTTCGAAATGATGAATACCAATTCATTTAATCAAGAAAACTATAATTTAACCAAACTAGATGATAGGCATTTACTTTTAATGTTTATTTGTGCCCATTGTCCTTTTGTGAAATATATCGAAAATTATATTTCAGTTTTAAGTAGTGATATTGAGGATAAAGTTCAAACTATCGCAGTTTCAAGTAATGATATTGTTACTCATCCTTTAGATTCTCCAGGTTGTTTAAGAAATCAAGCTCAATTACAAGGATGGAGTTTTCCTTATCTTTATGATGAAAGTCAAGTTTTTGCCAAAGAGTTAAAGGCTGCATGTACGCCTGATTTTTATCTTTTCTCAAATGCTGGAAATAGAAAATTTGCCCTTTTTTATCATGGCCAACTTGATAGTAGTAGACCTAGTAATGATATTTCTATCACTGGTGAAGATTTACATGCCGCTGTTAAAAGCTTAAATAAAAATAGTAATTATCCTCATGCTCAACAACCATCGCTTGGATGCAATATAAAATGGACTCCAGGTAAAGAGCCTGATTGGTTTAAATAAATTAAATATAATATTTATCCCAGAGAAAAACCTTTAAAGCTAATATAATTAATATGCAAATACCTCCATTTACATTAGAACGACAGTTCCAAGCAATCGGCTCTGATATTGAGGAGGCCGTTATAAAAGTTCTTAAAGGTGGACAATATATAGGTGGTCAAGAGATTGTTAAATTTGAAGAGAATTTTGCATCTCTTGTTGGGGTAAATCATGCTGTTGGGTGTAATAGTGGGACTGATGCATTAATACTTGCTTTACGTGCTTTAGATATTGGGGAAGGAGATGAAGTGATTACTTCTTCTTTCAGCTTTTTCGCAACTGCTGAAGCCATAAGTGCAGTAGGCGCTAATCCAGTTTTGGTTGATATTAATCCAAATGATTATTTAATTAACATTGATTTAATTGAAGGAGAAATTAACTCTAATACTAAAGCTATTATGCCAGTCCATTTATTTGGTAATGCTGTAAATATGAAGTCAATAAAAGCATTAGCTAAAAAATATAATCTAAAAATAATTGAGGATTGCGCGCAGGCAACTTGTACTATGTGGGGAAATTCTAAAGTAGGAAGTATTGGAGATATAGGATGCTTTAGCTTTTTTCCAACTAAGAATTTAGGCGCTGCTGGAGATGGAGGGGCAGTTACAACTTCAGACCAAAATATTGCAAAAAAGGTCAGAGAGTTGGCAGTTCATGGAAGTCCTAAAAGGTATCATCATACTCAAATAGGTTTTAATAGTAGGCTAGATACTCTACAAGCAGCGGTTTTAAATATCAAAATAAAATCTGTATCAAAATGGATTAGTAATCGTAAAAAAATAGCTAATAATTATCTTGATTTATTAGAAAAAAATAGTTTCATTCATTTACCCAAGATTGATTCTGAAAACGTTTCTCATTCTTGGAATCAATTTGTGATCAAATTAAAAAATTATAATTACGATATAAATAATGATTATTCAGAATTATTTGAAACTGATGTCAACAAAAATAATTCTTTAAGAAATTTATTGAAACTAAGACTTTCCGAGAAAGGAATTAATTCTATTATTTATTATCCAATACCAATACATGCACAAAAAGCCTATAAAAATAAAAATTTTTCTAGAGAAAAACTCATTAATACAGAAAGAGTTTGTACTGAAGTACTTAGTCTACCAATGTATCCAGAAATTTATTATGAAGAGCAAGTTTATGTGGCAGAAAATTTAAATATTATTTTAAAAAGTTGTGTTAATGAACTTCAGATTTGTGCGTAAAGATCCTTAAAAAGTCTTTGCTGAATATTGTGATTAACTAAAGCCCCTGAATAATTATTTTTTTCCAAATCAGATATCTCACCATTAAGAATATCTGCGTTAGAAACCTTAGATAATTCAGGAATCCAGAATTTAATATATTTGCAAATAGGATCAAATTTTTTTGTTTGAGTATAAGGATTAAAAATTCTTAATGGTTTTGGATCCATACCACTACTCGCACTCCACTGCCAGCCTCCATTATTTGCCGCTAAATCACCATCTACTAATACCTTCATAAATTTTTCTTCACCCATTTGCCAATTGCAAATAAGATCTTTTACTAGAAATGAAGCAACTATCATTCGACATCTATTATGCATCCAACCAGAACTATTAAGTTGTCTCATCGCTGCATCAATAATAGGAATTCCAGTCTGCCCATTGCTCCATCTAGTAAACCATTCATGATTATTTTGCCAAGGGAAAAGGTCCCATTTTTTTCTATAGGGCCCTTTCTCTAATTCTGGAAAATTAAATAAGCAATGTTGATAGAATTCTCTCCAAGCTAATTCTTTCTGCCAAGTTTCTATTGATATTCGATTGTGTTTATTTATATTTATTAAGTCAGAAAATAATGTTGCATCCCAGACTTTTCGTATACTTATAGTCCCAAATCTCAATGAAGCGCTCAGGAAAGATGTTCCATTTTGAGATGGAAAGTCTCTTGAAGATTCGTAAGATCCAATTTTATCTTGGCAAATAAATTGATCTAATAATTTTTCGGCAGCGAGCTCTCCTGGTTTGCAAGGACATAATTCAAATCCAGCAAAATTTATATTTTTATGAAATCGATCTAATATTAATCTTGACGTATCAATTTTCTTTTTTTCTTTAATCCCTATCTCTAAATCTTTTAGATCACCAATATTATTAAAATTTTTTTTCACATTTACAAAATTAATTTTCGACTTTAAATTCTTGTAAAACGGACCATAAACTGAATATGGTTTGTTATCTCCAGTGAAAATTTGAGAAGGCTCTATTAATAGATGATCCCATAGTTCTATAAACTCAATATTAGATTTTTTTAAATTATCTTTAATTTCTAAATCCCGATTAATTTCATAAGGTTCTATCGCTTTATTCCAAACAACAAACTTAGCATCAATTAATTTAGCTAATTTAGGTATCAGAATTAAGGGATCTCCCTCATCTATAATCAATCTACTTCCGAGATTTTTCCAGTTTTTACTTAATTCTTCGAGTGAATTCCCAAGAAACCATGCTCTAGATTTCGCATTGAAGTCGTAAGAATAATTTTGATCTAAAATATAGGTTGCAGTAATAGCATTTGATAAAGAAAATGCTTTTTTTAAAGCATTATTATCATTAATTCTAAGATCTTTTCTATACCAAAAAAGTATTCTGGGGTTATTCATTTAATTACCAAAAATTGCTTTGCTCTAAACCAAGCTGTTACAGTTTTTGCATCCAGAATTTCATTACCACTAGAAATCAAATTATCCAAATTTTCAGGTTCCATAAGTAAGACTTCTATATCTTCATCTAAATCTCCTTTTACCTGATTGTTTAGTTTGCTTAAATCGCGTGCAAGAAATAAATGAATTACTTCATCTGAATATCCAGGAGCATTAACGAGAGCACCTAGTTCATCCC
Source organism: Prochlorococcus sp. AG-335-I21 (assembly GCA_003282225.1). Taxonomy (GTDB): domain Bacteria; phylum Cyanobacteriota; class Cyanobacteriia; order PCC-6307; family Cyanobiaceae; genus Prochlorococcus_A. The sequence goes on from QBZO01000009.1 coordinate 8,568, forward strand.
ACTTTTCTGCTTTATATCCAGACTCTTCCTGAAGTTCTCTTTTGATTGAGTTTATTGGAGTCTCTCCTATTTCTAAAGTACCTGCTGGAAACTCAAGTAAATATCTTGATACAGCAAATCTATATTGGCGTAGAAGTATAACTTTATTTTCCTTTGTTATTGGTACGGCTAATGCAGCGTTTGGGAATATTATTTGTCCGTATTCATCTTCATGTCCATTGGGGAGTTCAATTCTATTTATTTCAAAACTAAATTTTTTTGTTCTTAATTCAGATATTTTTTGTTTAAAAATGGCTTTTTTGAAGTGATTTTTATCTTCCATAATTTAAATAAAAATACCCTAACAATTATTTTAGAATTTTGTAAATTAATCAACAAGCCATCTTGGTTCTTCAATTTTTTTTACTGTTTGTGTTCTGCTTAGGACTTCAGACAAAGGAGATATTACAAAATTACGATTCATAAATCTTGGGTGTGGCAATATTAATTCTTCATCCTTGAAACAAAAATCTTCCCACCATAAAATATCTAAATCTAAACATCTAGATAGCCATTTCATATTATTGGGTGTCTTTTTTCTCCCAAAATTTCTTTCCATATTTTTCAATTCTCTTAGGAGTAATTTTGCGTTGTTTGTTGTTAGGTTTGGAAAAAACTTACTTTTTACTAAAAGAAGAGTATTTAAATAATATGGTTGATCATCCTTAACTCCATGAGGACTTGTTTCATATATTGAGGACCAATAAAAAATTGTTTTTGATGATTCAATTTCTTTTTCAAAAGATTTAGATTGATTTATCCAATTCTTGATAAGGTTCTCTATTTTTGGTTTGCAAATTATTAATGATTCGATAGGCTTACCATAATTACTATCAATATTTGCTCCTAGAGATATACATAGTCCATTTTTGATATTAAGATTTGATAATTCCACTTCAAAAAACTAAGTTGTTGGATAAATTCTATATCAGGGATTTTTAAAGTGATTTTGGAACAAAAGTTAATTGGGAAATTAGACATAAAGAATTTAATGCAAAAGAAGGATTCGTTTAGAGCATTTCCATTAGCTGCAATTACAGGTCACAGCTTATTAAAATTATCTTTACTTTTAGCAGCTGTTGATCCTAGCTTAGGAGGAGTAATCATTGCAGGTGGTAGAGGTACCGGTAAGTCGGTATTGGCAAGAGGCTTGCATTCCTTAATCCCACCGATAGAAATAATAGATAATGAATTAATACTCGAGAAATTAACTGATAATAAGATTTCTTTCAGACCTATAAGTAGAAATTTAGATCCAACTAAACCTGAGGAGTGGGATAAAAATATTAATCAATTAATAGCGAAAATTATCGGGATTGATTACCTCAATCAAATTGAAAGTATTCCAAGCAAGGTTGTACAGGCTCCATTTATTCAAGTCCCAATTGGAATTACGGAAGATAGACTCGTTGGATCTATAGATGTTTCTGCTTCATTGAATACAGGTGAGCAAGTTTTTCAGCCAGGAGTTTTAGCAGAGGCTCATAGGGGTGTTTTGTATGTTGACGATATTAATTTATTGGATGACGGGATTGTAAATTTAATTCTTGAAGCTACTGGTAGAGAACAAAATAATATTGAAAGAGATGGATTAAGTCTTTCTCATCCTTGTAGATCACTTTTGATTGCAACTTATAATCCTGAAGAAGGAGCTTTAAGAGATCATGTATTAGATAGATTTGCAATTATTCTTTCTGCGGATCAATCGATAGATAATAACCAAAGAGTTGAAATAACAAAATCTGTATTATCTCACGCTGAGAACAATATCAAGTTTTCAGAAAAATGGTCTGAAGAATCTGATAATTTATCCACCCAGTTAATTTTGGCTAGGCAATGGTTAAAGGATGTAAAAATTACTAAAGAGCAAATAACTTATTTAGTAAATGAAGCCCTTAGAGGTGGAGTCGAAGGACATAGATCTGAGTTGTTTGCTGTAAAAGTTGCCAAAGCAAATGCAGCCCTTCGAGGTGATGAGAATGTTAATTCAGATGATTTAAAGGTTGCAGTAAGGTTAGTAATTCTTCCTAGAGCTAATCAAATTCCACCTCAAGATGATGATATTCAAACACCACCGCCTGAGGATCAAAGCCCACCCCCACCTCAGTCAAATAATGAAGATTCTGAACCTGAATCTAACGAAAATGAGGATAATCAAGAAGAAGAAAAAGATAATTCTGAGGGGGAAGAAGATTCTACTCCTGATATTCCAGAAGAATTTATTCTTGATCCTGAATCATGCATGGTAGATCCTGATTTATTACTTTTTTCATCAGCAAAATCTAAAGCAGGAAATAGTGGAAGTAGATCAGTAATTTTAAGTCAAAGTAGAGGTAGATATGTAAGACCTTTAATTCCAAAAGGTAAAGTAAAAAGAATTGCTGTTGATGCAACTCTAAGAGCAGCTGCTCCATATCAGAAATCTAGAAGATTAAAGAATCCTAATAAAACTATAATTATTGAAGAAAATGACTTTAGGGCAAAGCTCCTTCAAAAAAAGGCAGGAGCTTTGGTTATTTTTTTAGTTGATGCTAGTGGTTCTATGGCACTTAATAGAATGCAAAGTGCTAAAGGTGCTGTCATTAGACTTTTGACTGAAGCTTATGAAAATAGAGATGAAGTAGCTCTCATACCATTTAGAGGGAATCAAGCAGAGGTTCTTTTGCCACCAACTAGATCTATTACTGCAGCAAAAAGAAGGTTAGAGACTATGCCATGTGGAGGGGGGTCTCCTTTAGCTCATGGGTTAACTCAATCAGCAAAAGTAGCAAAAAATGCTCTTTCTACTGGAGATATAGGTCAGGTCATTGTTGTTGGAATAACAGATGGGAGAGGAAATGTTCCTCTTGGTACATCATTAGGTCAAGCAGAAGTTAATGAAAACGAAAATATTGATTTAAAACAAGAAGTATTAGATATTGCCGCTAAATACCCCATGTTAGGAATAAAGTTATTAATTATAGATACAGAAAGGAAATTTATAGCTAGTGGCTTTGGAAAAGAGCTTGCAGAAGCTGCACAAGGAAAATATGTTCAATTGCCTAAAGCTACTGATAAGACAATTGCCGCTATGGCCTTAAATGCAATTAATGAATTTTAAATTTTTTATGGGTAAATCTCATTAAGGAATTTTGATAGTCCAATTGTTAAATCTCTTATAGATTTAGTTAATTCTTTATCTTTCATTATTTGTTCAAAATCATCACTCATACTATCAAATTTCCCTGATAATGATTCGGCCGCTTTGATTGTTAATTTAATATCTTTGAGAGTTTCTTCGTCATTTATGGTAGACAAAATATTGTTTAAATGACCGGCTGCTATGGTTACCTCTTTTATAAGAGGTTTAACTCTAATAATTTCTTGCTTTGACAAATAAATTAGTTCATCAAGATTTTCTTGTGTTTTATCAAATTGGTCTATTGAATTAACTACATTTTCAATTAAATTTTCTTGATTTGATTCTTTAAGTAGTTGATTTATCCTGTTAGTAATATTTGAAAGGCTCGATAGTTGTTTTCCAGTAATAGTGTCTCCTTGGCAAATGATTAATTTACTATCACATTTGTCTGATATCGCTTTTGGAGTATTCTTTGGAATTGTTTTTTCACTAGTTTCTAGTGCAACCTGAACATCTCCCCCTAAAAATGAATTCGTAACAACTCTTGCGAATGCAGGTTTGGGAAGAATAATGTCTGGATTATTTAAAACAATTTTTGCTTTGATTGATTCATTAGTAAAAAGAATATCCTTAATTGAACCTACTAAGATCCCTCTGTAAGTTACTGGAGATTTTTTTGATAGACCACTTGCGTTGTTAAATTCTGCAAAAAGATACCAATTTTTCGAAGAAAGCTTTACACCTCTTAACCAGAATGAAAAAAATGTAAATACTAATAAACCTCCTAACAAGGAAAATCCTACTATCGAATCTCTTAAGCTTCTACGCATAATTTTTAAATGTCTTTTGGTTGCATTGGTCCTGCAAGGTTACCATTTCTAAATTGAAACACATAAGGATCATTAGTCTCTTTAAATTCATCAATCGAACCAGACCATCTGAATTGACCTCCATAGAGCATAACAACTTTTTCTGAAGTCCTTTCTATAGTACTAAGAACATGACTCACAACAATAGATGATCCATTGGCTTTATTGTTTGTATTATTAATTAAGTCTTCAATTCTTGATGAAGCAATAGGGTCAAGACCTGCAGTAGGTTCATCAAAAAGCAATAATGGTTGACTTTTTTTATCTAAATCTTGATCTGTAATCAATGCTCTTGCAAAACTTACTCTTTTTTGCATACCACCACTTAATTCATTTGGGAGCTTTTTCTCAACATTAAATAATCCTACTTCTTCTAAACATTCTCTTACAATTTCTTGAATAAATTTCTTGGATAAATTTTTATTCTTTTGAAGTAGGAAGCCTACATTTTCTTCAACAGTTAAAGATCCTAATAAAGCAGGATTCTGAAAAACTAATCTTACATCTGGAGGTTTAGTTTGATCTAATCTTAAGTAAGTTTGTTTTTGTCCAAATATGCTTAATTCACCCGCAGTAGGTAAAATCAAACCTGCCAAGATTTTTAATATAGTTGATTTCCCAGAACCTGAAGGGCCAACAATAGCCAATTTTTCTCCCTCATAAAGTTTTAAATTGATTTTATTTAGTACATTAAGTTCTCCCCAACTAATTGAGAGATTATTGGTTTCTACGACATGTTTTGTTTTTTTCAAAATGTATATAGAGCAATTTGTCTTTAAATACATATTGCCTACTTTTTAAAAATAAAAAAAGGATGTATGTATTTGATTTATAATCAATTTATATATTTAAATTTTAAGAAATTTAAGAGGCTTTTGATGCAGAAGAAGAAAAAAAGAATAAAGAGAACCTTATCTTTTTTTAAAAAGTCGAATTTAGGTTTGATAAATAAAATTATAAGAATTCTAAGTTGGCTATTGCCAGGGTTAGTAATCAAAAGATGGATGATAACTTCTGCTATTGGATTATTAACTTCTTTATTAGGGATTGTAATCTGGACTAATTTAAGACCTCTTTATTGGTTAATAGACGTTTTTTTCTCGATAATGAACGTGGCAACAAAAATTTTGCCTATTTCAGTTTTAGGACCATTAATCCTTTTGTTTGGTCTTCTCTTGATTGGGATTGGCCAAAATAGAAGTATTAATTCTATACAAAAAGCGCTTGTTCCAGAAAAAAATACATTTTTAATAGATGCACTAAGAGTAAAAAGTAAATTAAATAGAGGTCCAAATATTGTTGCTATTGGAGGAGGAACCGGCTTGTCAACATTATTGAAAGGCCTAAAAAACTATAGCAGTAATATAACCGCAATAGTTACAGTCTCAGATGATGGAGGAAGTAGCGGGGTTTTAAGAAAACAATTAGGAGTTCAACCACCTGGAGATATCAGAAATTGTTTGGCAGCCTTATCAAATGAAGAACCAATATTAACAAGATTGTTTCAATACAGATTTTCTGGAGGTAGTGGATTAGAGGGACATAGTTTTGGCAATTTATTCTTATCTGCTTTAACAACAATTACGGGGAGTTTAGAAAAGGCGGTTCAGGCTTCCAGTAAAGTGTTGTCAGTACAAGGGCAAGTATTGCCTGCAACAAATACAGATGTAATGCTTTGGGCAGAACTTGAAGATGGTGAGAAAATATTTGGTGAAAGTAAAATAAGTCAATCAAAAAAAGTGATTTCCAGGATTGGTTATCTGCCTGAAAATCCATCAGCTCTTCCTAGTGCTCTTGAATCTATTAAAGAAGCAGACCTAATAATACTTGGTCCAGGGAGTCTTTATACTTCTTTGTTACCTAATTTACTAGTCCCCGAAATTGTGGATGCTCTTCTGAAAAGTAATGCTCCTAAAATCTATATAAGTAATTTGATGACTCAACCAGGGGAAACAGATAATCTTGATGTATATCAACACATCAAGGCAATAGAAAAGCAATTATCAAATTTTGGTGTAAAAAATCGAATATTTAATGCAATACTTTCTCAAATTCAATTTGAAAAGTCACCGCTTGTTGACTATTACCGAAGTAGAGGAGCCATGCCAGTGATTTGTAATAAAGAAGAATTAATTTCAGAAGGATATTACGTCTTGCAAGCTCCTCTTTATTCAAGAAAGATAACTCCAACACTTAGGCATGACCCCCGAAGACTTGCAAGGGCGGTAATGTTTATTAATAAAAAATTGAAGAAATTAAATTAATAAATTTTCTAATAAGCATCTTGTAATTCATAGAAGTCAGGTTGTATATAATCTTTTCTCAATGGCCATCCTCTCCAGTCTTCTGGCATTAAGAGTCTTCTTGGATTTGGATGATCAGCAAAATTGATTCCAAACATATCATAGGTTTCCCTTTCTTGCCAATCACTTCCTTTGAAAATTTTATAAAGGCTAGGTACTGATAAATCTGAGTCTCTATTTAAAAAAACTTTTACTCTTATTTCTTTAATCTCTTTTATCTCTTGAATATCCTCAAGTGAGATTAGATGGTAAAAACTTACAAGACATTTTCCTGGCCCTTCATCGTAACCTCCTTGACACTGAAGGTAGTTAAAGCCATATCCTTTTAAAGTAGATATTGCTTCGTACAATTTTTCTGGTTTTACTGAAAGTATCTCAACACCTATATGATCATTCCCTAAAGATTCGTTTGTAATTCCATCTTCAGATAACCTATTACCTACTATTCCACTTTGTTTTACAATTTTTTCTGAAGATTCAGGTGAAATATTATTTTCCATTATCTTATTTCTTTATCTATAGAATTTGTATCAAATATATTTTCACTACTTTTTTCTATCTGATTAAGGTTAGAGGATTCAATTGATTTTTCAGATTTTTTATTTAAATACTCACCAGTGTTTTCTGAAAAAACAAGATTCATTTCATGATCTACAGTTAAATATCTATGAGTTTGTTCAGCTTTACTTCTCTCAAGAATACTCTCATTAGCAACTTTTTTTCTTAATTTTATAACAGCATCAAAAATAGCTTCTGGTCTAGGGGGACATCCAGGAAGATACAAATCAACTGGGATTAATTTATCAACTCCTCTCACTGCCGTTGTTGAGTCTGCACTAAACATTCCACCAGTTATGGTACAAGCTCCCATGGCTATGACATATTTTGGTTCTGGCATTTGCTCATATAATCTTACTAATGCTGGTGCCATTTTCATTGTGACTGTTCCAGCAACAATTAGTAAGTCTGCTTGTCTTGGGGAGCTCCTAGGCACCAATCCAAATCTATCAAAGTCAAATCGAGACCCAATGAGTGCTGCAAATTCTATAAAACAGCATGCAGTTCCATATAAAAGTGGCCATAGACTACTTAATCTAGCCCAGTTGTGAAGGTCATCTAAACTAGTCATTATAATATTTTCGCTTAAGTCAGTAGTGACTTGGGGCGCACCGAGAGGATTACAAGTTTCTTCTCTAAGTTCTCTTATTGCTTTTGGTGAAAGTGAATTGTTCAATTTTTTAACTCCATTCTAAAGCTCCTTTTCTCCAGGCGTATGCAAGAGCAATTACCAATATTGCAATAAATATCAAAGCTTCAATAAATGCTAGTAAACCTAGTCTATTGAATGCAACCGCCCAAGGATAGAGAAATACAGTTTCCACATCAAATATAACGAATACTAATGCAAACATGTAATATCTTATATTGAATTGAATCCAAGCTCCACCAATAGGCTCCATTCCTGATTCGTATGTAAGTTTTCTCTCGCCGGTTCTTCCTTTTGGAGAAACTATAAGGTTAGTAACTAAAGCTAAAATTGGAACTGCCGCTGCAATTATTAAAAAACCTAAAAAATATTCGTAGCCGGGTAATAAAAACATTTAAAAAAATTGTTTGAAAATTCGCTTAATTAAGCAAAATCTTTTAGAGTCTCTTAAGTTAAATACTAAATCGTGAGTGAAAACATTCAACCATCTTCTGAGGATAACCAAATAGTTGAAGATTTAGCAAACAAAGAATCTTCTGAAAAACTCCTAGAGTTTAAAGATAAAGAACTTATGACTAATCTAGAACAAAATAGATTCGAATGTAGAAGTTGTGGATATATTTATGATCCTATTGAAGGAAATAAGAAACTTAACATTCCTAAAAATACCTCTTTCTTAGCCATAGATGGAAACACTTTTGCTTGTCCAGTATGTAGAGCAGGTAAAAATTTATATAAAGACATAGGCCCTAGAGAAAAACCTAGTGGTTTTGAAGAAAATTTAACTTATGGCTTTGGTTTCAATAGTTTGCCACCTGGTCAGAAAAACATTTTAATATTTGGTGGTTTAGCATTTGCAGCTGCATGTTTCCTTTCTTTGTACTCTTTGCATTAAAATATATTCATGAAAAAGTTTTTAACTAGTATTCCAAATCTTCTTTTAACATTTACACTTTGCTTTATTTTAAGTAGTTGTTCTTCAACAGGTGTAAAAATGAACGAGAGTAGTCCCTGGGAAACAATTCAATTTGAAGATCAGTCAAATGCCTTAGATATAGATTTTATTGATAATAAACATGGATTTCTGGTAGGTTCAAACAGATTAATTATGGAATCTAAAGATGGAGGAAAATCATGGGAAAAAAGATCATTAGATATTCCTGCAGAAGAGAATTTTCGCTTACTTGACATAGATTTTAAAGGTTCTGAAGGCTGGTTAATCGGACAACCTTCTTTAGTAATGCATACCATTGATGAAGGTAAGAATTGGACTAGGTTATCTCTTGGTAAACTGCCTGGCCAACCTTTTTTAGTATCTACTACTGATGAGGGAAGTGCTCAATTAGCAACAACTTCAGCGGCTATTTATGTGACCTCAAATAGTGGTGAAACATGGGAGGCAAAAGTAGCAGACCCCTCTGAACAGGGCGGTATAAGAGATTTAAGAAGAACATCAGAAGGAGACTATGTAAGTGTAAGTAGTCTTGGTAACTTTTTCTCTACTCTTGATAGTGAAAGTGATACCTGGATAGCTCATCAAAGAGCAAGTAGTAAGAGAGTTCAAAGCATAGGATTTAATCCAAATGGGAATTTATGGATGTTATCAAGAGGAGCTGAAATAAGATTTAACGAAGACAGTAATGATTTTGAAAATTGGAGTAAACCAATAGTTCCTATTTTAAATGGATACAATTATTTAGATATGGGTTGGGATCCTGAGGGAAATATTTGGGCCGGAGGAGGTAACGGAACTTTAATAGTTAGCAAAGATGATGGTAAAACTTGGAGCTCTGATCCTATTGCCTCAAATCTTCCGACTAACTTCATTAAGATTCAATTTTTAGAAAAAGATGAGTTAGATTCTCCCAAAGGATTTATTCTTGGAGAGAGGGGTTATATATTGAAGTGGAATGGTTGATTTAAAACAAAGTAAAAAATTAAAAAAATCTTAATTTTCTTGCTATTTAACAACTGTCTGTAACCAAGCTGTAAACTTCTCCACAAAATTTGTATTTTTCCTTGTAAGATTTAGAAGTAAATAACGTAATTTTTGATTATGGCCGGTGGCTCTACGGGAGAACGCCCATTCTTTGAAATAATAACCAGTATTAGATACTGGATTATCCATGCAGTGACATTACCAGCTATTTTTATAGCAGGTTTTCTATTTGTTTATACAGGTTTAGCTTATGATGCTTTTGGTACTCCGCGCCCGGACAGTTATTTCCAGGCCTCAGAATCAAAAGCCCCTGTAGTAACTCAGAGATATGATGCAAAAGCTCAGCTTGATTTAAGAACAAAATAAGAATGACTAACTCACAACCACCCATTCAGGCTGTAGAAGTCCGAGTCTATCCTATTTTTACGATTCGTTGGCTTGCAGTTCATGCACTTGCAATTCCATCGGTATTTTTCTTAGGTGCTATTGCAGCTATGCAATTTATTAGAACTTAAAACTTTAAAAATTATGCAAGTAAACGAAAATCCCAATAAAGTTCCAGTAGAACTTAATCGTACCAGCCTTTATTTAGGCTTATTATCAGTATTTGTTTTAGGAATTTTATTTTCCAGTTACTTTTTCAACTAAATTAAAACTATGAGCAAATTAAAAGGACCTGATGGCAGAATACCTGATCGAACTCCTGACGGGAGACCCGCAGTCGCTTGGGAGAGGAGATGGACAGAGGGTGTTTTACCTCTTTGGCTTGTTGCTACTGCTGGTGGATTAGCAGTTATTTTTGTTTTGGGAATATTCTTCTACGGTTCATATCAAGGGGTAGGTGCTGGGGGCTAAATTTTCAAAATTTATTTTAAAAGCAAATATTTAATTCCAGTAAGAATCGGTAAATATCTTTAGTTTTTCTTTTGTAAAACTAGGGATATTTTCTTTTTGAGTTATTAAACCATCCTTTAAAGAACAATGGGATTTGCTTTGAGGTCTCTTTATATCGATAACTTTCGCGATTTCGAAGACAATTTTGTTAGCAACTTCAGTATTCGCTCTGAGATTTCCCAAAACCATCTCCACTGATACTTCCTGATGAGTTTGATGCCAGCAATCATAATCAGTAACCATAGAGAGAGAAGAATAAGCTATCTCAGCTTCTTTAGCTAATCTTGCTTCAGTGTGATTAGTCATGCCTATAATTGAACAACCCCAACTTCTATATAAATTAGATTCTGCTCTTGTAGAGAAGGCCGGCCCCTCCATCGCTAGATATGTTCCTCCTCTATGTAATTGTCTTCCTCCCGGGATATTTTCTTCGCTAACATTGCATAAAATTCCTGATAAGTTCATACAGAAAGGATCCCCCATAGTTACATGAGCTACTGCTCCTTCATTAAAAAATGTTGCTGGTCTTTTATGAGTTCGATCTATAAATTGATCAGGAATAACAATATCAAGGGGCCTTATTTGTTCTTGAAGGGAGCCAACTGCTGATGGAGCGATTATCCACCTCACACCAATTGATCGGAGAGCCCAAATGTTAGCTTTATATGGTATTTCTGTGGGATTCAGCTTATGTGTTCTACCGTGCCTCGCTATAAAAGCTATTTCTAGATTACCAGTTTTAAAGAGCCTAATTGAATCAGAAGGTTTACCATAAGGTGTATTGACCTCGATTTCTTTATGACATTCTATTTTGTCAATTGAATAGAAACCACTCCCACCAATTACTCCTAATCTTGATTCTTTAATGGGTAATAAATGCTGTTTATTCATTGTAATGAAATGACTATTAATCATCTAGTACTAATTGGAGGCGGACATACAAATGTTCTTTTGATGAGAAAATGGTTGATGAATCCGAAATTAATGCCAGAAATTCCTATCTCAATTATATCCAGAGATATTAAGTTAGTTTATTCGGCTATGTTCCCTTCTGTAATTTCTAGATCAATTACTTTAGATGAAAGCTTAATCGATATAAGATCTTTAGCTAAAAAGTCAAAAGTAGCCTTCATCAAAGAAGAAGTAATAAATATTGATTTTCAGTTAAAAAAAATTTTTTTAAAAAATAGACCATCAATTTGTTACTCAAAATTAGTACTTAATTATGGAAGTCAAACCAAAATTTCAGAAGAATTTCAAGATTTAGTCAATAATCAAATTGCTTTCCCAATTAAACCTTTTTTTAAGGCTTATGAGTTAATTAAAAATGAAGATAAGCATGATTCAGAAACTGAACAATCTTTTGTAATTGTAGGTAGTGGACTCGCGGCAATTGAAGTCGCTTTTGCTTTGAGAAAAAGATGGAAAAAAAGATCTTTAAAAATTTTATGCAAATTAAATAAGGTAGATGATAAAATCTTAAAAATCTTTTATAGATCGAATATAGAAGTAGTTGGCAAACTTCCTGTTGATTATGGAAAGATTCTCTTATGTACAGGAAATTCATCACCATATTGGGTACAAAAATATAATTCAGAATTGGATTCAAAAGGACGATTTTTTACAGATCAGAAATTAAGGTTGAAAAATTTTTTAGGCACTTTTGCAACTGGTGATTGCGCTGTCATAAAAACCTCTAAGAGGCCTTCTTCTGGAATATTTGCAGTAAAAGTTTTAAATATATTGGCAACTAATATTCAGAAGGAAATAAAAGGTGAATCATTAAAAAAATGGTCTCCTCAAAAATTTGGATTGCAAATAGTAAATTCTTATCCTAGAAAGCTTCCGAAAGCTTTTGCTTTTTATGGCGATATTGTTATTGGACCTTCTTTTCTTATTTGGTACCTTAAAAATAAAATCGATGAAGGTTTCATAAAGAAATTTCGTCTTTTAGATTCGAATATGAGTCAAAAAGTCAAAGAAGGTGGGATGGAAGAATGTAGAGGATGTGCTGCTAAAATTCCTCAAAGCACTTTAAATAAATCCTTAAGAAGTGCTCAACTTGAAAATTTTGCAACTTCTCCTGAGGATTCTGTTGAAATTTATAAAAATAATCAAGATATTATTCTTCAAAGTGTTGATGGATTTCCTGCATTAATAAGTGATCCTTGGCTAAATGCAAAAATTACTGTGTTGCATGCTTGCTCAGATTTATGGGCTTGCGGTGTAAAACTTTCATCTGTACAGGCCTTAATATCTCTTCCAAAAGTAGGAAAAGATTTTCAAAGCTACCTTTTTTCTCATTGTCTAAAAGGGATAAAAACAACAGTTGAAGAACAAGGGGGTAAGTTAATTGGAGGGCATACTTTTGAGTCAAGAAGTTTTGTTGATCAACCTTATTCTTTAGGAATCGATATTTCTTTAACTGTTCAGGGAGTTTTGAAAAATGGTGCAAAACCATGGTTAAAATCTGGTATGAAAAAAGGAGATATTATCCTAATGTCAAGGCCTTTAGGCGTGGGAGTTTTTTTTGCTGCTCAAAAGCAAAATATTAATTTGAAAGATAGTTCAGAGGAGATAATGAGAAATTTAGTTACAAGTCAGCAACCATTAATTGAAAAAATTTATTTGCTTCAAGATAAGTTTGGAGAAACATTTATAAATGCAGCTACTGATGTAACTGGCTATGGATTTATAGGACACCTTAAAGAGATGATCGATTCATCTAATTTATTAAGGAGAGATAACAAACTTGATCCTATAAGGGTTTTATTAGATTTATTTGCATTTAAAGCTTATCCAGGAGTATTTGATTTAATACACAAAGGAATAAAAAGTTCTCTGTTCGAATCAAATAAAGAAATATTTGATCAAATTATTGCAGAAAAACGTAATAATAGAATTATCGCATTTACAAAAAAAAATAAAATTAATAGTCACAGCTTTAAAGAAAAAATCTCATTATTATTAGATCCACAAACTTGTGGACCGCTTTTGATATGTTGTGATCCTAAGTATGAAAAATTTTTAAAGGATGAATGGTATAAGGTCGGAGAAGTAATAAATTGATAGTTATTTCTTTTTGAACTTATCGATCTCTATGTATCTCAACCTTTTAATTTCATTCCCCATTTCTTTCCCCGGTTGCCATCCTTCATTTTTTAAAAATTCTCCACTTTTTTTTGACTTAATAAATTTATAAACAAATAGCCATTTAAAAAATGATTTCCAAAATAAACCCCCATTGCAAATTAATAATTTCACTGTCTCTTCATCTAAATTTTTTGTTTCAATAAATTCAGTCCATTGCGAGGGGGTTAAATAGAGAAATTTTTCTTTTTCATTATCTAATTGATTTGTGGTATTTAAGTAATCTTTGAGAATCTTCTTTTCCTTGCTATTAATAAAAAATCTTTGACAAGTAAGCTCTAAATTTTCTGAATTTTTTAAAAGGTAGAGAATATAATTACCTTTTAGTTTTTTAATCCACTTTAAACCCCTCAAAAATTTATTATTAATACTTAAATTTTTATTTAGAATAGAAATAATTCCCCAATCGTTTAATAAAGAAACTATTTTTGCGAGATTATCGTATTTGTATATTTCTGCTAATTCCATCCTGATTCTTATACTTATTCCGGGCGGAAATTTAGATTTAGCATCATCCTTTATAATTTTCCAAGGCCATCTTTGGATAATCTTTTGAGATTGTTGAAGTGATTTATTTGAAATTTTGAAATCTAATCTTGAAGCATATCTTGCGCATCTTATTAATCTACTAGGATCATCTTGAATACTATTTTCATGCAGCAAATGTAATTCTTTTTCTTGTATATGTTTTATACCATCAAAGAAATCATAAATTTCTTGCTTTGAGAATTCAAAAGCTATTGCATTTATACTAAAGTCTCTCCTTTTTAAATCCTCTTTAATATTTGCGTGTTTTACGATTGGATTTACTCCTGGAGCCTCATACTTCTCTTTTCTTGCAGAAGCTATATCAATTTTTAAATCATTAATATTTAGTTCTACAGTGTCGTATATTTCAAATTCTTTTATCAAACAAAGTTCAACATGTGAGATATTTTTTTTTATGAATTTTGCTAAATCAACTGAAGATCCTTCTGTAACTATATCAATATCAAGTGGATTGAAAAAATTCTTTTTATGAATTTTAGTGATTAATAAATCTCTTATATAGCCACCCACAATTGCAACTTTAACGCTTCTATTCAATTCAATATACTGAGAAATTATATTAAATAAATTAAAAGGAATTTTTAATATTGCTGAATTTATATAAGCAGAAATATCATTCATGCAAATTTTAGTTTATTGCTCTTATTGGAGCTAATCTTGGGTCTAGAATTTTGCTCCCTTTATCACCAAACTTTACTGCTAAAGATATTTTTTCGCCACTGCCAAAAATATGTATGATTTCACCTTTGCCAAATTTGGAGTGAATTACTTTATCTCCAATCAACCAACTTTTTCCTTTACTGGGTCCTGAATATAGTTTTCTTACTGCATTTATAGGTCTATTTATAAATTCATTTGAATCGTTTCTATCCACTCTTGTTAAACGGTCAAGATGACGATCCCTTCTGATAGAGGCACCACTTGATTGAGGTAATTCCCCGTCAATTAATTCCTCTGGTATTTCTGAGAGAAATATTGAAGGAATTGTTGCTTCTCGCATGCCTCCCCACAATCTTCTCTCTCTTGCATGTGATAAGAAAACTCTCTCTTTAGCTCTTGTTATACCTACATAACATAATCTTCTTTCTTCTTCTAGAAGAGAAGGAGTATCAATTGACCTGTGGCTTGGAAATAAACCTTGTTCTAATCCAGTTATAAATACATTTTGAAATTCTAATCCTTTACTGTTATGGAGAGTCATTAAAGTGACGGAGTTAGGATGATTTTTTTTTGTATCATTGTCTGTTGTTAAAGCTGCTGTTGACAAGAATCCCTCTACATCTGGGTTCTCGGTCTCTTCTTCAAATTGAGTAGCAGCATTTATTAATTCCTGAAGATTATTTCTTCTATCTTCAGATTCCTCTGAACCACTTGTTAATAAATCACTTAAGTAACCGCTTTTTTCTAGAATTAATTGAAGAATTTGAGCAGGCCCAGAGTTATCTATATAGCAAAGAAGGTCATTCATAAGCTCTGTGAATTTATTAATGCCTTTTGATGATCTGCCTATAGTCTCATCTAAGCTTTGTTTGTCATTTATGACCTCCCATAAAGGAATGTTCAACTTATTTGATAGCTCATTAAGCTTTTGAATAGTTGTTTTTCCTATTCCCCTTCTCGGAACATTGATGATTCTTAAAAGACTTACATTATCTGAAGAATTTACTAAGACTTTTAAATAGGCGACAGCATCTTTAACTTCTCTTCTGTCATAAAAACGTAATCCGCCAAAGATTGTATATGGAATTCTCCATCTTACTAGAGATTCTTCTAATACTCTAGATTGAGCCCTAGTTCTATAGAGAATTGCAAAATTTTTCCAGATGGGTTGACTATTGTAATTATTAAGAGACCTTAATTTTGTTGTTATTGCCTCAGCTTCAGATATCTCATCATCGCAGCTAAGCAACTTTAAAAGTTCTCCTTCCTCCCTTGTAGGCCTTAAAACTTTATCAATTCTTTCAGTATTATTTTCAATCAAAGAGTTTGCAGCGGTAAGAATATTTGATGAAGATCTATAGTTTTCTTCTAATTTAACCAGAGAGGCTTTCTGATCATTATTAGATGAATTTTTAAAGTCTTCTTGAAATCCAATTAATATTCTGAAATCTGCTGCCCTAAAACTATAAATACTTTGATCTGCATCTCCGACAACAAAAATTGATCTATCATTCCAGTCGCAAAATTTGTTTGGTTCAGTATTCCCAGCCGTAATTAATTTAATCAGTTCATATTGTGTCCTATTTGTATCTTGATATTCATCAACTAATACATGTTGGAATCTTTTATGCCAGTAATCCCTAACTAAATCATTTTGTCTTAATAAAAACACAGGAAGTAGTAGAAGATCATCAAAGTCTAAAGCATTATTTTTTGAGAGAGATATCCTATATCTTCTGTAAGCATCTGCAATTATTTTATCAAAATGATTATCAGCTTTTTCTTCAAGGTCATTAGCTGTAAAACATTGATTTTTTGCGTTACTAATAGCCCTCTTAATTTTCTTAGGATCAAATCTTTTTGGATCAAGACTCATATCTTGACCAACAATTTCTTTTACTAGGGTCTGAGAATCTGTCTCGTCATAAATTGAAAATTGCCGTGTCCAGGTTAGACCTTCAGGATCTTTATATTTTTCTATATCGTATCTTAAAAGTCTTGAAAATAATGCATGAAAAGTTCCTATCCATAGGTCCCTTAGTCTCTCTTGATCTATATTTGTTCTTAATTGATTCTGATCAAATTCCTTGAGGGTTGACCAAGGCTGCCCAAATTGATTTAAAGCTATTTCTTGTGCAAGTAGTACTTGAAGTCTTGCTTTCATTTCTTTAGCAGCTTTATTTGTAAAAGTTACTGCGAGAATATTATGGGGATCTACAGAGTTATTATCAATTAAATTGGCAATTCTATGAGTAAGGGCCTTAGTTTTTCCACTTCCTGCACCTGCTATAACTAGCAGTGGCCCATTGATATGGTTTACAGCTTTTAGTTGTGCATTATTTAAGGATTTAAAAAGGAAGTTGTTAGTTTGATGCACTTTTTATAGGTTGTATTATTAAAAATTTTGACCTTACTTTAATTTGAAGATTGAGGGTTAGTCTCTAATTCCTGCAATGCTTTTTTTAGATTTATTAGTTCATTATTATTATTGATAATTTCTTCAAACTTATTTTGAGGCATTTTTAATTTAATACTTCTCTCGAAAATTTCTTTTTCTAATCTTTTTTTATAAGAAGAAACAAGTTTTTTTGATAATTTTAATTCTTGTTTATCCAAAACTTTTTTGAAGTAATGTTTCTATCTTAGCGAAAAATTTATTTTATTTACAGTATTTTGAATATCACTTCGAAATGTAGTTTTAGATTAAGAACCATTTCGTTTATTTTAAGATTTAATTATTTTAATTTGCTCTGATCTATTATAAATAGATAGAAATTTCAAATTTTTAAATTTAAGAATGACAGTTTCAAATAGTGATCAAATTTTATCAAATGATAGAGATTTAGAAAATATAAGTAATAAAAATATTGAAGACATAAAAGAATTTATTAATACTGCAAACTCAAGATTAGATGCAATAAATTCAATAACAAATAATTCTCACGCAATTGCCGCTGATGCTGTAACTACAATGATTTGCGAAAATCAAGATTCAGTTAATACAAAAATATCTATAGATACCACTAATAAAATGTCTGTTTGTCTGAGAGATGGAGAAATAATTTTAAGGATTGTTTCTTACCTTTTAATTTCTGATGATGAATCAGTTTTATCTAAAAATTGTTTAAAGGATCTTAAAAATACTTATTTGGCCCTTGGTGTACCTCTGAAAAATGCTATCCGAGTTTTTGAACTGATGAGAGATGCAACTATTTCTGATTTAAAGTCTACTGTAAATACTATGAAAGGAGAAAAAGAATTTCTTCCTGATTTAATCTCTAATACAAAGTTTCAATTTGAAAGAATAATCAATCTTTTAAGATAGACATATTTCTTATCTCTGATGTATGCGAGGTTTGTATTACGCTGTTGTTTTCATTATTTCTAATTACTGAATATCTGGATCTAATATGGTTTGATAAAAAACAAATTCTCTCTTCAGAAGCTGTTGAACTGTAAATAGTTTTAATATTTAAGTTCTCATTTTCATCGATAAAATATTCTGATGATGAAATCACGGATTCGGTATATCCCTTGTTACGAAGAACAATCCCTTTATTTTTATCCTTTGGTAAAAATAATAATATAGTTTTATCTTGTTCAATTTTTTGATTCATCTCCCAATCACTTATTGCCTTCCAACTTATTGATAATGCAATAAAAGAAGGTTTAGAGGTGGAATTATATTTTTCTAATAGTCCTACTACATTTTTATTATTGCGTTCTAACTCTTTTATTACTATTTTGCTGGTTGAATTCTCAACTTCCTGAAAAGCCAAAGAGTGAGTGCTTCTTATGGATTTCCACTCTCCTAAACTTTTTTGAATAAATTTATTAATTGTTATTAGCTTCTTCGTCAAGTTTATCTTCTACTGAATGATTGGTAGCTTTTTGAATCATCCTTACCATAGAATCTACCATTAATCTTTTTGCAGAAGTCACTTTTACTCCGGAAGGTGTAGTTGATATTTGTTCTCCAGGACGATCGTATGATGTAGGTCTAAATGGAGTCATCTAAAAATTTTCAAATCAACAGAATTATATTCTTACATGAATAGTCATTTTTAATGTTGTTGTTTGCGAAAATGTTATATCTTTTATGGATGGTTTTAGGACTATTAATTCTTGCCTTATTTTGGGATTTTTCTTTTTGCTAAACCTGAAATAGTTGCTAAAGCAAACATGCCTAAAAGAGCTATTCCCAGGAATAAACCTGCCCCCTGACTGACTCCAGCACCAACAGCCACAAGAATAGAATCACTGATTAGAAGACTTATTAGTAAAGCTGGGGTGAATATTTTCCACCGAGTTCCTCCAATACCGATTGCATAACTTAGAAAATCAAAAAGTCCAGTCATAAGGAGACCTGTCATTAGGAAGAAATTTTCTTCTAATTGGTTTTGATTGAAACTTTCAATTCTTTTCATTGCTTTTGGTCCTACTAACCCACGTACAGGATCACGACCAAAATATCTTGCAATGAAGAAAGCTGCTTGGCAAAAAACGATATCAGAAAAGACAATTGTTATATAACCTTTATGGAATCCCAGTAAGGAGCCTGCCAGAAGTGAATAAGCCGAACTAGGAAGAGCAGGTAAAATTATACTTACTCCTCTGAGAACAAATATTCCAAAAGGTGCCCATATTCCCATACTTTCTACTTTGTTTCTAAGAGGCTCTATGCCATAGTTTTGTATGAAATAAATTAATACAACAAATATTGCTATAAAAAAAACTACTGAGAGGAATTTTTGAATTTTATTCATTATTGGTCCGAAAATTTTTTAGAGCTAACTTAAGAAATTAATAGTTGATTGTATCTATAATAGAAAGACTAATCAATAAAAATTTTTACATAGTTTTAATCTTATTTTTTTAATTTAGATTTTAGGCAAACTAAATTAGTAAATTCTGAATCAAAATTGATAATTAATTAAGATTTATTATTTCAAAAATTCAATTTATTGATTTTCAATATTCGAAAATATTATGATTCAAGCCAAGGAATGCTTTTCATCAAAACTTTTTGTAAATTTCTTGTCTTTTGTTCTGTCCATAATTTGCTCTTTTTGTATTTCAATAAAACAATCATATGCTTTGTCTCATGAATGGGTTGGAGGTCCAATTAGTGAATACGGCGAACAAATATGGGATAGAAAAAGTATAAAAAGGAATAAAGATGGCTCTGTTAGAGTATTGAGCAAATTTATTCCAAAAACTAAAAGTGAAATAACACAAGATATTATTTATACAATGGATATAAATTGTTTTGAGAAATCTTTTAGAGATGTTGATGTTTTCACAGATGAGGAAAATAGTGGTTTAAATAATCTTGCTGATTGGCAAGATCCAAATGGAGACGAACTAATTTTGGGTGTGATTGGTCAAGTCTGTAGAGTTGATAAATAAAAATTTAAATTTATAAATATATAAATATTCATAAAAAAAACCCGTCAAAGACAGGTTTATAAAGGTGCCAGGACCCAGATTTGAACTGGGGACACGGCGATTTTCAGTCGCCTGCTCTACCAACTGAGCTATCCCGGCTCTAACTTATATACTCTAAATTAAGATGTGTAGTTTGTGAAACCCTTTCATTAAATTTTTATATCTTGATTAAAGATTTAACTAAGAAAATTTATTGATTTGCATTAATTGCTAATAAAGCTGTCCCAAATGAAGTCGTTTTTTTACATGAAACTATGGGAATATTAATTACTCGTTCTCTTATTGCTCTCCATTGAGGATTTTTTGAACCTCCACCAGTAGTAACAATTCTTTTTGGAAATGAGCCTGTCAGTTCATGTAGTTTTTCCCATCCTTTCAATTCAATTCTTGCTAACCCCTCGAACAACGCTTGCAAATAAAGTGAGTCGCTTACTGGCCTGGGGTTAAGAATTGGCTCCAAAAAAGGATTATTAATAGGAAATCTCTCACCTCTGCTATTGAGTGGCAAAAGATTTAGGGAAGTTTCTTTTGAGGTATTTATTTGTCTGCTAAGTTCTTTTATTTCTAAATCAGAAAAAAATTGCGATAAAATTCCACAGCCAGCGTTTGATGCCCCTCCACATATCCAGTCTTCATTAACTCTATGGGATGTAATTCCTTTTTCTTTAATTGGGGTCTTATTAATCTTTTTAACTACGATCGTGGTTCCTAAAACTGTTAGGCCTTCTTCTTTTTCCACTCCTGCAGCTAAAAAATCTGCATTTGAATCAGTTGTCCCTGAAACTAATAGTATTTTCTTATTTAATTTGAACCTTTCGGCTAAGTCAGTATCGATTTGACCTAAGATTTTTCCACTTTTAATTATTAGAGGTAAGCATTTTTGCCATGAAGTCTTGAGATAACTTTTTGGCCAAGATTCTTTTATTAGATCCCAACCAAGTTTGATATTATTGCCTTCTTCTCCATATGTCCAATCTTTCAAAAACCAGCCAGTTATTAAGTCAGATTGATGTCTCAAAAGAATATTTTCCCCAAATTTATCTATTAGTTTTAATGCTTTAGCCAAACTACTGTATGGGGTTTGTAAATGATCATATCCAACCGTTATCGATTCAATAAGGATTTTTTTTTCATTACATGCTTGGTCATAAGGTATGGCTTCTCCCATGGGATCACCCCTTAAATTGCAAGCGGTTAAAGTTCCAGAAGTGCCTGAGATTGCTAAATTAACAATATTGTTTTTTATATGAAGAGGTAAACTATCCAAAAGTTTCTCACAAGAATTAATCCAAGAGTTGGGATTTTTAAAGCCATATTGATAACGAACTGAATTAGAGTATTTTAATTCCTTGTTAAAGTTAATTATGGATATTCTTGCGCCGCTAGTCCCAAAATCTAACCCTCCAAAAAACTTATTAGGCATAAATATTTACAAAAAGTCTTTTGAAGCCTCTATTAATTGGGCTGATTTTTTTTCTACACTTTCCCAAGGGAGGTTTAGATCATTTCTGCCAAAATGTCCATAAGATGCAGTTTTTCTGAAAAATTCACCACCCATTTTTTTTGGTAGATTTCTTAAATCAAATTCTTTTATTATTGCTGCAGGCCTTAAATCAAAGTTCTTTTTAATTAGTTCTTCTAAATTATCTTGAGAAATAACACCTGTACCAAATGTTTCAACAAGAATTGAAATCGGTTTAGCAACTCCAATGGCATAACTTAATTGTACTTCTACCTTTTTTGCTAATTTTGCATTAACAATACTTTTGGCTACATAACGTGCTGCGTATGCAGCTGATCTGTCAACTTTAGTAGGATCCTTCCCAGAGAATGCACCACCTCCATGCCTTGCATATCCTCCATAAGTATCTACAATTATTTTTCTGCCCGTGAGTCCTGCATCCCCTTGAGGCCCTCCTACAACAAATTTACCTGTGGGGTTTACTAGGAATCTTGTCTTTTTACTTATTGGTTTGATTTCTAAATCTTCTGTTGCTGGTAATACAACATTGATCCATAAATCTTCTTTTATCTTTTGACGAATTTCTTCTTCATTTGTAAGTCCATCAATCTCCTCCGTATGCTGAGTTGAAATTAAAATGGTGTTTATTGAAACTGGGACCCCTTTTTTGTAATCAATACTTACTTGAGTTTTTCCATCAGGCAGAAGATAATTAAGTACTTTTTCATGTCTTACTTTTGCAAGTTGTAATGCTAATCTGTGAGCCAAGCTAATTGGTAATGGCATTAATTCAGGTGTCTCATCACACGCATAGCCAAACATTATCCCCTGATCACCAGCTCCAGTATTGTTTTCTAAATCCTCGTTGATATCATCGGCTTCATTTACTCCTTGGGAAATATCAGGTGATTGCTCGTCAAGAGCCACTAAAACAGCGCAGCTATTTGAGTCAAAACCCCCAGCTTTTGAACCTTCATATCCAATTTCTTTAATTACTTTTCTGACAAGTTTTATATAATCAAGCTTTGCTCTAGAAGTTATTTCACCAGTAAGTAAACAAAGACCAGTGTTGACTACGGTTTCGCAGGCTACTCTACTTTCTGGGTCTTCAGTTAATAAAGCATCTAAGACAGCGTCACTGATTTGATCACATATCTTGTCAGGATGCCCTTCAGTTACTGATTCAGAAGTAAAAATAAAATCACTCATTTATTAATAATTTATGAATAATCTAATCCTAAATTAAACTGCAAATATTAATCAATAGTTATTAACTTGAGATTACAATAATTTTTCTGATCTAAAATGAATTTGTTAATTAGTTATTAAAAAATTTAAAATAAGAGTTTACGCGTTTTCTGCAATTTCTATTGTCTGCCCCTCATTCTCATCAGTTTGCTCAAGTAACATTTGCTTATATTTTGCAGCCATTTCTTCAGCTTTATTAAAAACTTTTTGTGGGTCAGTTAGCATATCACCTGGTTCAGGTTCTAGAGCTTTGGTTGATAAAGAGATTCTTCCTCTCTCGGAATCTAAGTCTATTATCATTACTTTCATCTGATCATTTACATTTAAAACATTATGAGGTGTTTCAATATGTTCATGACTAATTTCTGAAATATGTAGAAGACCACTTACACCACCGATATCAATAAAAGCTCCATAAGGTTTTATTCCCTTTACGGAACCTACAACAACTTCCCCGACTTCAAGTCTATTCATTTTTTTCTCAACTAAAGCTCTTCTATGACTTAAAACTAATCTGTTTCTTTCTTCATCCACCTCAAGAAATTTTAGAGGTAAATATTCTCCTTCCAAATCTTCTTTTATTTTTCTGGCACTAATATGAGATCCAGGTATAAAACCTCTCAATCCTTCAACTCTGACTAAAGCCCCACCCCTGTTTGTTGCAAAAACCTCGGAATATATAGTCGCATCTTCTTTTTGTAATTGTCTGACTCTTTCCCATGCTCTTTGATATTCTATCCTTCTAATTGATAAAGCTAACTGCCCATCTTCATTCTCCTCACTCATTATAAAAAATTCTCTACTTTCTGAAGGTTGTAAAACATCACTTAGTCCTTCAACTCTATTTATAGAAACTTCTTGCATAGGCATAAAAGCTGCAGTTTTAGCTCCTATATCTATCATGGCTCCTTTAGGTTCTAAAGCAAAAACTGTACCTTTTACAAGATCGCCAGGTTTGAAATTATAATCATACTTTCCTAATAATGATGCAAACTCTTCTTGAGTAAACCCTGCTGTATCCAAATCACTATTTCGTCTGCTTGAAGAAGAATCTGCAGATGGAATATCTTTATGGTCAAATGATAAATCTTCCTCTTTTGGAGTCTCAGAAGTATTTTCTTCTACGGTTGAATTTTCAACTTCTTTTACGATTTGGGTAGGATTTTCGATCATTTGTTAAAACGCAGACCACCTAAGATGGTTAGAAAGGAATGCTTTTAGCCTGCAAACTAAAGAGCAAATTATTTGTAAGTTATATTCTACACTTTAGTAGGCTAAATTTATAAAATTGAAGCTAATTCGTTTTTTGAACTACCTTTTAGGGATTCAAGAGTGGAGACAAAGTCTTTTACCCCATTAAACTTCCTATAGACTGATGCATATCTTATATAAGCAACTTCGTTTTCTTTCCTTAAGCCTTTAAGAATTAATTCTCCAATTTGAGAAGATTTGATATCTTTATTTGAGTCTTGTACGATTTGCGATTCAATTGAGTCAACAAAATTAATAATCGCTTCTCTCGAAAATGTTGTTTTTTCGCATGCTCTAGATATTCCAGTAATTAATTTATCTTTATTAAACAATTCCCTGCTCCCATCCTTTTTAAGAACAGAAATTGGCATTGTTTCAACTCTTTCATATGTGGTAAATCTAAAGCTGCAATTTAAACACTCTCTTCTTCTTCTGACACTTTTCCCAGTATCAGCAGATCTTGATTCTAAAACTCTGCTATCTGTATTTTGACAGGTTGGACACTGCATATAGTGAATTAATACAATCTTCAACTCTAATAGTAGATTAATATCACGATAATGAAAAGTAGCAAAAAAAAACCCTCCTAATTGACGGAGGGTTTTTTATCTTTATTTCCTATCGAATTTAGGGGGATCTCTAAAAGCGACTGCAAAAAATAAAGTTACAACTGCGAGAGTTAAAATAAGAACGTAAGCAAAAGCTTCCATGAGAAAAAAATAATAAAGTTTAGTTTAAACCCTTCCTGGGATTCTTCTAGTGGTTTCATCACCAAGTTTCTTAAAGAGACCAAACTCAACTTGATCTCCTATCTCAGCGTCAATTCCAGCAAAGGAGTCTCTGTAAAGAGTTCTTGAAGCATGCCACCAATGACCAAATAAGAATAATAATCCGAAACATAAATGTGCATAAGTAAACCAAGCTCTTGGGGAACTTCGGAATACACCATCTGATTTATAAGTTTCTCTATCAAATTTGAAAGCTTCACCAAGCTGGGCTTTCCTAGCTAGTCTTTTTACCACAGCAGGATCTGTAAATGTTTGCCCATTAAGATCACCTCCGTAGATAGTAGCTGTAATGCCAGTTTGTTCAAATGAATACTTTGCTTCAGCTCTTCTAAAGGGGATATCAGCTCTTACATTTCCTTCTTTATCTTCCAAAATAACTGGGAAATTTTCAAAGAAGTTTGGAATTCTTCTAACTTCTAAGTCATTACCCTCTTTATCTTGAAAAGCAATATGTCCTTGCCAACCTGTTGGTAAACCATCTCCATTGACAAGAGCTCCAACCCTAAATAGGCCACCCTTGGCAGGACTGTTCCCTACATAATCGTAGAATGCAAGCTTCTCTGGGATTGAGGCGTATGCTTCTTCCCTGGTCGCTCCATTATCAATAGCAGTTTGAACTCTTCTATTTATTTCAGTTTTGAAGTAACCGGAATCCCATTGATATCTAGTAGGACCAAATAATTCAACAGGTGTGGTGGCAGAGCCGTACCACATTGTTCCTGCGACAACAAATGACACAAAAAGAACAGCAGCTAATGCACTAGCTAATACTCCTTCAAGACTTCCGAGCTTTAATGCTCTATAAAGTCTTTCTCCTGGTCTATTAGTTATGTGAAATATTCCACCAATAATACCAAGAAGCCCTGCCGCAATATGATTTGCAACTATTCCACCTGGATTAAATGGATTAAAGCCATCTGCTCCCCAAGATGGATTAACAGGTTCTACATGACCAGTTAATCCATAGGGATCTGAGACCCAAATCCCAACATTGGCACAATGAAAAGCTCCGAATCCAAAGCAAGTAATTCCTGCTAAAAGAAGATGGATTCCAAATATTCTTGGAAGATCAAGGGCAGGTTCTCCTGTTCTTTCATCTTCCCATAAATCTAAATCCCAATATGTCCAATGCCAGATTGAAGCAAGCATTAAAAGTCCACTAAAAACAATGTGGGCAGCGGCTACCCCTTCAAAACTCCAGAATCCCGGATCGACTCCGGTAGCTCCAGTAATATCCCATCCGTTCCAACTACTTGTGATCCCTAATCTTGCCATAAATGGCATAACATACATTCCCTGTCTCCACATTGGATTGAGAACTGCGTCTGAAGGATCAAAAATGGCTAATTCATATAAAGCCATAGAACCGGCCCAGCCGGCTAATAATGCAGTATGCATAAGATGAACAGCCAGTAGTCGACCTGGGTCGTTAATAACTACTGTGTGAACTCGATACCAAGGCAATCCCATCGGTTAAAAATCTTGTAACGATGCTGAATAAACAGCTAAACATCATGATAGTAGGGGTTTTTTGGGCTTTGAGAGAGTTTTGTAAATAAATTAATTTTGTTAGTAAAACTGGGCAGATAACCTCGTATCACTTTATTTTCAGGTAATTTTTACCTAAATTATGTTAATATTTTGGTCACAATTCTCAAAGTAAAGCGCCAAAATAGACAAAAATAACAAAAAAATGACAACTATCAGATTCATCCGAGAAGGTATTGATATCCAATGTAAACCTGGCGAAAATTTAAGAGAGTTAGTAATCAAAGAGAAATTACAACTTTATGGATTAAAGGGCATTTTAGGAAACTGCGG
>QBZO01000010.1 GCA_003282225.1 Prochlorococcus sp. AG-335-I21
TCCATCTATTGGCTGTCCTAAAGGGTTAACAACTCTCCCCTTCATAGCTTCTCCGACTGGGACAGATGCGATTTTTCCTGTTGATTTTACATTACTTCCTTCTTGCACACCCAACGCTTCACCCATCAAAACTGCACCGACATTATCATCTTCAAGATTAAGAGCTATACCTTCAGTCCCATCCTCAAATTCTAATAATTCACCAGCCATGACCTGATCTAAGCCATATATTCTTGCAATGCCATCACCAATTTGTAGAACAGTTCCTACATTGCTTACATTTACGGATTGGTCATAATCAGTTATCTGTTGTTTTAAGATTGAACTGATTTCATCAGGGCGTATAGATACCATGGATTTAAGAATTTAAGGTTGGATTTTGAATTTACTTGGATAGTGACAAACCAAGCTTTCTAATTTGAGAGGCAAGACTAGCATCAATTACTTTAGATCCTACACTCGCGACGAAGCCCCCAATGAGGGATGGGTCGATTTTAGTTACAAGTTCTAATTTTTCAGTACCAGCTATATTGATGATTTTTTTGGTAATTAAACCTTTTTGGTCATCTGTAAGCTCGATAGCAGACGTAACAGTTGCCAAGGCAATATTACTATTTTCTCTATAAATTTCTAAAAATCTATCGAGAATTGAGGGTACAATCGCAATTCTTTGCCTATCAGCCAATAGTTTTAAAAAATTTAGAAGAGAAGAACTAATCTTTTCTGAAAAAATTTCAATTATGATTTTTTTCTTAGTATCTGTCTCTAAAACTGGAGAAGATAATGTTTTTTCTAAATCAGGGGAATCATTTATTAAGGAAAGTAGTTGTTTTACCTCCTTAACCATTTCTTCAGTTTGATCATTTTCACTAGCAACCTGAAGTAATGCTTCTGCGTATGGGGTAGTAACGGAATTTAAAAGTGGCATTAATTCATCTCAATATTATTTATGGATTGAGTTACCAAATTTTCTTGAGTTGTTTGATCAAGTCTATTTGGTAGAGAATCTAAAGCTTTCTTGATAGCTAATTCAACAGCTTCTTTACGAAGTTGAGAAATAGCTCTTGAGGCTTCTGAGCTTTCATCAGAGATTGCACTTTGTTTTATTCGTGCCATCTCTTCAATAGCTTTTTTCTCACTTTCCATCCTGATTGATTCAGATCTCTTAAGAGAATCTGCTTTTATTTGACTAGCTTTTTCTTCTGCTAAAGATAAGTCAGTCTTTGCTTTCTCTAGAGCTTGTGTGGCCTTAAGAAGTCGATCTTCTGCATCTTTTAATTCAAGAAGAATTCCCTCTCTTCTTTTTTGGAGCATTTTACCTAGAAAACCTGGTAAAAATTTATAAAGGCCAAAAACAACTACAGCCCAATTAAGAACGTTAGTTTCAAATAAATTAAGATTTAAGCCAAAACCTTCTGTAGCTAAAAGAGGTAAATTCATTTTTCTAGGATTAATCTATTAACAATAAGTTCGCTTAAGTCATCAGCTTGCTTAAAAAGTTGGTCACGAGCTGAAGATGTCTGATTTTCTATTTCTAACCTTGCTTTTTCCTTAGAAGCATTTGCTTCATTATTAGCAAGTTCAAGAGCTTCTTTATAAAGCTTATCAGATTCATTCTCAGCTTCGCTCACAATCTTTTGAGCTTCAGAGCGGGCGCTTTGAAGCTGACTTAATAAATCAGCTTCTAATTTTTCAACTTCTGAAAGTTTATTTTTGGCGTCCATAATATTGTTACTTACAAATTTTTCTCTTTTTTCAACAACATTGCCTACAGGCTTAAAAAAAAGAGAATTTAGTATGTAAGTAAGAGCGACTACTTGTATTGCCATGAGAGGCAAAGTGGCATTTATATCAAATAAACCACCTTCAGTAGCACCAAAAAAATCAAAGGCCAACATATTTTTCAGTTGAAATTAAAAAATTAAATTTAAATATTGCTAATAAGAATTAAAAGCAACATTAACTTTTAGGAAAAAGGATTCGCAAAAAGTAATACTAGAGCAACAACTAATCCATAGATTGTCAATGACTCCATGAAAGCGAAAGATAAAAGTAGAGTTCCTCTGATTTTACCTTCAGCTTCAGGTTGGCGGGCAATACCCTCAACAGCACCTTGAGCTGCGTTACCTTGTCCAAGGCCTGGGCCAATAGCGCCTAAGCCAACTGCTAAGCCAGCAGCTACAACAGATGCAGCGGAAGTAATGGAATCCATAATTTTGAAATAAAGAGCTTAATGCTTGTGATAAATCTTTTTGTCTAAAACGCTTGGACATTCTTTTTTTTTTAAGAATGGGTCTGAATTTTTCAGACCTACGCGATTAAATATTTTGCCAGATTACAGGCCCTTTGTAAAAGAGTCTGAATGTATTAAAAAGAAACTAATGATGTTCTTCTACGGCTTCTCCTATGTAGTAAGCAGCGAGTGTAGCAAAGATTAATGCTTGAATTGCACTTGTGAACAACCCTAGAAACATTACAGGAATGGGTAAAACCAAGGGAACTAGAAAAACCAAAACACCAACAACAAGTTCATCAGCAAGAATATTTCCAAAAAGCCTAAAGGATAAAGATAAAGGTTTAGTAAAGTCTTCTAGAATTTTAAAAGGCAACATTATCGGTGTTGGATGAACATAATATTCAAAATATCTCCAACCCTTATTACTAAGCCCAGCATAGAAATAAGATAGAGAAACTAACAATGCCAATGCAATGGTTGTATTAATATCAGCTGTTGGAGCTCCTAATTCTCCACTTGGTAATTTTATTAATCTCCAAGGTATAAGCGCTCCTCCCCAATTACTTACAAACACAAATAAGAATAGAGTTCCTATAAAAGGCATCCAATCTCTGTATACTTTTTCACCAATTTGAGTTCTTGCAAGATCTCTAATGTAGTCCCATAAAAATTCAAGTAAATTCTGCAATCCCTTAGGATCATTTTCCATTTTTTTTGTCCCTAAAGAGATGAAAACTAATAAAGCACCTAATAGGATCCAAGAAGTTAAAAAAACTTGTCCGTGAAGTCTAATATTTCCAATCTGCCAATAAAGATGTTGACCTACTTCTAATGCGGCAAAATTTGTTGGCAAGGAGTTAAAGAACATTTTGATTTAAATAAAAATTAATAAATTTTGAAAAGCAAAATTTATTTAAGAACGTGAGAAATAAAATATAAGAGCAGGCTTATAGATAAAAAAGCCTATCATTGCTGGAAAAATATCTAAAGATCCTAGCTTGCTTGCAAAAAGAAAGAGACAAACTGGAACCAATAGTTGCAATTGAGAAACCCCATTAGATTCTTTCCCTATTTTTCCTATGCTTTTAGCAAGCAAACGTAAGTAAAAAATACCAGCAATGGCACCTACAAAAACACTAAAACCAAAAGTATACCCAATTATAATTCCTGTTATAGATGCCACTAAAATGGCAACGATAAAAGTAATACCAAAAATTGTTATTTGCAATTTAGTGTATTCATCATTTTTTGAAAATAATTTTTGAAATTGACTTGCAAAAACTAATTTAATTTTATTAATGAAAGAATTACCCTGGGTAGGGGAACCATGAACATTCTTACCAGGAAGATGCTCAACAATTTTTTTTCTATTTGAGTCCACAGATGTGAACATAATTTAGAAAACCCCCTCTATACAGATTTAAGTAAGTATATAAACCCACGGAATCTATCATGGGGAGGGGCCTTTTAGCTAGGAATATTTTGTTTAAAGTCCTAATTCTTAAGATTTGTGATATTTGATTTAGATGTTTTTGAAAAAATAAAATAAATTGAGTTTTATTAATCAAAATCTTAAAAACTCAAATTTACTCAAAAAGGAGCATTAAGACTTGGCAAAGTAGTCATTTAACGTCTCAATAGTATATCTACAAACTTTAAATTGGAGATAAGTAAATCAGCTACAAAATATAGGAGTGATTTTAAAAGAAATAGAACTTTTGATTCCATAAACAACCCCAACTATTTAAAGGACAATTTCTTACCTATACCTTGGAAAATTTGGCCTTATGAAGGGAAACTTCTACTTATTTTGATTGGTATTTGGTCTGTTTTAGGTTTGTTTATTCTTGGTTCTGCTAGTTGGTGGGTCGCTAGCAAGGAAATGGGGGATTGGGCTTATTATTTAAAAAGACAAATTACTTGGTGTATTCCTGGTTTAACATTTTTTTATTTTGTTTTAAATACAAATATTAGAGATCTTTTAAAAATTTCAAAAATTATTTTTTACTTCTTAATTTTCTTGATAATTTTAACAATATTCTTTGGCAGTACAGTTAACGGTTCTTCAAGATGGTTAATTCTAGGTCCTCTACAAATTCAACCGTCCGAATTAATTAAACCTTTTTCAATTTTGGAAGCAGCAAACTTATTTGCACATTGGAAGTTAGTTAAAAATAATAGAAAAATTATTTCATTAAGCACCTTTGGGTTTTTAATTTTGCTAATAATGAAGCAGCCCAATTTAAGTACCGCAGGTTTAACAGGAATTCTTTTTTGGGTGATGGGATTATGTGGGGGAGTTAAATTCAGTTCACTCTTATCAGTAGCTTCATTAGGAGTTTTAAGTGGTTGTATTAGTATTTTGAGTAATGAGTATCAAAAGCTAAGAGTCATATCATTCATAGATCCTTGGAAAGATGCAGAGGGCAATGGCTATCAATTAATTCAGAGTTTACTAGCGATAGGGTCAGGAGGATTATTTGGACAAGGATTTGGCCTCTCTACACAAAAATTACAATATCTACCAATTCAAAGCACAGATTTCATTTTTGCTATTTTTGCAGAAGAGTTTGGTTTATTAGGATCAACATTATTGTTGGGCTTTTTAGTTCTTTTTTCTTATGTAAGCTTAAGAATCGCAATAAAGTGTAGGAATAATTATACAAAGTTAGTTGCTATTGGATGCGTAACCTTACTTATAGGTCAATCCATAATGCATATAGCTGTGGCAACAGGAACAATGCCCACAACTGGGTTACCATTACCTTTTGTAAGTTACGGAGGTAATTCCTTATTATCCTCATTTTTTGTGATCGGAATGTTGTTAAGGTGTTCACTGGAATCAACTGGTTATATAGGCATGATTAGTGCGCGAAAGTCTCTTCATTAGTTAGAATTTAGAAGATTTAAATTCCTGTTATCGCCTCAATTAATTTATTTATTTCAGAATTAGCTCAAAAGGGTAATTTACTAATGGAGCAAGGGCTTAATAATCCAAGCCCACTTACCATATTTTTAGTTTTTACTGCAGGCCTTTTAACAAGTCTTGGTCC
Organism: Prochlorococcus sp. AG-335-I21; assembly: GCA_003282225.1. Lineage (GTDB taxonomy): Bacteria > Cyanobacteriota > Cyanobacteriia > PCC-6307 > Cyanobiaceae > Prochlorococcus_A. The sequence goes on from QBZO01000010.1 coordinate 5,290, forward strand.
ATGTTCTTTATCTTTACTACCAATCACAATTGCTTATGTGGGTGGAACTAAGAATAATAAGTTTAAACTTATTAGTTTTTCTGGAGGAGTAATTTTTTCCCTTATTACATTGGGTGCCTTGAGCGGATTCTTAGGAAAAATATATGGACAATTGCCCTCTTACTACGCATCTTTAGTAGCTTTAATAGCAATTATTATGGGCTTAAACTTATTAGGAATTTTAAAATTCCAATTACCTAATGGGCCCGATTTGCAATTTATGGAAGATAAGGTGCCTTCTATAATTACTCCTTTTGTAATAGGTGGAGCTTTTGGTCTTGCCTCTTCACCTTGTATTACTCCAGTACTAGCTACTCTCTTAGCATGGGTTTCACAAGCAAAAAACCCTGCAATTTCGATAATTTTTTTATTCTTCTTTGGCCTTGGTCAAGTAACACCATTAATCCTTGCAGGAGCGACAACTGAAAATTTAAAGCAGTTTCTAGAACTCAGAAAATATAGTCAAATAATTCCTACTTTAAGTGGGGTATTTTTAGTTTCTCTAGGGATTTTAAATTTAATTTCAAATTGGATCTAAATGCTTATTTTTAAGAAATTTATCCTAAAGATATCGAGTTTAAGATTTGCAATACTATTAATAATTTTCATTGCTATTTCAAGTGGAGTTGGAACGTTTATACCTCAAGGAAATGATCAACAAGAGTATATTGATTTCTACAACGAAACGCCAATATTTGGATTTATTGATGGATCTCAAGTTATAAGACTCCAATTAGATCATATTTATACAAGTAATTGGTTTTTGTTTTCATTAATACTACTTTGTATTTCTCTTGCAGCTTGCAGCTTTAGGAGGCAAATACCGTCTTTAAAAGCAGCATTAAAATGGACTGACTATAAAGATGAAAAAAAATTCTACAAACTCGAACTAATAACTAATTACGAAATAATTCAAGATGCAGATCACATTTTAAAAGCTGATTCTTTACTTAGAAAAAAAGGTTGGAGCATTTCCAAATTTAAAAATCGCTTATCGGCAAGAAAAGGCTTAGTAGGAAAACTTGGACCTATAATTGTACATATAGGTTTAATTATTCTACTGATTGGTTCTGCATACGGAAATTTCAGTAGCCAATCTAAAGAACAATATTTGAGATTAGGAGAAAGTTTAGATTTAATAAATGAGAGTACAAATTCAAAAGTGAAAATAAAATTAAAAGACTTTTTTATTGAACGTGAAAGTGATGGGAAACCAAAGCAATTTATTTCAAATTTAGAATTCTTTTCGAAACAACAAAATTTGAATGAAATAAAAACAACTCAAGTAAATCAACCTATAAGATTCAAAGGTTTAACTATTTATCAAGCGGATTGGTCTGTTTCAAATATTGTTGTGGAAATTGATACTGTTCTTTATCAACTCCAACTAAAGCCTATTCCTGAGATAGGAGATCAAATATGGGGGCTTTTAATTGAATTGGGTAGACAAAATAAAAAAAATTATCTTTTAACTATTGATAATGAAAATGGTCCACTTAAAGTCTCAAATATTGAAGATTTCTCTGAAAATTTTGTTTATTTAAACAATAATCCATTAGAAATTAATTCTTCAAAACTATCTTTAAAAAAAATAATTCCTAGTAGTGGTTTAATTATTAAAAATGATCCTTCAATTCCATTTATTTATTTATCCTTTACTTTAATAATTCTAGGAACAATTTTTAGTCTTATTCCCACAAACCAAATATGGATTTTATTTAATGAAAATACAAATAAATTATTTATTGGTGGCTTAAGTAATAGAAATCTTTTAGGTTTTAAAAAGGAATTTCTAAAATTATCAGATGAGATCAAGAATAATTAATTTTTTTTCTGTCCACTATAGATATCTAATTTCATAGAGACGTTTCCTCTAGGATTAAAATCAGCATTTAAATGAATCCAGTGTGGCGAAGCTGCATTTAAAAGATCATCCATAATTCTGTTAACCACTTCTTCATGTGATATTTTGAGATCTCTAAAGTTATTAATATAAAGTTTTAAGGATTTCAACTCATATACTTTCATATTTGGCTGATAGAAGATGTTTAATTTTGCAAAATCTGGGTACCCTGAAAATGGGCATTTACAAGTAAATTCAGGTAATTCTATTGAAATTTCATAAATTCTTTTTTTATTTGGATTTTCAAAACAAATTATATTTGATTCTTCTATTATTCTTTCTCCATATAAAGGCTTATCAGTCGAATCATGTAAATTAGATGTGCTCATTTTTTTTCAAAAATACCTTTACTAAAAATATATAAAAAGCTAATAATTCGCAAAAAATTAAAAATATACTTAAGTATTACAAATCAATAAGTCAAAGGATATAAAACTTAATTTTGTATCAACAGCAACAATCCTAGTGTCATTAAAAAGGTTTATATGTATTTAGTTTCAAAAAAGTTATGGACATCTGTTTGGTAAATATAGACAATAATTTAAATAAATCTCTTAAGCCCACTAGCGTTATTGGAATGTTATGGCTCCAAACCCATTTTGAAGATACTCAATGGGAGGCATTATCAAATAATCAAGTAATAATTTCAAAAGAAAACTCTAAGTTACTAGTTAAAGATGCAATAAGCGCGGGTCTAAAGATTAAATCATTTTCTGGAGTTTCAATGCTAGATGTTTTTCAGAAAAAGAATTAAGATTAAATTATCCAAAACAAAAACATGAAGAAAATTGAGGCAATCATACGTCCATTTAAATTGGAAGATGTAAAAATTGCATTAGTAAATTCTGGCATTGTTGGGATGACTGTAAGTGAAGTCAGGGGATTTGGAAGACAAAAAGGTCAAGTAGAAAGGTATAGAGGTTCAGAATTTACAGTTGAATTTCTTCAGAAACTTAAAGTAGAAGTTGTAGTAGAAAATGAAAAAGTTAGTTCAGTAATAGATGCAATTGCCGAAGCTGCAAAAACTGGAGAAATTGGAGATGGAAAAATATTTATATCATCAATTGATTCTGTCGTAAGAATTAGAACTGGAGATACCGATGAAGAAGCGCTTTAATTAAAGAGTTTCTTGTACTAAATTTTCTATAAAATTAATATCAATTTTTGCATTAGACATCCCAACCTTAGACATCCAAGCTAGATATTCATGATTTCCTGCAGGACCAACTAATGGCGAAGCTACTAAACCTTGGATATTCCATTGCAATTGTTCTGCTGCATTAATAACTGACTCAATAGCCTCAACATGATATTCAGCCTTTCTTACAACTCCACCTTTACTTACTCGTTCTTTCCCTACCTCAAATTGGGGTTTAATAAGAAATATTCCCTCTATAAGATCTCCTGATAATAAATTATTAATAGGTTGAAAAACTAACTTTAGTGAAATAAAAGACAAATCCGCTACAACAAAATTTGGTAATAAACTTTCTTCAGAATAGATATCTAAAGGCTTTAAATTTCTAATATTTGATCTTTCAAAGAGTTTCACTTTTGGATTTTTCCTTATTTTCCAAGCCGTTTGTCCATAACCTACATCTATCCCATAAACCATTTTTGCCCCTTGTTGCAACAAACAATCAGTAAATCCTCCAGTAGAAATTCCTGCATCTATACAAACTCTATCTTTCACATTAATCTTTAGTTTTTTGATAGCCTCCAGTAATTTTTCTCCTCCTCTCGATACAAATTGAGGTTCAGATTCAATAATAAATTCAGTTCCTATTAAAACTTGTTGACCAGGCTTATCAAAGATCTTACCATTGATATCTTTAACCTTTCCTGCAAGAATTAGACCCTGTGCTTTCTGACGAGTCTCACATAAGCCTTTGTATAGAAGATAAAGATCTAACCGACTTTTTTTAATCATTCACTCTAAAAAGGTTACTTTAATAAATAATTACTGGCTATTTTCAGATTATATTTTTGAAACATAATACTAATTAAAAATTTTATTAAAAACAAAATACCAAGTATTTATAAGAATAATCGAATCCTAAGATTTAGACATTTTTCAAAATGAATTGATATTTACAAATACAAAAGCTTTTATATATGACAAAAATTCTTACTCAAATATGTTCAATGGCAAGTAGATCTTTTACGTATAGAGCAATTATGAGATTTTAGTTATAAAGTTTAAATTGAAGATGTTAAAAAATTGTGATTGAACGTTACACATTACCCGAAATGGGAAGAATCTGGACTGAAAATGCAAAATTCCAGAGTTGGCTTAATGTTGAAATTGCAGCATGCGAAGCAAATTGTTCTCTTGGAAAAATGCCTGAGGCTGCGTTAAAAGAGATTCGTTTAAATGCAAAATTTGAAGAATCAAGAATTAAAGAAATTGAGAAAGAAGTAAAACATGATGTAATTGCGTTTCTAACAAATATCAACGAATATGTTGGAGATTCCGGAAGATACATTCATGTTGGAATGACTAGCAGTGATGTCCTTGATACTGGCCTATCGTTACAGCTAAAAGATTCCTGCGAATTGTTATTAGAGGAAATTCAAAAACTAGAAAATGAGGTCAGATCATTAGCGAGACAGCATAAAAATACTTTAATGATAGGAAGATCCCATGCAATTCACGGAGAGCCTATTTCTTTTGGATTTAAATTAGCAGGATGGTTAGCAGAAATCTTAAGAGATAAAAAAAGATTATTAATACTTAAAGAATCTATTTCTATTGGACAAATAAGTGGAGCAATGGGAACTTATGCAAATACAAACCCAGAAATAGAAAAAATTACTTGCGATTTGCTCGGTTTAAAACCAGATACAGCAAGTACTCAAGTTATATCAAGAGATAGACATGCTGAATATGTTCAAACAATAGCGTTAGTAGGAGCTTCACTTGATAGGTTTGCGACTGAGATAAGGAACCTTCAGAGAACAGATGTTTTAGAAGTTGAAGAAGGATTTTCAAAAGGGCAAAAAGGAAGCTCAGCTATGCCTCACAAAAGAAACCCTATTCGTAGTGAAAGGGTTAGCGGTTTATCTAGAGTTTTGAGGAGTTATGTTGTGACAGCTCTTGAGAATGTTCCACTCTGGCACGAGAGAGATATTAGCCATAGTTCTAATGAGCGTATCATGTTACCCGATGTATCTATATGCCTTCATTTCATGCTTAGAGAAATGAAAGAAATAATAAATAATTTAAAAGTTTATCCGGACAATATGCTCAAAAATTTAAATATATATGGGGGAGTAATTTTTAGTCAGAAAGTTTTACTTTTACTTGTTGAAAAGGGTATGTCTAGGGAAAAGGCTTATAGCTTAGTCCAAAAAAATGCTCATCAAGCTTGGAATAATGAGAATGGTAATTTCAAGAAGAATATCGAAGGGGAGAAAGAGATAATGACATTAGTTACTGAGAATGATTTAAAGGTATGCTTTGATCCCTCAATTCATCTCAACAATTTAAATGTAATATGGGATAAGTTAAGTATTTAAATCCCTAAATATCATTTGAAGTTTAACCACAGTTTTTTTGATGACCAAGAACTTTAGATTTGAAAAAGATAGTATGGGACAGATTAAAGTTCCTTCAGAGGCTTTGTGGGGAGCCCAAACGCAGAGATCAATCATAAATTTTTCTATTGGTGAGGAGTTGATCCCAATTGAATTAATTTATTCACTTACAGTTATAAAAAGAGCAGCTGCAATTTCTAACTTCAAATTGGGCTTAATAAATAATTTTAAAAAAGATCTCATTATTGAAGCTTGTACAGAAATACTAGAAGGGAAACACGATTCTCAATTCCCTTTGAAAATATGGCAAACAGGTAGTGGTACACAAACAAATATGAATATCAATGAAGTCATATCAAATATTGCTGCATTAAAAACAAATTCAGAACTTGGAAGCCAACATCCTATTCATCCAAATGATGATGTTAATAAATCGCAGTCTACAAATGATACTTTTCCTGCTGCTATTCAGATATCAGTTGTTACGCAAATAATTAAAAAATTAGTTCCCTCAATAAAGGAACTTACTAAGGTCCTTGATAGAAAAAGTAATGAATGGAAAGATCTTATAAAGATAGGTAGAACTCATTTTCAAGATGCAGTGCCAATTTCTCTTGGTCAAGAAGTTTCTGCATGGTCAAAACAGCTAAAGGACGCTGAAGATGCCCTGATAATAAGTCTTGATGAATTATGTTTCTTACCGCTAGGTGGTACAGCAGTTGGTACAGGTATTAATTGTCCAAAAGATTTTTCAAAAGAATCTATAAAATCAATTTCAGATTATACTAATCTATTTTTTTATCAATCAAAGAATCATTTCTCTTTAATGGCATCTCATGATCGATTAGCCCAAGTAATGGGTCAAATAAAAATCCTAGCAAGTGCATTGTTTAAGATTTCTAATGATATTAAAATATTGTCCTCAGGACCCAGATCAGGCATTTATGAATTAATAATTCCCCAGAATGAACCGGGTAGCTCAATTATGCCTGGGAAAGTTAATCCGACCCAATGTGAAGCATTATCGATGGTATGCACTCAAGTAATGGGTTTTGAATACGCAGTATCAATAGCTAATGCCAGCGGCACTTTACAAATGAATGAATATAAGCCACTAATTGGATTTAATATTCTCACGAGTATTAAATTACTGAATCAGGCAATAAGTAACTTCAGACTAAAATTGGTTGAAGGGATAGAACCCAACCCAAAAACTATAAAAACTAATCTTGAAAATTCACTAATGCTCGTAACAGCATTGGTTCCCAAAATAGGTTATGAAAAAGCAGCAGAAATTGCGAATCTTGCCTTTAATGAATCAATCAACTTAAAAGAAGCAACAATAAAATTAGGTTACTTAACTGCTAACGATTTTGAGGATGCTATAAATACTAATAAAATGATTTAATTGAACTACTTTAAGGAATTATTATCTATTCTTTTTGTTGCAGGATTAATATTATCAGATACTTTTAACAAATCATTAGATTCAGAAACAGGAAATCTATTAATAGCTTTTAAAGCTAACTTTGCTTTATTTTTAAGTTTATTACTTACTCCTACGCAATATTGAATTTGTGATAAAACATCCATAGACCTTCTTAAGATCCTTACAACATCCCCCTCATCTAAAGAAGTATTAAAAATTAGTTCTTTCCATTTTTTACCTCTCGCCCATTCTGAAATTATCCCAGTCAACTCCATTTCTAAAAAAATTGGAGTATTAATATTAAACTTATTTTGTTTCGAGGCTACTAATTTCCGTAGACTCTCTAACTCATTAAAAACATCTATAACTTTTATAGAAGGCTTAAAATTACACCAAAGATTTGGTCTTCTTACATCCACACAAATTGCTTGAATGATTGCGGCTAAATCAGGTGGGGTCAAATCATCTAAATATCCACTAAGTAAAACAAGTCCAACCCATAATTCATTTTCACTTCTTATTGCGCCAACTGATTGCCCTACTTCGGTAAGCTCTAAATCATTTAAACAGCCAAAATGATTCAAAATTTTTATTAAATCAGTAAATTTTTTCCAGTTATGATTTTCTTTATCTTCCATAAGATTATTTTTCATAACTATTTCTTGCTCAATCTCGATAATTCTTTTTCTATATCTTTTTAATTTTTTAGAGTCACCAAATTTATGCGCAGGTTGATTAGTTATTGTTTCTTCCAAATTAGTAATTAGTTTCTGTTGTGCCAAAACTTCAGTTGTTAGATCATATTGAGGAGTTCTTAAGTCATATTTTTCAGAAATTTCAAAAATTTTATCTACAAAAGTTTGTGATTTATCATCACCTCTTACAACTTCTCCCGAAAAATTGATCTTGGGTTCCTCAAGCTTCAAAATTTCAATTTCCTCTAAATCAGGAAAAATATTGACTATGTAAGAAGGTTTTATAAGTATAAATAAATTATCAATTGTTAAACAGAGCAAGCTTTTAATTTTTTTTGATTCATATATTTTTTTACAAATTAAAGCTGGAACAACTTTTCTACTTATTTGAGGAGCTTTTATGGAGATTAAACTTCCATCTTTAATAAAGTTAAGTGCACTAGTAATTTCTTCTGATAATTTTTCAGCTGCTTGTTTTTCTAATATCCTTAACAATCTTCTTTCTTCTTTTAAACGACTTCTCAACTTTTCGTACGAATCGAAATCTTGCCATGAAATATTGGAAGTTATTTTTTTTAGTTCTTTTAAATCTCTTTCTAAATTATCAAGAATTGTAGTCTCTAATGAAGATTCTCCTAAATATAAAAAGCTCCCAAAACTTCTTTTTATTAATTCTTGAGATTTATCTAAACTATAATTTTGCAAAAGATTAAGAACCATGCCGTAGCTTGGCGTGAACTGGCTAACTAGTGGATTTGGTTCACTAATAGCCAAGGTACTTGCTTCTTTTGCTCCCTCAAATCTAGTTTGTAAGGTTACAACATATCCCTGCAAATCCTTTCCTCTTCTTCCAGCTCTTCCTGACATTTGCAAGAATTCACTACTAAATAATAATCTATGTCCTTCATCAGTTCTTTTTGATAATGTTGAAATTACTGTTGTTCTTGCGGGCATATTAATACCCGCAGCTAAAGTTTCAGTTGCAAAAACAACTTTTATCAATCCTTGCTGAAATAGTTCCTCTACTAACTCTTTCCATGCTGGAAGCAAACCAGCATGGTGTGAAGCGATACCTCGTTTAAGAGCTTCACAATGAAATTTATCTTTTACACCCTCTTCATTATTTTTTAAATAAACATCTAATCGTTGAGATATCAAATTTGCTTCTGAATAACTTACTAAAGATAAATCTTTTATATATTCAACAGCCTTATCACAACCTCTTCTACTAAAAATAAAATAAATAGCTGGCAACATATTTCTCTCTGCAAGTTTAGAGACTACAAAGGCAATCTGAGGAGCCTTTGGTTGCATTATTCTTCCTACTTTACCTTTCTTTTTTTGCCCTTTAGGTGCTCTCCAAATCTTACAATTTGGATGAATCCCATTACCCTTATTATTCAAAAGAGGATGAAGTCCTTTCGCACTACAGAAAATAAAGTCTAATGGTACTGGTCTTTTATTACTATTCACAAGAACTGTAGGACCATGAACTTTTTCTATCCAATTTTGAAGTTGGTCTGAGTTAGAGATAGTGGCTGATAAAGCTATTATTTGCGCTCTAGTTGGACAATGAATTATTGTTTCTTCCCAAACTGTCCCCCTTTGCGGATCATTCATATAATGACATTCATCAAGAATTACAGATTCCAAATTTACTAATGGGTCATCAAATTCTTCAAATTCTCCATAGAGCATATTCCTAAAAATCTCAGTAGTCATTACTAAGATAGGAGCATCTCTATTTATACTAATATCTCCTGTTAAGAGACCTACTTTCTTCTCTCCAAATTGATTAATAAAATCTCTAAACTTTTGATTTGATAAAGCTTTTAAAGGGGTAGTATAAAAAACTCTACTTTTATGGGACAAGCCTCTATAAATAGCAAATTCACCGATTAATGTTTTACCTGAGCCAGTTGGAGCAGTTAAAACAACAGAATTTCCACTATTAATGGCTTTTATTGCCTCTATTTGAAAGAGATCTAGAGGGAATGGGAAATATTCCTCTAAATTAAGCAATAATTGTGATTGAAGAGGGGAGGAGTTAACTTCTTGAGATATGATCTATATAGATATTAATAAACAATAACCACCTTGCACGCTTTAATAGTAAATCTAGATCATTTTATAAAAAATCAATTATTTGAAATTGTTTAAAAATGAATAAAGTAAAAATTCCAAAAAATAGACTTCGTAAATTAAAAACATTCACATTAGGTCAAAAGCCATATGAACTTCAAAGTATAAATCCAAAGAAAGTTAAAAATAACCTTATTGACTTATGTAGTAATGATTATTTTGGATTAAGTAGAGATAATGATGTAATAAAAGCCTCTCATGAAATAAGCTTATCTGAAGGACTTGGTTCAGGCAGTTCGAGATTCATAACGGGCTCAAGACCAATACATAAATTATTAGAGACACAACTTGCAGAATGGCTTAATCAAGAAAAAGTGCTTTTATTTCCAAGCGGTTTCCAAGCTAATATTGCTGCCGTACAAGGTTTAGCTAACAGAAATAGTATTGTAATAGCAGATAAGTTTATTCATAATTCTTTATTAGTTGGAGTAAAAGCTGCCGGATCAAAACTAGTAAGATTCGCACATAATGATTTAAAAGACTTAGAAAATAAAATTCTTAAATTCAATTCATCGCAAAAGTCCATTCTTATAATTGTTGAATCCCTTTACAGTATGGAAGGTTCAATTGCTCCTCTCAAAGAAATTGCTGAAATTTGTAAAAGGTATAATGCTGAATTATTAGTCGACGAAGCTCATGCTATCGGGATTTTAGGGACTGAAGGGAAAGGTTTAACTTTTGATTTATCTGATGAAATAACTATGCTTACTGGAACCTTAGGCAAATCGTTTGGTAGCGGTGGGGCTTTCATCGCTTGTAACTCAAAAATTGGTGAACACCTTATTCAAACGAGCGGGGCTTTTAGATATACAACTGCTCTTTCGCCAGCTTTATCTGCAGGTGCACTTAAATCGCTCCAAAAAATAAAAACCAATAACCAATGGGGTATTAATTTATTGATCTCTTCTAAAAAATGGAAAAAAGAAATTATTCGAAATATAAGTTACCCAGTTAAAGGAGAATCTCAAATCTTATCTATAGTTGTTGGACAAGAAGAAAAGGCAATCCTTTTACAAAAACATCTTGAAAAAAACGGTTTTTTAGCTATTGCTATTAGACCACCTACTGTTCCTGTGAACGAATCAAGAATAAGGCTAACAATAAGAAGAGATTTAAATCTAGAGATACTTAATAATTTTATTTCTGTTTTAAAAGCCTTCAAATGAACCAAGTTATTACTCAGCATGGTTGGGGGTTAGATCAAAGTTACTGGGATAATTATAAATTTGAATTTCAAATAAATGGATGGCATTGGCAAGATAATGAAAGAGGATATTATTCAAAAAATATCAATCAAGCAAAATGGATACAAAATAATTTGAACAATCAAATCAAGATGATTTTATGTCATTCTTTAGGTTTCCATTTAATTCAAGAAAATCTTTTAGATGAAGCATCCCATGTTGTCTTTATAAATTCATTTAATAATTTTCTCCCTTCAAGCAAACAAAGAAATTTAATCTACAGATCTCTTAAGAGAATGGAAAAAAAAATAATGTTATTTGAAGCAGAGGCAGTTTTAAAAGAATTTATACGTCGATCTTTTTTGCCCAATAATATGGACATTAATTTCCAAAATATGTTTTATAAAAACTTAGAGAGTTTAAATAATAATCTTCTATTAAATGACCTTAAAAAACTTTATATAGATAAAAATTCTTTTAAGTCTTTTGAGAAAAATTGCAATGTCATCATTATAAATTCTAAAAACGATTTAATTCTTGACCAAGATTCAAGCGATGACTTTATTGAATTATTAAATAACGCATTAACTAAAAAGCCAACTTTGATTGAATTAGAAAATCAAGGGCATTGTCTAACTAATTTAAATTTTTACCAAATCATCAAAAGAACTCTGAATAATAAATATGAAAAATAAAATCTGGAATCAAACAGTTAAAAATAACTTTAATAATGCTTCAGCAAATTATTTAAGTTATTCAAATATTCAAAAACATTTTGCTGAAAAGATTGTTTCTTTCTTAAAAGATCTAAATATTCAAAAAGGTGAATGGATAGATCTTGGTTCAGGAACTGGCTTATTAGCTGATGAAATAGAAAAAGAATTTTCTACAAAAAATATTACCCGAATTGATTTCAGCAAAAAAATGCTTCTTCAAAATAAAGACTCTAGTAAAAAGATTTTATGGGATTTAAATAATGGTTTTCCTCCATCAATTAGAAACTGTGCTCTAATGACATCAAACTTTTGTATACACTGGTTAGACAATCCCGAAAAAATAATAAGAGACTGGTTTAGCAAATTAAGATCTGGTGGTTATTTAATAATTTCATATCCCACAATAAATTCTTTCCCGGAATGGAAGCAAACTTGCATAGAAACTAATATTGAATATAGTGGCCTAACTTTCCCTGTTTCAAAAGATATATTCAAAAGTTTTAAATCTAATGAAATAACCTTCTCAAATAAATACTTATATGTAGAAAACTTTCCAGATGTTTATAAACTTTTCAGAAGCATAGTTAACGTGGGAGCTCAATCAACTAAGTGCAAACGTAAAAAAGTATATGAATTAAAAGAAATACAAAAGTTTTGGCCTAAGAAAGAAACTAATTCAGTTAACCTTACATGGGAAATTAATATTCAAATATTAAAAAAATCATGAGCGATATAAAGAATAAATCCCAATTTGTCATCTGTGGCACAGATACTGATATAGGAAAAACATTAATTAGTTCTTTTTTTGTCAGGGGATTAAATTCTTTTTACTGGAAGCCTATTCAAAGTGGAATTGGATCAGAGACTGATAGTCAAACTGTTGCACGACTTGCAAAAATGAACAAATCAAAGATAATCAATGAAGCTTATATCTTTAGAGAACCTGTTTCTCCTCATTGGGCGGCAGAAATAGATCACAAACTTATAAACTTTCAGCTATTAAATTTACCGAAAATTGATGGATCATTAATTGTAGAAACAGCAGGGGGCTTAATGGTCCCAATTACAAGAAATTATTTACAAATAGATCAAATAAAGAAATGGGACATTCCTGTAATACTTGTATGTAAGAGCGGACTTGGGACTCTCAATCACACTCTTCTTAGTATTGAGGCATTAAAAAAAAGAAATATTAAAATTCTAGGTCTAGTGATTAATGGAAAAAAACACTTAGATAATCCAAAAACATTAACTGAATTTAGTAATCTACCTATTATTGCTGAATTTCCATATATCCAAAAAATTGACTCCAATCATTTAGATATAATATGGGAAGAGCTAAATATTAAGAATAAATTGATCACCTTATTAAATACAAAAAATAAATGAAATCTCAGGTTTTAAATAATACTAATCAAGATTGGCACCCTAATATATGGCCGCCTTTTACTCAGATTACAAATAGCAAACCTCAAATAGAAGTTACCCATGGGAAAAATGCTTTAATTTATACTAAAAATCCAAAACAAGAACTCATCGATGGAATTAGTAGTTGGTGGGTAACACTACATGGTCATAGTAACGATTACATAGCAAATGCCATTCACCATCAAGCCAAGACTCTAGAACAAGTTATATTCGCCGACTTCTTACATCCACAGGCTCAAATATTATCAGAGAGACTCAGTGGCTTAACAAAATTAGAACGACTATTTTTTTCTGATAATGGATCTACCGCTGTAGAAGTAGCTTTAAAAATTGCCTATCAATCTTGGCAAAATCAAGGTGAAACAAGAAACCAAATAATTGCTTTTGATGGGGCCTATCATGGTGATACATTTGGAGCAATGGCTTTAGGGGAAAGAAATATTTTCAATGAGAATTTTGATAATCTAATGTTCCCTGTTAAAAGGACTCCATGGCCATCAACTTGGATAAATGATGAAGAGGTTGAAATAAAAGAGAATAGCGCGATTCAAATATTAACTAAACTTCTTAAAAAGCCCACTGTAGCTGTCATTCTTGAACCATTAGTGCAGGGTGCGGGAGGAATGAATATGGTTAGGCCTGAATTTATCAAAAAAGTTTCAGAAGTAGTAAAAAATAATAATTCTTTATTAATAGCTGATGAAGTATTAACTGGATTTGGGCGATGTGGAAGTCTGTTTGCATTTCAAAAGGCAAATATAATGCCTGATCTAATTTCTATTTCAAAGGGTTTAACGGGAGGATTCCTACCTATGGGAATCACATTAGCTAAAGAGAAAATTTTCCAATCTTTTATTAGCGATTCTCCTAAAAAAACTTTTTGGCATGGTCATAGCTTCACTGCAAACCCTTTAGGGTGTGCTGCAGCTAATGCGAGCCTAGACTTATTAGAAAAAGATCCAATAAAATATCTTTCTTTTGAGGAAAAGCACCTTTCTCATCTAAAGAAAATTAAAAAATTACCATTTGTAAAAAACATAAGAGTCACAGGCACTATCGCCGCATTTGATATTGAAATAGGTAAAAATGAAGGTTATCTAAACAATATTGGCAAAAGGATAAAAGCATTATCAATTAAAAAAGGTTTATTTATAAGACCACTTGGTAATGTTATCTATCTATTACCCCCTCTTTGTATTACAGACAATCAATTAGAAAAAAGTTACAGAATTATTATTGAAATTTTAAGCGATCTTTAAATAACAAAATTAAGGCCCCTGTAAAATAGCATTTTCTATATCTTCTCTATTAATACAATAAGAAAATAGTCTTTTAGTTAATTTACCTCCACTCTGCCAGACAACACTTAAATCTTCTTGTTCAAAACTAATAGTTGCGTTCCAATTAGAAAGCAACAAATACCATTTAGACGGATTATCTATATCTTTAGTTGCACCTAAATCTTTTAACCATAATTCTAATGATTGAAGTGAATGTTGATTAATTGGGGTATCAGATGGGATCACAGAATTTCTTTAAGTTATTATCTCAAAAGCCAAGGTGGTATTGACTCTATTTCTTTGCCAGTAAAAGAAGCGATTAAGATAGCTAAAAATAAACTTATCAAAATAATGATAATCAACAAAAATAATGAAAACATTTCTCCATTTGAAAATGGTCTCCTATTATCTACTAACTGCTGATTGTCAGCATTCATTACTAAAGTATTCAAGACATTTAATTTTGTTTTATTTGGTTTTTTAGAATTTACTCGTAATTTTTCATCATAAAGTTTCCTCAAATTAGAATTATTTAAATTTTCATAGGCCTCTAATACTTTTTGGAATTTATTTTTTGCATCTTCTAATTCTAAGGAAGTTGTATCAGGATGTAATTCTATCGATAATTTACAAAAAGCTTTTCTTAATTCGTAATTTGAGGCATTTTCATTAACGCCTAAAATCTTATAATAAGTTATCTCGCCTTTCAAAAAAATTTAGTTACTATTAAGAACATTCTAGTCAATTTTGATAAAATTGAATATTTTTAATTATCGAGAAGAAGAAACTATTTAAAACTCAATGGCAAAAGAAAGTATCCCTAACAAACTTCTCAATTTAGTAACTGAAGATGAAATAATGATGTTTAGAGAATTACAAATAAAAATCCAAGAACTAAACTATAAAACTAACTTAACTAGGTTAATTAAAGGTGACGATTACTGGATATCACAAGTCTATGACAGCCTTTGGCCATTTAAAGAAAATGCAAATAAAAATTTTGATAATAAAAAATTTATTGATATTGGATCAGGTTGTGGTTTCCCAGGATTTGCCTATGCGATAACACATCCTAATTCAGAAATATATCTAGTGGATTCCTCTAAAAAGAAAACAGATTCACTAAAAGAAATTATTAAAAGTATTAATTTCAAAAACGATATATTTGTAATAAATGATCGTATTGAAAACATTGGGCGTCAATCTTCATTTAAAAATGGCTTTAATATAGCTACTGCAAGAGCAGTTAGTAATCCTTCAACAGTTTCTGAATATATATTACCTATCTTGAAATCGAACGGATTAGGTATTTTATATTGTGGGAAGTGGACCAATGAAGATAATAAATATTTAGAAAATACATTAAACATATTAGAGGGGGAAATCTTAGAAATTAAAAGTAATTTTCTTCCCAAAGAAAAAGGTATACGTAATGCTATTTTTATTGAGCCAAAAGCATCTTGCCCTGATATTTATCCTAGAAGTATTGGCAAAGCTGAAAAATATCCACTCAAAGGTTAATTATTTGACAATCTTGATAAAGATTTGTCCCCAAACTTGTCTTTTAGAACTCTTAATTTCTTTATAACCTTTTTGGGTTTTATATGCCTTTTTAAAACTTCTAATAATTGACTTTCGCATACATCAACATCTAACAAATTTGCATTATTGCCTGGGAACCAATGACTTCCGTTACCAAGTAATTGGTATCTAGATTTTGCAAATTCTTCTAAATCAAAGGAATCTATTAAATTGGCGAGCCAGAGAAGAACAGGAATATTGATTCCTCCTGGTGTATTTTGCCAATTTGGCAAATTTTTATCCCAACTTTTATACCACTCTGTACCTAATGCATTGATTGATTCCTTTTGTAATCTATTTAATATTTTAGGAATATAATGATCAGATTCTGACAATAATGAAACTGCTTCTAAATGTAAATTAAAGTCTTGCTCTTTCGCTACCCCAACACTTATTGTATGAACGTTTTTGTTCCTTAAGCAAAAAAGATCATTAAATACTATTGGGTGTAAAGGGCTACAAAGTTCCAACATTTTTGTTGATGGAGTGTGAAGATGTCCGCCTTTATCAGTAGGACTTATTATAAAAACTCCAAGATCATATTTATGAGCCAAATCAATTACTTTGGAATTTGTTTGATTGATGAAATACCAGTGCAAATTAATATAATCAAAGAAATTTGTAGATATCGCTTTCTCTATAAGAGATAATTCTCCATGAGTAGAAAATCCTATGTATCCAATTAAATTTTCTTTTTGGAATTTTTTTAAAATATCAATACAGCCTCCATCTTTTACAGATTGATGAAGATGTTCAGGTGTATTGATGCCATGTATTGCTAATAAATCAATTTTCTTTACTTGCAATTTTTCAAAGCTTTTTAAAAGTTCTGCTTCAAATAATTTAGGATCACGATTAGGAGGGATTTTTGTTTGAATGATTTTTGGTATTTCTTCAATACTCTTGAAACCCATACCTAACTGTATTTCTGAAGTCCCATAATGCTTAGCTGTCTCTATGTGATTAAAACCAAATTTATTTGCAAGATTCAATATATTTTCAACTTTATTCTGTTCTTTTCGTGAAATCTCTGAAAATTTTAGTTCTTTCCAACTTTTTTGAAATCTCATGCCACCTAAGGACAAAACAGGCATGTTTAGATTTGTTCTACCAAATCTGCGACAAGGCAACTCCATTAGAAATTAATGCTTATTCATTCTTGGTAGTTTTCCAAGAGATTGAAACATATCCCTATCAAGACTACTTTCTAGATCTTCTAAGTTTTCAAATTTAACCCAATGTATACAATCCACAGGACAAGTATCAATAGCTTCTTGCACCGTTTCAAGATTATCTCCATCTTGTCTTATTGCTCTACTCCTTCCATAATCTTCATCAACGATGAAAGTATTGGTAGCAACATGCACACAATATTTACAACCAATACATCTACTTTCATCAACCCAAACTGCTTTTTCAGTTAATTGGCCTCCCAGTACAGGTTCATAACCTGTTAATTCTTCAACCTCATTTAGAATTTCATTTTCAAAATAAGGATCTGTATCCAATGCTTAACTTTCCCACTTAGTAAGCACCAATTCAATTGATCCATCATTTTTATTTTTTTGCTCTACAATTTGATATCCGTCCTCTTTTGTTTTAGAAATAATCGTTTGATAAGCATACATCTGAGTAACTTTAGATATAAATCTCTCAACAGGTAAGTTAAATTTCCAAAGGTCAAGATCAGTCACTAATTCATACGCATTAGAATTATTATCCCATTTAAAACCAACTTTAGTTTCACCAGGTAGATCCATACTTATATCAACAGCTGTAAATTGTCCTTTGTAGCCTTTAACAAACTTTTCTTCTTGATTAATCTCATAACCTAATTGGGTTAGAGCTTTTATCAAAGGTTCTGCTTCTCTAAGTTGGGTTTTTATAGTACTAAAATGAGACATTAGATTCTTTATTAAATTGTTTTAATGTTTTGCTTTGATCAGTGATAAATGCTTCTGAGGTTTTGTTCTTAACTTTTACCTCACCAAGAGCGTCTTCAACATTTTTTGTAGCATTATTACATGCTTCACCATGAAATCCTTCAACAGTTTCTTCAACCCTTCCATTTTGGTGGATTTTGAATCTTAATGTTCTTTGAGGCATGGAATTAGAGCACTAAGTAATATTACTAGATATACAATAACCAAATTTTTTCGTTTCAGTTGTTTAGTTAACTAAATTTTAATTTTTATATTGATTACTTAATAATATTAAAACTCTATTTATAAAAACCTTTCATCCCCATTGAATCTAAAGCAGTTTTGGCTTCTTCCATAACTGAAGGTTCTTTATCAAAAAGAGCAATTTTTGTACATTCATCAACAAAACTCTCTTGCGAAATTTCATTTAATTTTTCAAACAATCTACATAAAGACCATATACAATTACTTCTTACCACAGGCTCATTATCTATTTTCAAGCTAATTAATAATTGTTCAGCCGCTAATTGAGCGTTAAAGGGTGAAGTACTTCCAATTTCCGCTAGAGAACTAGATGACCATAATCTTACTGAAGCCACATCATTTTTTAATGAATTTATTAATGGTTTCAAAACAATTTCATTATCATAATTAGCTAGACTCCAAGCAGTAGCTCTCCTTACATATGCATTGTCGTCAGTTTCTAGTAGATTAACTAATTTTTCTACTGCCCTAGGGAACGGATTCCTCCCTAATGCATATACAGCACTCATACGTTCTACTGGGCAAGGTTGATCAAGTAAAGGAAGTAAAAGAGGGAAAGATCTTTTATCTCGATATTCGCAAAATATTCTTAAGCCTTGAATTCTTTGCTCTCTGTCACCCTTAAGTAATTTTAAGGCTTCATCGCATTCCAAATTTTTATCTAAAGTTCCTCTTGAGAAACCATCTTTATCAATCTGTTCTAGAGGATCAATTTCAAGCTCTACAGATAATTCTTTAGCTAAAACATCTGGATCTATTGCTATTTCTGCCAAACTTTCATTTTGTATATCCTTTCTTTTAGTCATTATCAAATAATAATAGAGATTAATTAATCGGGGCAGGTGACATCATATCTCCAGGTAGCCAAATCCTTGCACTAACAGCAAAAAAAGCAACGCCGAATAAACTAACAATTGCAAAAGGTAAAAGCTTAGTTCGAATAAATCCCAATAATAAAAAAAGAATTAAATTAATAATAACGTGTTTAAGTTGAATTTAATAAAAAGTTTTTAAATATGATTATTTGATCTTGTCATTTTGCCTTAACTGACCACATGCTGCATTCCTATCTGAGCCTCTACTTTTTCGAAAACTAACATTAATCCCACTATGAGAAAGTCTGGTTTGAAAGAGTTGAGCATTTTTTATAGGGGTTTGCTTAAATTCAACTTCCTCAATATGATTATATTGAATCAAATTCACATGGCATTGAAAACCCTTTATAAGATTACTTAATTCATCAGCATGTTGTAATTTATCATTAACTCCATGGAGCATTAAGTATTCGAAACTCACTCTTCTGCCAGTCTCTCTTACATATTCTCTGCAATCATCAATAATATTTTTAATATGGTAATTTTTTGCACTCGGTATGATAGATTCTCTTATTTTTTGATTTGAAGCATGCAAACTTATTGCAAGCCTAAACTGACATTTGCCCAAAACTTGAAAAGACAGTTTTGATAATTTACTTATCATTTTTGGAATAGCGACAGTGCTTACTGTGATCTTTCTCTGACTAATATCGAAATCCTCATTGATTGATCTAATTGACAGAAGTAACTCATCAATATTTAACAAGGGCTCACCCATTCCCATAAAAACAATATTAGTTACTTTCTGATTCATTTCATTTTCAATAAATAAAATTTGATCAAGTATTTCACTTACTTTTAAAGATCTTTTTAATCCTTCTTTACCAGTAGCACAGAATTTACAATCCATTGGGCATCCTACTTGACTTGAAAGACATGCTGTTAATCTTTTCTCAGTTGGGATGCCAACGCACTCTACACTTTGGTTATCTCTAGTATTTAATAACAACTTTAAGGTTCCATCATTTGCTAAATGCTTTTCTTTTAAGTTTAATTCTCCAAATAAAAAACCTTCCTCTTTTAATTGATTTCTGAAATTAAATGGCAAGACATTTATTTCATCAATATTTTTAGACCTATTCTTATAGTTATAGAGCCAACTATAAATTTGACGTCCTCTAAAAGCAGCTTGACCATAATTCAAAGCTAAACTTTCTAAATCCTTAACACTACATCCCAGAAGGTTTTTCAAATTATTCTTAATACCATTTTTCTAAATTGATCACCATAGCAATAATCCATGTCTTAAAAATAATTCAGTAAGAATAAGTGCGATAAAACCAATCATAGCTATTCTTCCATTAAGTTTTTCATTATAAAAATGAAACCCGTAACGAGGTAGTTTTCTTTTAGGAACAATGTCAGGCTTAATCATTAATCTAAATTTAAATTAGCATTCTAGTAACTGAAAATGAGAATAGCCTTTATTCATCAGAGAGAAGTCCTTCCTCTTGTAACCCTTCCAAAGCTGCAGGATCAGGTAATTGATCTTCAGAAAATTGATTTTCAGCATTTGGCCTTGCAAAAGCAGCAAAATTACTGGATGTAGGATCTATTCCATGTCTATTCCTAGTAGTTTCTAAATCTTCATCACTTGGGTCATCAAGAATAGCAGTAGAACTTACAATCGGTGTTTGCGGCATGTCAACTGTATAGTCTGGCCTTAAATTCTGAGCCCTTCTATATCCACCGGATTCTTCCGCAAGAATATCAGGATGAGGTCCAGCTTCTGAAGCTAATTCTTCAACAAACCCACTAAAACCTGTACCAGCAGGTATCAGTCTTCCAATAATCACATTCTCTTTTAGACCTCTAAGCCAATCAGATTTACCTTCTATAGCAGCCTCAGTGAGAACTCTTGTGGTTTCTTGGAAAGATGCTGCTGAAATAAAGCTATCTGTATTTAGTGAAGCTTTAGTTATCCCTAATAATACTGGAGTAAACTCTGCAGGTGCCCCCCCAGTAATAGACATTGCTTGATTTGTATCTTCTACTTGTCTTAACTCTATTAATTCACCAGGAAGAAGGGTTGTATCTCCTGCATCTTCAATCCGAACTTTACTTGTCATTTGTCTTACTATGACTTCAATATGTTTATCACTAATTGCTACGCCCTGAGACTTATAAACGTTCTGAACCTCGTTTACCATCTTTCTTTGTAATTTTGATATTGATTCTTGCGCTGCTTCCATTAAAGGTTTTTGATCTTTTAAATCTGTAAATAAACAATCTAGTAACTCATGAGGGTTAATAGGACCATCAGTTAAGAGTTCTCCACCGGTAACTTGCTGACCATCACTTACCATAATATTCTGTCCCATTAAAAGTTGATACTCACTAATAGAATCATCTCTCTCAATAACAGATAATGATACTGATTCTTCATCAGTCCCCTCTTTAATTTGCACAACTCCAGATTTCTTGCATAAAGTTGAAGAATCTCTTGGTCTTCTTGCTTCTAATAATTCTTCAATTCGAGGCAATCCTTGAACAATATCCCCAGTTTTTTGCCTTTCAAAAACTAGTAATGCTAAACCATCGCCTCGAAGAACTAAATCTCCATCTTTCACATGCAGAACAGAATCAGGAGAAACCATATATGGTCTTCCAAGCCTTAAGATCACATATTCGCTGGAAACTTCTTCTATTTCTCCGCATGAAGTAGATTTTACTCCCTTACTTATTGAATCTCCATCAACAACACGATCTCCACATTTAACAACTGCTTTATCTTTAATATTAATTTTTATTTTATCTTCATTTCTTTCAACAATAAGTCTTCTAATTGGTTCACCTTCAACTGAATCTGGTAATTGCAGTACCCCTTTCTCTTTACAAAGAATTTGAGTAGTAGCAATAACATCACCAGCTTTAACAAGCTGATTATTCTTTATTTGTAATTCAGTATGTGTTGAACCATGACTTGAGTCAGAAATTGTATCCCTCCTAACCAAGATGGATTCCAAAATAACTAAATTTAATCTATTGATTGATTTATTACTTTTATCTTGAATTGTCTCTACATCAATTGTCATCTGAGGGGTAGCATCAAAACTTTCTAAAATCAAATTAGTTTTAAGTAGTTCTACACCCTCCACAGATTTTATTAACTCTCCATCTTTATAAGAAAGCCTTTGAATAGCTTTCAAAGCTAATGATGGACCTTTTTCCTGTTTTACATGAGATAATTCAGGCAATTCAGCCTCATTAGGTATGGTGTATTCTTCTACAGTTCTTAATAGTAAACCCTTACTTTTTGATGTTTCTAATTTTTGAACAAACAGAATTTGGTTATTATCTACTCCATCTATAATTTTTTCGCCTGGATTAACCAACTTTCCTTCTTCGGAAAATCGACTCAATATCTCTTCATCTTCACACTCATGAAAAGAACCATTTCTAATAGTAATTTCACGCAAGATATCATTTTTTTGAGTCACTGTAACTATTCCTGATGTTTGACTAAATATATCTTTGACAACTTCTGTTCCTGCTTCAATCCATTCCATATCCTCAGTCATGAGTAAGGATATATCTTTATTTATTTCATGTGTTTCTTGAGGAATCCAAAGCAATGTTCCACCTTGACTAACTTCAAAACCATTTTTAGATGATCTTGCTTTTTTAACACTTAAACCAGGTGCATATTTCACCAATCCGCCAGTTTTTGTTCTGAATCTTTCATCTGCCAAATCAGCAATGACTTCACCACTACTAATTTTACTTCCAGGTGAAGTATTTAACCTGTAAATAGTTCCGTCATTAGACTCTAAGTGAAATAGTTCCCCTGAATGAGTAGATTCTTCAAGTAGTTTAAAATTACTTAATAGCATTGAAGTTGTTACGATCTGAACTTCTCTTGAATCTCCGACTGATTCTCTCAAACGCACTTCTCCACCGAACTCACTAGATTGACTTGCTTCTGCTAAAACAGTTCCTTGTTCTACCTTTGTTTCTGTAGAAACAACAGGTTTAGCATTTGGAGGTAGATTATAGACATCTCCAGCTAAGACCCATAACCTTCCTAATCTTTGTGCTTTCACGGTGATATTACCCTGCCTATCAGTAACTTCCTTTGGTTGGATTACTTTGTCATACCTTACTTCTCCAGCCAAATCGCAAATTACATCCTTAGTAGCTTTTTCAACACTTTTCTTTACAGCTCCTGAGGTGATTTGTGCAACAGTTATATCTGAGTCAATATCTTGACCATCTTCTACAAATAAAAGAGATCCACTTGTTACTTCAATTTTTTGGGCTTTGTTAGTATTACTTCCAGTTGGAATAATCTTTAATAAGAAATCCACTTCAGCTTGTTTAGCCTCCACTCCATGCGGGGTTCTATATCCTCTAATTTTTGCTTTTGAACCAAATTCAACTTTACCTCTAATTTTAGATCTTACAACTCCGCTTTCTGCAGTAGATACACCTCCAGTATGAAAGGTTCTCATAGTTAATTGAGTTCCGGGTTCTCCGATTGATTGAGCAGCAATAATCCCTACAGCTTCTCCTAAATCAACTAAATGATTATGAGCCAAAGCCCATCCATAACATTTTCTACAAACAGAACGGTTAGCCTCACAAGTTAATGGGGATCTAATATTTACTTTTGAGATTAATGATGTCTCTAAAGTCTTAGATAAAGAAGGGTCTATCGCAGTATTCTTTGGAACAATTAAATTACCTTCAGAATCTAAGATATCTTCAGCAGAAAGTCTTCCGATAAGCCTTGAACCAAATTTTCCATCTTCAGAATTTATTACTATCGACCGTTCAGTTCCGCAATCTTCCTCTCGCACAATTACATCTTGTGCCACGTCAACCAATCTTCTGGTCAAATAACCTGAGTCGGCAGTTCTTAATGCTGTATCAACTAAACCTTTCCTAGCACCATAAGAAGAAATTACATATTCAGTAACCGTAAGCCCTTCCCTAAAATTAGTTCTAATAGGTAAATCAATAATCTCTCCTTGAGGATTAGCCATCAATCCCCTCATCCCAACTAGTTGTCTTACCTGAGACATGTTTCCTCTAGCCCCAGAATTAGCCATCATCCAAACTGAGTTAAGTGGATCATTTTGATTAAAATTATTCTTAACTGCATCTACTAATCTCTCATTAGTTTCAGTCCACGTATCAATAACCTTGGTATGTCTCTCAACTTCTGTAATTTCTCCAAGTCTATAACATTCTTCAGTTGCCGTAATTTGAGCTTCTGCCTGTCCAATTAAATCTTGCTTAGCTTCAGGAACTTTCAAATCATTTACTGAAATAGAAACAGCTGCTTGTGTAGCATATTTAAATCCTAAATCTTTTAGATTATCCGCCATTGCCGCAGTAACGGCAGTTCCATGGGTTTTATAAGCCCATGAAACTAAATTCTTTAAAGCTTTTTTATCTATTACTTTATTTTTAAATGATGGCGGTGTTTTTGCTAATAAAGGCATCATTGTAATATTATTTTTTTTTGAATTTTTGGTAGTTTTACGTACTCTTGAACTTTTTTTTGGTTTAGATGATGTCATGTTTTTATGAATGAATAATTAGTTTTTTAAGGATTACGTTTTGGAAACAGAATCGATGATCGTATGATTCATAACCACCCTTCCTACTGTTGTTAAAATAAATCTACTTATTAGATTATTTTCAGAATCAAATCTGTCTCTTCTAAAGTTCCAAGTCTCTAACCTTGAACCATCTTCCAGTTCTTTAAATTCTTTGGGTTTATTCGCTTCTTCTTCATCATCAACTTCACCATTAAACCTAACCCAGACCCATTCATGTAAACCAACTCTTTTATCTTCAAAAGCAAAAATAACATCTTCTAATGAAGCATAAGTTTTTTGATTGTCACCAAATTTTGGTTTTTTAAAGTCTGGTTGTAGTGCAGTTAGATAATAAGAACCTAAAACCATATCTTGTGAGGGAGTTACAATTGGTTCTCCTGTAGCTGGTGAGAGAATATTATTACTGGCTAGCATAAGCATACGTGCCTCTGTCTGTGCTTCTAATGCTAAAGGGACATGGACTGCCATTTGATCTCCATCAAAATCAGCATTAAAGGCAGGACATACAAGTGGATGTAGTTGGATCGCTCTACCTCCAACTAATTTAGGTTCAAAAGCTTGAATTCCTAACCTATGAAGAGTTGGAGCTCTATTTAAAAGTATAGGGTGACCTTCAATAACTTCTTGGAGTACTTGCATGACTTCATCATCTCCTTTTTGTATTAATTTTTTTGCGGCTTTAATATTATTAACAATATTTTGACGAATTAATCTATGTATAACGAAAGGTTGAAAAAGCTCAATAGCCATCTCTTTAGGAAGTCCGCATTGATGCATCTTTAACTTTGGACCAACAACTATGACAGACCTTCCAGAATAATCAACACGTTTACCAAGTAAATTCTGCCTAAATCTCCCTTGCTTACCTTCTATTATATCGCTAAGAGATTTTAGAGCTCTATTATTTGCTCCAACAACTGTTCGACCTCTTCTTCCGTTATCAATAAGTGCATCAACAGCTTCTTGTAACATTCTTTTTTCATTTCTTACAATGATCTCAGGAGCTAAGATTTCTTGAAGCCTAGCTAGCCTATTATTCCTATTTATGACTCTTCTATAAAGATCGTTTAAGTCGGATGTGGCAAACCTACCTCCATCAAGTTGAACCATTGGTCTAAGATCAGGAGGAATAACAGGAATTGCATCTAGTACCATCCATTCTGGCTTTGCGTTAGTTGCTAGGAAATTATCAATTACCCTTATCCTTTTTATGAGTTTTGCTCTTTTTTGACCTTTACTATTTGTAATTTCTTCTCTAAGTTCTTCAGCAATTTGATTTAAATCAAGATCCTCAAGTAATTGCTTAAGAGCTTCTGCACCTATACCAACAACTGGTTCATTTTCAATAGTAGAGTCTTCTGCATAAATTTCATCTTCTATTTCTAACCATTCATCCTCAGTGA
>QBZO01000011.1 GCA_003282225.1 Prochlorococcus sp. AG-335-I21
CTGTTGGTTACATAATCAATAACTTCGTTTCTCCTTTCAATACAAAAATCTGTATCAATATCAGGCATAGATTTTCTTGCTGGATTTAAGAATCTCTCAAATAATAATCCATGTTTAACTGGATCAATGTTTGTAATTTGAAGAGCATATGCTACAAGTGAACCTGCAGCAGAACCTCTGCCTGGGCCAACAGGTATAGAGCTATCTCGAGCAAATTTTATATAATCCCACACAACTAAGAAATAGTCTGGGAACCCCATATCATCTATTATTTTTAATTCTGAAGCTAACCTTTTCTTGTAGATTTCATCGATTTCATCAAAATTAGTTTTATTAAGCCTACTTAAAAGACCCTGCTTAGTTATTTTGGTCAAAAATGATAAAGAGTCCGTCTCTTCTTTTAAAGGAAATTTTGGCATTCTATAGGTACCGAATAACTCAAATTCCTCAATCTTTTTTGAAACCTCAACCGTATTATTAATTGCTTCTTCGATAGATTCTTTATCAATATGATCATTGAAGAGTCTAAGCATCTCATCTTCACTTTTAATATATTCTGTTCCTGTATATCTCAATCTCTTTTCGTCACTTATTAATTTTCCAGTAAGAACACAAAGTAGGGCATCATGTGCTTCAACATCCATGTTTGAGATGTAATGAGCATCATTAGTAGCAATAACTTTAATTTGATGCTCTTTACCGATTCTTATTAATTCAACATTTACAATTCTGTCTTCAATAGAGCCATGATCTTGTATTTCTAGATAAAAATCATCTCCAAGTAATTTCTTATACCAAACAGCTGTATTCTCTGCTACATCAATCCTTCCTTTTAAGATTGCTTGAGGAATCTCTCCACCTAAACATGCTGTTGAAATAATAAGACCATTACAATATTTTTCTAAAAGAGATTTATCAATACAAGGTCTAGAAAAGATACCTCTGCCCCTCATACCATTAAGATGGCTAATTGTCGTTAACTTTACAAGATTCTTATAACCTATATGATTTTTGGCTAATACTACCAAATGGTATCTTTTTTCCTTTTTTGGCTGCGGATCATCTATGGAACCATTGATAATGTACATTTCATTACCAATAATTGGTTTAATACCCTTATTTTTGCATTTTTTTACTAAATCAAGAACACCATACATTACTCCATGATCGGTCAAGGCAATTGAATCCATTCCAAGTTCAGAAGCCCTATCAACAATATTCGAAACTTGACTTGCTCCATCTAGAAGGCTGTAATCACTATGATTATGAAGTGGAACAAATCCCATGTTTAACCAATTGATATATACAAGATAGAGAATAATTTGAAAAATTCTATATTTTGCTAATACAAATTAATTATTAATTCAAATTTCAATATTAGGTTTCCTATTCATAACTTCAGCATCCTTTTCAAATATATTTGCAACATTCAATATTCGATGCTCCTCCAAAACATTTCCGATTAATTGAAGACCGATAGGTAAGCCCTTTTTATCAAATCCACAAGGTATACTGATAGCTGGGAGTCCAGCAAGATTTACTGGAACAGTTAAGAGATCAGACAAATACATAGATAAGGGGTCATTTACAAAATCTCCTTTTAAGAAAGCAGTTGTAGGACATGTAGGGGTTAATAAAACATCTACTTCATTAAAAGCATTATCAAAATCCTTTCTAATTAAAGTTCTTACTCTCTGAGCTTTCTTGTAATACGCATCACTATATCCTGCAGACAAAGCATAGGTACCAATCAAAATTCTTCTTTGTACTTCATCACCAAATCCTTCCGCTCTACTTTTAGATATCATCTCTAATAAATTAGAATCGCCTTCTGATCTATATCCATATTTAACGCCATCATATCTTGCCAAATTAGCTGAAGCCTCACATGGAGCAATAACATAATAAGTGGCAATACCATCATTAAATCTTGGACACTTTATGTCATGAATTTCAGCACCCAAAGATCTCAATCTCTCAATACCGGATAAAACTGACTCCTTAACTTCAGGATCAAGGCCAGGATGATCAAAGCATTCTTCGATAATGCCTATTTTAATACCTTTAATAGATTTATCTAAATTTGACAAGTAATTAGGGACTGGTTTATCAAGACATGTTGAATCAAGATTATCCTTACCAGAAATTGAATAAAGAATCTCAGCAGCATCTGATACAGTATTTGTAATTGGACCTATTTGATCTAGAGAACTTGCGAATGCAATAAGTCCCCATCTACTTACTCTTCCGTATGTTGGTTTTAGCCCTACAACTCCACAAAAAGATGCTGGCTGCCTTATGGAGCCTCCCGTATCTGATCCAATAGCGGCTAAGCATAGACCAGAAGCAACTGAAGCTGCACTACCTCCTGAACTACCACCAGGCACTCTATTTACATCCCAAGGATTTGATGTCGTACCAAATACTGAAGTCTCAGTCGAACTTCCCATCGCAAATTCGTCCAAATTAGTCTTTCCTAAGCAAATACCCCCTGATGACCATAATTTACCTGAGATAGAAGACTCATATGGAGAAACGAAGTCTTTAAGCATTTTACTTGAACAAGAAGTAACAACTCCTTTAGTACAAATATTATCTTTTATCGCTATAGGTATTCCTGCAAGCGGAGGTAGTTTTTGATTATTAGTTATTAATTTATCAATGTTTTCAGATTGAGAATTAGCAATTTTTTTTGTTAAGCAAGTATAAGCATTTATTTTTGGATTTAATGTATCTATTTTTAAAAAAAATTCATTAACTAATTCCTTAACTGAAGCATTTCCACTATTAATTTCTTTTCTAAAAGAATTAAAGTTCATATCAAAATTGAGAATTTAGATTAAATTAGTTATCAAAAAGTTAAGGGTTCTTCTTTAGAACACCTAACAATATCGTGTTTAATATCTGTTGAACCCTCTTGTGAAAGATCAGAAAGAAATTTTTCTAAATTTTCATTAAGACCACGTTTTGTAAGAAATGGACCATACCAATAAGTTCCCGAAGGATTTCCAGTCTCAACTTTTGCCCACCAAGCCAAACCAAGTTTGTTGCTTAAATTTCTAATCAATATTTTTTGGCCCTCTTTTAAAGACCATAAATTCTTGTTAAATTCTATACAATATTTTACTATTTATTCAAGTAATCTTTATTAATTAAAAAAATATATTGAAATAACGATAAATAAACATTCAAAATAACTAGTTTTAATTAATAATTGAGTTAATTATTTGATATATAACATAGGGAAATAGCAGCTGCTACCGAGGCATTTAAGCTCGAAGTCTTCCCTTTAAGAGGAATTTTAAGTAAATAATCACATTTTTTTTGGACAAGCAATGAGATTCCTTTATTTTCTGCTCCAACTATTACAAGAAAAGGTGCTTTTTCCTTGAATTCTGAAATAAGAACTTGCCCTTCCCCAGATAAACCAATAATGATAAACCCCTTTTTCTTTAATTCATCAATAGCTCTATTTAGGTTTACTACTCTACTTACAGGTATATGCTCTAATGCACCAGCGGCAACTTTTGCAACAGTTCCAGTTAAACCTGCAGATCTTCGTTGAGGTACAATAATACCTTGGCAATCAAAAGCTTCTGCTGATCTAATAATTGCACCAAAGTTGTGAGGATCTGTTACCCCATCCAATGCAACAATAATAGGATTAGAGGATTTACTTTTAGACATATCAATTAATTTTTCTAAAGATATTGACTTGGTGGAAGCCTGCTGTAGGGCAACCCCTTGATGAACGGCTCCAGATGTTAGTTGAGAGAGTCTAGACCAACTAACCTCTTCTATTAAAACGCCTTTGGACTTAAGGTCTTTTAATAATAGGTAAAATTTTTCGGAAGAGAAAATTTCGGAGGTGCACCAAATTCTATTAATTGGTCTTTCGCTATTTAAAGCAGCAAAAACAGAATGCTTACCCCAGATCCAATCTTCAAAATTTCTTTCATTTGAAGTCAATTGAAATTTTTTTGAACTGTTTTCAGAATAATTTTCTGCATTATGAGCGTTAGAAGAAAATCTTGTTTCTGGTTGATTAAAACTATTTCTAGGTTTTTCTTTTGATTTCAAGTAACTGTATTCATTATTTTTAATATTGTCATTTCTTTTGAAATCGTCTCTTCTATTAAAATTGTCTCTCCCTTTATAATTATCTCTTTTATTAGAATCATTTCTCCTTTTGAAATCGTCTCTCCTTTTGTAATTATCTTTTTTATTAGAATCATCAATAATTTTGAAATCGTCTCTCCTTTTATAATTATCTCTCCTGTAAGATTCCCCTTTTATATTTAAATCATTTCCTTTTTTAAAATTGTTTTTTTTCGTAAGTATTATTTTTACTGGACTTAAATCTATCTTCTTGAAAATTATTATATTTATAATTATTTTTTGAATGTGATCTCCTTTTATCGGTATCTTTACTTTTTTTTGAATAATTATTTTTAGAAAAGTTTTTCATAAATTTAATTGCTTAATTACACTCTAAGTATTCAAAAATTTTAGACAATCTTTTTGGGTCTTTTAGAAATAACCAACCAACTAAAGCTTCAAAACCTGTTGCTCTCGAATAGATAGCAGGAGCAGAAGATTTTGGAAATCTCTTTGTTTTATTTCTAGCTCGTCTTATTAAATTAATTTCAAATGTATTTAATAAGTGTTCAATTTCATCTAATGATTTTGATTGAGCTTGAGCTTTTACTTCATTTACAACTGAAAGATGAAGATCTCTTGATTTTAATGGGATATGAATGTGGCGTAATCTTTGATGTAACTCCCATACAGAATCCCCTAGCCAGGCAAGTTGAATTACTCCTATCTCTTCAGGAGAACCTTGAGGAGGAAGATTTTGTATCCAATAATTCAATTCTTCAAATAGAGCAAAGCTTCTTGAAGAGTGGCTTTCAAATTAAGAAAGTCTGATAATCTTACTAGTTTTATAGTTTGAGCAACTCGAGAATTTCCAACAACAGATAACCCTAGTTTAAGTTTTTTGCATTCCTTGGAAGTTTGAACAAGAGCACCTAAGCCGGATGAATCAAGGAAGTCTATTTTACTTAGATCAACTACTAATGACAGAGCTTCTTTTTTAAGGGTATTGGTAACAAAAGTTTTAAATTGTTTTTCTGAAAATGCATCTAATTGCCCTTTTAGAGTAAAAACAATAATATTCGACTTTATTTCAATGTTGCCTCTTAAAGAAACAGTTAGCTTTTGAAAATCTTCTATGATTTAATCCCTCCAAAAAAAATTAATTTTCTAATTGTAATTATCAAATCAAAAAGAATCGATATGTCAACATCTCTCTAACATTAGAGAAACAAATTTTTCAAATAAATAATCTGAGTCATGAGGGCCGGGACTTGCTTCTGGGTGATATTGAACACTAAATATAGGCTTATTTATAAGTTTCAATCCGGCAACAGTTTTATCATTAAGATTCAAGTGGGTTATTTCAACTATCTTATTGGATAAAGAATTTGGATCTATAGCAAAGCCATGATTCTGACTTGTTATTTCAATATTATTATTCTTGCCGCAAGGATGATTTAATCCACGATGTCCAAAAGGTAATTTATAGGTATTTCCGCCTAATGCTAAACCAAATATTTGATGACCAAGACAAATACCAAACATAGGAATTTTTCCATAATTTATAAGTAATTTAGCTAAATTAATTCCATCAAGAACAGATGAAGGATCCCCAGGACCATTTGAGAAAAAAATTCCATCAGGATTATGACTTAAAACATCTTCAAAAGAAGAATTTGAAGGCAAAACCAATATTTCACATCCATGTGAAGCTAATCTATTAAGAATTGATTTTTTAATACCAAAATCAATCGCAACAACTTTGAATTTATTTATATTGTTTTTAAGACTTTCTCGAACATCAAAATCAGTAATGGTAATTTCTTTAGATATGTAATTTTCCTTTGTTGAAACTTCTTTGGCTAAATTTAAGCCTTCCATATTAGGAGTATTAGAAATAATTTCGAGACAACTAGCAAGATCATTCTTTTCTGTAGTAATAAGTCCATTCATGGAGCCATAAGATCTTAAAATTTTAACAAGTGCTCTAGTATCAATTCCATAAAGTCCAATAATATTTTTTTCTATTAGCCACTGATTAAAATTTAATTTAGATCTCCAATTACTATTGTTATTTGAATAATTACGCACAATTAAACCTTTGACAGATTTATCCGATTCTGAATCTTCGAAATTAATTCCTGTATTTCCAATCTCTGGATAAGTAAATGTAAGGATCTGGCCAAAATAACTTGGGTCGGTAATTACCTCCTGATAACCAGTCATGCCAGTATTAAAAACAATTTCACCAACAGTTGAACCCATCGCACCAAATGAATAACCTGTAAAAGTAATACCGTTACTCAAAACAAGTTTTGCATTTTTCTTAAAAGGATGATTCATTAAATAAAATTTCTTATGATTCAAGGTAGTTTTTCAAAAGCAAAAATTTTTCCCAAGGTTTTGCTTTTCTCATAGAGAACAAAGCTTTTTTAAATCCCTTTTCAATATCATCTTCTATTCCTGCGACCCAGAGTACTAATGCAGTATTTAAAGCGACTACATCCATATGAGCCTTTTGACCTGAACCCTTCAAAACAGATATTAATATGTCTTCATAAGACTCATCATTTGACACAATTAAATCTTTATTTGAAGTGTTTTGATAATCAAAGTCAGAGACATTTATTTTTGAATGTTTAAGCTTACCTTTATCTACAAATATTATTTTGTTATCTCCCTCTAATGAAGCCTCATCTAGGCCACCATAGCCATGAACAACGATTGCTCTATCCATTTCCATTATGCTCAAAGCAGAAGCCATAGGCTTTAGTAATTCTTCAGAAGCGACTCCTAAAACTTGAGCATTAGGTCTTAAAGGATTTACTAATGGACCTAGTTGGTTAAAAACAGTTCTTATGCCAAGAGCCTTTCTCAAGGGAGCTAATTTAATTAATGATTTATGCCAAACAGGAGCAAATAAAAAAGTTATCCCAATTTGATCTATTGAAGAAATAACCTTATCTAAAGGAGAATTTAAATTAATCCCAAGATTTAACAAAACATCCGCTGAGCCAACTTTTCCACTAGCACTTTTATTTCCGTGTTTTGCAATATTTACACCACATGATGAGGCAACAAATGCAACAGCAGTTGAAATATTAAAAGTATTAGCCCCATCACCACCGGTACCGCAAGTATCAACCATAAACAAGTTGGGACGTTTGACAGGCAATTTACAAGCATTCAAAAGTACATCTGCCATAGAAGATAATTCAATTCCTGTAGCTCCTTTAGCTCTCAATGCACTCAAAAAAGCTCCTGTTTGAACCTCCAAAATTTCATCATTTAGCCATCTTTTCATCAACGTATTTGATGTCTTAGCATCAAGGTCATGCCCATATAATAATTGGTTGAGAATTTCAGAATTTGTTTTAGTAATAGACATTTATCTTTAGTGAATTTATGGTTCGTTGCTCAATTAGAAGTATCAAAACCGGAGCCAACTAA
Source organism: Prochlorococcus sp. AG-335-I21 (assembly GCA_003282225.1). Classification (GTDB taxonomy): domain Bacteria; phylum Cyanobacteriota; class Cyanobacteriia; order PCC-6307; family Cyanobiaceae; genus Prochlorococcus_A. The sequence continues at coordinate 7,549 of QBZO01000011.1, forward strand.
ATCTCTATTCGTATTGGAAGGTCTAAAATTATTTGACCATAATTTTTTAGTCTTTAAAAAAAGATTATCCTTTGTTATATTCCAAAATTTTAGTGTTTTATCAATATCTTTTTTTATCTCAATTTCACCAGGAAAATTATCGTATCTATTAATCAATCTAGCTAAATTAATTAAGTCAAAATCTTCAGGTATCTCCTTAGATATAAGTGTATCTATAATCTTTTTATCAGTTGCATGCAGAGGATGAGTTTGTTCATTGCTCATAATAAAAAAAAGAAATCATTTATAAAACTAGCTCACATATTCAAAAATGAAACATTATCTTAATCATATGGGAAATTTTAAATGAAGAATCTTAAATTAAAAATAATATTTAAGTATCTAAAACCATACAAAAAAGAATTTTTATATGGTGGGATTGCTCTCCTAGTAGTAAATATTTTAAGCATTCTAATTCCTTTAGAAGTCAAAAATATAATTGATCAATTGAAAGATGGATTTTCCTCCAATTTCGTTATATCAAAATCATTATTTTTAATGTTTTTAGCAACATGCATGGGTCTTATAAGATTATTTTCGAGGCAAATTGTATTTGGTATTGGAAGAAAAGTTGAAGTAAATCTTCGTCAAAAATTATTTGATCACTTACTCATACAAGACCCTGATTGGATACAAAAAAAAGGTAGTGGAGATATTATTAGTAGAGCTACTAGTGATGTAGAGAATATCAGAAGACTCTTAGGTTTTACAGTCTTAAGTTTATGCAATATCGTTTTGGCTTATTCTCTTACAATACCTTCAATGCTATCGATTAATAAAACATTGACAGTAGCTGCATTAATGATATTTCCAATAATATTAGTAATAGTTAGCTTATTTGGAGGAAGAATGGTAAGTCAAAGAAAAATACAGCAAGAATCACTTTCCAAACTAAGTGATTTAATTCAAGAAGATTTATCCGGAATAAGCGCTATTAAAATTTATGCGCAAGAAGAGGCTGAAAAAAAAGAATTTAATAATTACAATAAAGCTTATCGCAATTCAGCGATAAAGCTAGCAAGAACAGCAAGTATACTATTCCCACTTTTACAAGGTATTTCTTCAATTTCATTATTGATACTTTTAGGTCTAGGAACCACTCAACTAGAAAATGGATTCATCACAATTGGTGGACTAGTTGCATTGATATTATTTGTTGAAAGACTTGTATTTCCGACAGCTCTATTGGGATTTACATTAAATACTTTTCAATTAGGACAAGTCAGTCTAGATAGAGTTGAGGAAATATTTCAAAACAATCCAAAAATTATTGATAAACCAAAAGCTAAATTTCTAAAGAAAAAAGTTGAAGGTTTTATTGAGGCAAAAAACTTAAAAATAAAATACGAAGGTGCAAAATTTAATTCATTAAATAGATTAAATTTCAAAATCTATCCCGGAGAACTTATTGCTATTGTCGGGCCAGTAGGATGTGGAAAAACGACCTTAGCTAAATCTTTAGGAAGAACTATTAAAATACCTGATGGACAATTATTTTTAGATAATATTGATATTAAGAATATTAAATTAAGAGATTTAAGAAAACATATTGCCATAGTACCTCAAGAGGCATTTTTATTTACATCTACAATTTCAGAAAATTTAAAATTTGGAGATCCAAAAGCTTCTAAAAATGTTGTAAAAAAAAGTGCTGAAAACGCAGGATTAATAGATGATATTAATAGTTTTCCAGAAGGTTTTAAAACAATCGTGGGTGAAAGAGGTATTACGCTTAGTGGGGGGCAACGACAAAGAACAGCTTTAGGAAGAGCACTTTTAGTCGGGGCTTCTGTAGTAGTTCTAGATGATGCATTGGCCAGTGTAGACAATAAAACTGCTGCGAAAATTATAGAGGAGATGAGAGCAAACAAAAGTAAAACAATATTGATGATTAGTCATCAATTATCCGTGGCAGCAACATGTGATAGGGTACTTGTAATGGATAAAGGTGAAATTGTACAGGAGGGGATTCATAAAGATTTGATAACAACCAATGGACTATATAAAAAACTTTGGGAAAGAGAAATAGCTACTAATAAAATAAAAATTTGAAAAAGACTATTTAATTAAATACATACATAAAGATGTTTGAATTTCTTAAAAAACTCATGACAAACAATAAATCAGTTTCAGCAAATGAAACAAATTCCCTCCACAGAATATTAAGTACTGATATAAGAGAAGTACCAAAATCTCAAGCGGATGAAATAATATTTGGATGTGGATGTTTTTGGGGTGCAGAAAAATGTTTCTGGAAACTACCGGGAGTTATTACAACATCAGTAGGGTATGCCGGAGGAGAGAAGAAAAACCCTAATTACTACGAAGTCTGCTCCGGTATTACCGGTCATGCAGAAGTTGTAAGGGTTGTTTGGAATGTAAATGAAATAGATATTAGCGATTTATTAAAAATGTTCTGGGAATGTCATAACCCAACCCAAAAAAATAGGCAAGGTAATGATATGGGAACACAATATAGATCAACAATTTACTATAAGAATGAAAAGAATAAAGACAAAATTTACTCGAGCAAAGAAGCTTACCAAAAAGAACTTTATAAAAATAATTTAGGACTCATAGAAACAGAGATTAAAAAAATTGACACTTATTATTACGCAGAAGACTATCATCAGCAGTATTTAGCTGTAGAAGGTAGTAGGCAATATTGTTCCGCATCTCCTACTAAAGTAAAGTTAGGAAGTTTCAATAATTGTGATTACAAACTTCCCAAAGAAATCTGGGATAATTTCAATTGGGACATTGATAAATGTGTATTGAGATCTAATAATAAACCTATAGATATTAACAATTAAAAGTCTTTTATATTTATAGTATCAATACGGGGCGTAGCGCAGTTTGGTAGCGCACCACTTTGGGGTAGTGGGGGTCGTGGGTTCAAATCCCGCCGTTCCGATTAAGATTCAGAATCATCTTTATTTATTAACGATTTGTAAAGCTTATAAGAACTTATTCCAACAGCGATAAAAGTAAATGAAGAAAAAATTGCACATATAATGATAGTAAGATTCGAAACTTCAACCTCTCCTAGTTGATATGATACAAAAAAAATCATCCGTAAAATAATATTTAAAAAACACTAACATAGAAATGTTGATTTAATTTAATTTAAATTTCTATAAATTGAAAAGAATCAAGATTCCGAATACCAACCGATAATAAACAAATATTTTGAGTCCATTAGAGGAAACATATTTTATTAAAAAATCAATAGCTAGTAAAGAAGAGAAGAAAGTTGTAATTAATCCAACTGAAAGTGGAAGAAATGGAAATGCTGAGAATTGATTTACTGCACTAAAAAGCTCAACAAAAGCTGCTAATGAGATTGAAGGAATACCAAGAAGGAATGAAAATTTAGCTGCATCTTTTCTATTCCATCCAGATAAAAGAGCCATAGAAATAGTGGATCCTGAACGAGATACTCCTGGAAAAATTGCAAAGGCTTGAGCAATACCTATATATAAACTGTTTAGATATTTATGATTGCTTAAATTAATTGATTTATTAGTTGAAATATCTGCAAAAAGCATTACTAAAGACATCAATATAGATACTAAAGCTATTGAAACATTTGAACGTAAAAATGAATCAGAGTATCCTGGAACAAATAGCTTTATAATTCCACCAATAAAAACAATTGGAATTGTACCTATAAAGATAGATTTATTTAATTTATTCAACAGAAATGAATATCTTGGTTTTCTAGAGTTTGTATTTTTGAAATTAAAAATACTTTTCCTAAAATACCAAAATATTGCAAAAACACTTCCAATTTGTATGATTGCAGAAACAGACGAACCAGGATCATTAATTCCAAAGAATAGAGATATGATTTTTAAATGAGCAGTGCTACTTACAGGAATAAATTCAGTTAAACCTTGAATTATTCCATAAAAAATATACTTTAAAAATTCCAATAGTTTATATTCAAAATATTTCCAATAATAATATCAATTAAAAATAATACAATTTACATTATTAGAAGAAAAGCTAAGGTATAAATATTATGAAAAAATTTGTTTTTAAAATATTAGTCTTCTTAAGTCTTTTTATTTTTTCTGATGCTGTTAAAGCAAATTATTGGCTAGTGATTGGAAGTTACAGACAAGGACCAGGAGGCAGACCTGAGGTAAGTGGAATAACAAGCCCATCTTTGCATACTATTCCAATGAAAGATATGGAAACTTGTGAAAAAGCAGGGAATAAAATTTCTAAAGAAATTTATATTCCTGTCTGGCAATTTGATAATAAATGGACTTGTATATATAGCGGAAACTTTAAATAAAATTATCTTTTCACATCGTGTGCGCAACCGTCACCCTTATAATTTTCACTTTCGTAAAAATCATTTTTTGTCCCAAAATAAGCAGTTAGTAATACGAAAGGCATACTAATCATAAAAAGTACTACAGTAAGATCCATCTTAAATCGGTAAATTTAATATTTTTTTATTAATAATCTGTAGGACCTTTCAATCCCAGATAAAAAAATGCTCCAAGACCAATCAAAACTAAAACACCGGCAATAGCAGCTGAAGGTACAAATCCTCCTATAGCAAAAGAAGCAAATTCAATCATTATATTAAATCAAATATATCTAAATAATATCAATAAAAATAATCTAGGTCTTTAAAAAATTCTGACTCGAAGACAATTAAAAATCAACAGTATTAAGCAACAAGAGTTGCATCTTCATTTTCAGAAGAAATTCTTATTCTTTCTTCTAGTTTAGGACCATATAATTCATTACCCCATATTTCAACCCTAGAGTCGTTGGGAGCCGTAAAAGATAAAATATCCGTAGGAAATAACACTCTTTCTAAAAAAAAATTAGAAGGGCCTATACATCTCAAAACCACCATTCTGGAGCCTTCATTTTTATAAGAAAACTCAACCATATTAAAAAAAATTAAAAATTAATCTTTATTAAACACTAAGTAAATTGACCTAAAATGTATAAAAAGTTACTAAATAAAAAATTATTTAGAGATTTGTTGATTTAATCCAACTCTAATTAACTTTCTTTCTTGATTTATCATCAATAAAACATCCGATTTGATATCGTCAAAACTTTTATGTGGGATAGAAACATTTAACATTCGAAGAAAATTACTCAAATTATCATCTTTAAGAGAACTTCCACTTTTAAACTGCATACTTTTTTCTTGGTCAGATTTCCATTCATTAAAATATTCAAATTTCAAAGGTTTTAAATGCCAAATTTTATCAATCATATTCCAAACGTCTAAATATTGATCTAAATTATTTTGTATTTTTTTTCTGTAAGAAGATTCACAAACACTTAATGGAGGTGAAATATTTTCAGAATTTTCTAAATCTAAAGATAAAGGTTTTACACCTAAAAACCATCCTTCAATTATCAGCAAATCAGGAGATTCTTCCCTCCAAAAAGCTCTATCACCTAGACCTTTTCTTAATGATTTATCAAAAACAGGTACATTCAATTGTCCATCAGTTTTCCATTTAAGTAATTTCTCTTTCATTAAATCAATCGAGTGACTGCCAGGAAAACCTCGAGATACATTCCATGGATTATTTTTAATCGCAAATTCCATTTCTTCAGAAGGTAGATAAAAATCATCAATAGAAATAACAGATAACTTAAATTTTAATTTTAAGGATATACTCTCCAACCATTTACCTAAAGTAGTTTTCCCTGTACCAGGTAAAGCAGATATTCCAATAATTTTTCTCTCAGGAGATTTTTTATTCAATTTATATGCTTGAGATAAAAGGGGTAAAGCCAATCCCCAAATCCAATCATCTTTTACATTATCATCCCAAAAATTATTAATTGAAAGCATCTCTTTCTTAAGATTCCAAAACATAAACCATTCATCCAAAGAACTCCATCCGATTTGAGAAATTAATTCTTCAAAATCAACCAATGGAAATTCAATATTTAAATCATTCATTGTTTACTTAATACTAAATTATTTATTAACTTATTTATTTCACTTTTCCAACCATAACCATTTGGATCAGTCGCTAAGGTAAAGTTATGCTCGTTCAATTTCTCAATTAATTTCAAATTTGGTCCACCAGGACCAGGAATTACAACTTTGTAATCTGAATTCAATAATAAAGGTAAATCATTAGGAGAATCTCCTAGACCAATAATTTTAATATTTGGATTATTTGAATAGTTCTTGAGGGCATTTATTGCTTTACCCTTGTTTGAATTAATTGATAACATATGGCTCATCCTGTTGCCTCTAAAAATTTCTACACCAAATTTTTTACAACAAATATTTATTTCTTCTTCCTTGTTTTCAGGAGGATTTAAGAATGGCATACTCCAGTGTCTATCTCTCATTAAATCAAGAGAATGGCCTTTTAATCCAGTTAGTTTTGTTGCCTCTTGGTCGGAAATATTATTGAGTGGTTGTAAATTATAATTAATTTTAATAGAAATACTACTTAAAATCTTTTCAAGTTTTACGTATTTTTCTCCAAGAATAATCTCCCCATTAACCTTCTTTAAAGATTCACCATATATAGCAGCTCCATTTTCAACGATATAAGGATCAGTTAAATTAAGTTCCTTTCTAATAACCTTTACTTCTGCGGCGGTTTTACTAGTACAAAGTATTACTGGTATGGATAATTCTTGAAGCAATTGTATAGTTTCTTTTGCTGGAGTTAAATCATAAGAATGATCCATTAATGTTCCATCAACATCACTCACTACCCAAAAGGAAGAATTTTCAATCATCTGCTAAAAAACCAAGCCAAATTACTTGAAAAGGGTCAAGTTCAATATTATTAGAATTATATTTATTTGATGTTAGGTAATCCTGCATATTCAGATCATTATTAATCAATTTAGCAAATTTATATTCACTGAATCTATAATTAATTTTATTATCCGTCATATTGTGAATTGTAAAAACAGCTTTTGAACCAGTACCCCTTTTAATTACAACAATATCACCTCTCCCTTTAGATAAGCATGCCATCTGAGACTGAGGATGGAATTGAGATAGTTTTGCTCTAACATCCATTGCATTTCTAAGATATTTAAGATTCTTATTAGCATTAGATTCAGGATTTTTAAAAACAGCAGAAAGTTTCTCTAACTTAAATTTTTCCCTATTTAGATCCCTTCTTTGTCCAGTCATTGAAAAACTTTTGAGATCATTTTCTGAAGCCAGCAATGCTGGCAGATAAAAAGCAGGAACACCTTTAAGTGCCATCACAAGTAATTGGGTTAACAAAAACCTTTCATATTGAAAACGATTTGAATCTCTACCGGGATCCTCCATTGCGCTCCACCAACTAATGTTTAATTCATATGGTTTATCTTCTCCATTAGATAATCTTCTATGACTTACTAGACCCCCTCTTTTCTCACAATTAATCAACAAATCCTTAATTCTTTGTTCATTCATAAGACCCTCTAAAGCCCTTAATCCGACACCATCATGAGAAGCAGTAAAATTAAATAGTGTTGTAGTCTTGGGTAACTCTGGCCAATCACAAATCCAAGAATTTAGAATATCCGCTCTTGAAGTAATTATTGCTTCTAAAAGAAGAGGTGGCAAAGGGAAATTATAAGCCATGTCCGCCTCATCTTCTGGTATTAAATAAGAAAGATTTTCCTTCTGTGGAACATTTGTTTCAGTAATTAATACGCCATCCTTTAGAAGGTCATTTAATAATATTCTTAAAATTTTTACTATTGAATGTGCTTTTGGTAAATGCAAACATGTTGTACTAGGTTCCTTCCAAATAAAACCTACAGCATCTAGTCTCAACCATTTAATACCATTTGATAAATAAATAATAATTAAGTTAAGAAACTCGATTGTCATTTTGGGATTAAGCCAATTCAAATCAATTTGATCTGGACCAAAAGTTGTCCAAACTTGTTTTTGTCCATCGTCTGTATTTATTTGGGAAAAAAGAGATGAACTCCTTGGTCTGATAACACTTTTCCAGTCAAGATCTTGTGAAGGAGAAAAGACATTAGATAATCCGGGTTCTTGGCATTTAATAAATTGCTGAACCCATGGATGAGATGATGAAACATGATTTAAAACTAAATCAGCCATTAAATAATGTTTATCAGAGATATTTTTCAAATCCTCCCAATTACCAAATTTTTCTTCTAAAGACTTATGACTTGATACAGCAAAGCCACCGTCACTAGTTGATTTCAGAAATGGAAGAATATGAACTACTTTTGATAAACTTCCAAAATATATACTTAGTAATTCTCGAAGCGTTACAAGTGTAGCTTCTCCTTTTTTGTAAACCCCATCAGCATAAGTTATTAAGACAGCATAAGATTCGTCCCATTTTTTATCTTCAGTTATTTCTTCATAACGAGACTTCTCTGAGAAATTATCTAAAATCTGCAATAATTGATTACAAATAAAGTTAAGTTCTTCGGTAGTATGATCCTTATAAATTGTTGCTAGCAATTTACAAAGTCTTAATCTATCTAATTTTTTCTCTGAATCAATTTGCGTCACTTTGAAAAAATCATCGAAGTATTAACACTATTCTGCACATCAAATAGAAAATGGACTTTCAACAAGGTTTAATCACAACAATACATGAATATGGCGTCACTAAGGATCTACTTAGAGAATTAAATAGAAGTCTTAAGAATAGATCTACAGCAATATTAATTCCTTGTCTCTACGAAGAGTTTGAACGACCTGCGCTAAGAGATATTAAAGAAGTTTTAAAAAATCTTACTGGATTAAATGAATTAGTTATTGCTCTCTCTGCAAAAACTGTAGATCAAGTAAAATCCGCAAAGTCATTTTTTGATTCAATGCCATTTCCAGTTCATATTCAATGGACAAATTCACCATCTGTAATCGAACTATTAAAAAGTCAAGAAAAAAATGGACTAGAACTTCTTGGAACTCCAGGAAAAGGATGGGCAGTTTGGCAAGGAATAGGGGTTGCGACAAGAAAATCTGACGTAGTTGCCCTATTTGATGCCGATATAAGAACATTTAGCCCATTATATCCATCAAGAATGATTCTCCCCTTGTTAGATGAATCATATGGAATTTCCTATGTGAAAGCTTTCTATAGTCGATTATCACTAGAAACCAATCAGTTACAAGGAAGAGCAACAAGATTATTTGTTGGTCCTTTATTAGCAAGTTTGGAGCAATTAGTTGGCAATGGGCCGTTTTTGCAGTATTTACAATCATTTAGGTATCCTCTCGCTGGTGAATTTGCTTTCACAAAAGATTTAGCTATGAACTTAAGAATTCCATGTGATTGGGGATTAGAGATAGGTTTGCTTTCTGAGGTTTATAGGAATGTCAGAACTTCAAAAATAGCTCAAGTAGACCTTGGTTTATTTGATCATAAACATAAAACAATAGGCGCATCATCTAAAGAAGGCCTTCAAAAAATGTGTACAGAAATTCTATCAAGTGTCTTAAGAGGACTTATGGAACATCAAGCTCAGACTCTTACAAGCACTCAATTATCAACACTTGAAGTACTTTACAAAAGAGTAGGAGAAGATAGAGTTAAACAATTTGGATTAGATTCCGCAGTTAATAAGCTTCCATATGACAGACATGAAGAGGAATTGTCAGTCCAAAAATTTGCGAAATTATTAAGACCTGCTACTCAAGGTTATTTATCCAATCCAACAACTCAACAACTTCCTAGTTGGTCAAGAGTTCTTTCCTGTGAAAATAAACTTCAAGAGGACTTAGCAAATGCAGGATCTAAAGTAATAAATTCAACCAAAAAAGAATTAATTAATAATTACTAAAGTAAAAAATATCTTTGAGTCATTGGTACTTCTTCTAGAGGATCACACGTAAGTAATTCCCCATCAGCGAAGACTTCATAAGTTTGTGGATCAACCGAAATATTTGGTAATTTATTGTTTAATTTAAGATCTAATTTATTAATGGATCTTGTATTATCTACTGCTAAACAATTTTTTTGCAAAGAAAGCCTTTTAGGAATATCAAGGTCGATAGCATTTTTGCTCAAAAAAGTGTAAGAACTTTTTAAAAGTGATTTTCCATAATTTGCAAACATAGGTCTACCATGAACAGGCCCAGGCGTCGGAATTGAAGCATTTGCATCACCCATCTGAGACCAAACTATAGAACCCCCTTTGACAACCAATTCTGGCTTAACACCAAAAAAGGACGGTTTCCACAAAACTAAATCAGCGATTTTACCTTTTTCAATAGAACCAACAAATTTATTAATTCCATGGGCAATAGCTGGATTTATAGTGACTTTGGAGATATATCTTTTTACTCTATAATTATCGTTTTTGTCGCAGTCTTCAGGTAATGGACCTCTTTGAACTTTCATTTTATGTGCAGTTTGAAAAGTCCTTGTAATTACTTCTCCAACTCTCCCCATAGCTTGAGAATCACTTGCAATGATAGAAAAAGCACCAATATCATGCAAAATATCTTCTGCAGCTATTGTCTCCCTTCTAATCCTTGATTCGGCGAATGCAATATCTTCAGGAATTTTAGAATCTAAATGATGACAGACCATTAACATATCGAGATGTTCTTCTAAAGTATTTTTTGTGTAAGGTCTGGTTGGATTAGTACTGCTTGGTAAAACATTATTTTCTCCACAAATTTTAATAATATCTGGAGCATGACCACCTCCTGCTCCTTCAGTATGAAAAGTGTGTATAGTTCTACCTGCAATGGCCTTTATAGTATCTTCAACAAATCCTGCTTCATTCAACGTATCTGTATGAATACATACTTGAACATCTAAAGCATCTGCGACATTGAGACATGAATTAATCGTCGAGGGAGTTGTGCCCCAGTCTTCATGTAATTTCAAACCACATGCACCAGCATTTACTTGTTCAAAAAGATTTACCTCATTAGATGAATTACCCTTACCAAAAAAACCTAAATTCATAGGAAAAGCTTCCGCAGATTGAAGCATACGAGATATATGAAAAGCACCTGGAGTACAAGTTGTAGCATTGGTTCCTGTAGCTGGACCTGTACCTCCTCCTAACATAGTTGTGATACCAGAAGCTAATGCCGTTTCGATTTGTTGAGGACAAATAAAATGTATATGTGTATCTATAGATCCTGCAGTAAGAATATGCCCCTCACCAGCTATTACTTCAGTTGAAGATCCAATAATTATATTTATATTATCTTGTATATCAGGATTTCCTGCTTTACCAATTTCACAAATTTTCCCTTCTTTCAGACCAACGTCAGCTTTTACAATTCCCCACCAATCAACTATCAAAGCATTAGTTATTACGGTATCAACAGCTCCATCATCTCTAGTTACTTGAGATTGTCCCATCCCATCTCTGATAACCTTACCTCCCCCAAATTTCACCTCATCTCCATAAGTAGTAAAGTCCTTTTCTACTTCAATTATTAATTCTGTATCCGCAAGTCTTACTCTATCTCCCTTTGTAGGTCCATATGTTTGAGCGTAAGTTTTTTTATTAATCTTATAAGACATAATATTTAAGAATCTAAAGGACCATTAATTAAGGCATTAAAACCAAAGACATTTCTATAACCTGAATAAGATACTAGTTTAACTTCTGTGGTATCTCCAGGTTCAAATCGAATAGCAGTTCCTGCGGGGATATCTAGACGCATACCTAGTGTTATTTCTCTTTTAAAAATTAAAGCTTTATTAGTTTCAAAGAAATGATAATGAGATCCAACTTGAATAGGTCTATCCCCAGAATTAGAGACCGATATTGTTATAACACTCTTACCAGAATTTAATTCAATATCTCCATCTTCATTAATTATTTCGCCTGGGATTAAATATTCCATAGTTAATTAATAGGATTGTGAATAGTTACCAACTTAGTGCCATCTGGAAAGACAGCCTCTATTTGAACTTCATCGACCATCTCAGAAATCCCATTCATTACTTGATTTTTAGAAAGCCAAGTTGTACCTTCAGACATTAATTGGCTAACACTTTTTCCGTCTCGTGCACCTTCAAGAACTTGAAAGCTTAAGAAAGCAACTGTTTCAGGATAATTAAGTTTAAGACCCCTATTAAGTCTTCTTTCAGCTAGTTGTGCAGCTGAAAAAATTAATAGTTTATCTTTTTCTTGAGGTGAAAGATGCATAAATAAAAATTAATCTAAAAATTATCTTTAAAAAAGTTCTAAATGAACATAATTAGTAATTTATAGATCTTGTAAAGGCCATACACCTTGGTATTCTGGCTTACAAAACCCACAAACAGTTCTTATTTGTGTCCAAATAGAAAAAAAACACTTTCTTGCATCTTGTGATGAAGTACCCAAGAATCTTATTGATATACCATTTTCTAAAGTTCCTAACGACAAATAATTATCATTTTCTTTGAAAATCATTTTTATATTTTCTTTTAAGAGGCTTATTTTTGTTTTAGAAAATTCTTTTTCACATATCCAAATTAAAGAACCAAAAACTGGCATATAGTCCATACCACTTTTAGCTTCAAAACTAAATTTAGTTAATTCGATTTGATCTACAAATTCCCAATCATTACAAGATTTATCATTCCTCATAATCTCTAATTTTGATCTAAAAACGCCGTTTTCGATAGATTCGCCTGCAGAAGATCTTCCAAGTCTTATTAAATCTGTAAATAAAAAACTAGAGTTATCCGAAATGTTTATCTTAAATTCCTGAGAATATAATCCGTTCGCAAAAATAATTGTTTCTTGTGGAAGATACTCTAAATGAGAATTATCAAGAATATTTATCTTTGTTTTCTGCGAGGAAAAAGTACCTTTTGGATTAATTTTTGATCTCCCAACTGACCCATATACTTTCTGAGCTGAAGAGGTAGTTAATAAAACTTTCGAATTAATTCCAATATTTGCTTCAAATTCAAGAAAATCACCACCAACAAGTCCTCCTGCCGTATGAAGTATAGGTAAAATACACCGTCCCTCTTTGTCATAACTGGACTTTAGTAATTTATAGGGAGATGTAAATTTAGATTTGAAGATTGTTTTATCATCTTTCCCATAACTTGATTTATTATTAAAAAAATTTAAGAAACAATTACCTTCCCAAGAAGATTTATCCATAATTGTTTTCTGGATTACTCTATTTAAGTTACTAAAAATATTTTGTTATGAGTAATAAAAAAGAAATTGTTGTAACTGATTGGAGTAAGCAAAATCGCCATGAGGGTAATTTTTTAAACCTTACACTAAGTTCTGATAAAAGAAGAGTCTTCAGGGGAAAAAGAAAATCAGATTGTAATCAAGTACTTCAATTACAATTACCAAGAAAGGGTATATTAATAGATGGTGATATCCTTCGCACAAATCACAAAAAACTCTTTGTACGAATAATTGCGCAAAAAGAAAATTTAATAGAAATAACTGCTAAAACAGATTTAGAACTAATCAAAGTTGCTTATCATCTTGGGAATAGACATGTGGAAATTGAGATTAATGAAAATATTTTATTTACAAAAAGTGATTACATAATTGAGAAATTGCTAAAGAACTTTGATGTTATTTTCTCAAAAGTTGAAAAAAAGTTTTCTCCAGAAATAGGAGCTTTTCATAATGAAAAAAAATAACTTAGTTAAGTATTTATTAATTAGTCCAAGTTTACCTGTGGGAGGTTTTTGTTATTCTGAGGGATTGGAAAGTTATTTAAAAATTAAGAATTTAGAAGAATCTGACCACATAAAGGATTTAATTAAAAATGAATTAAAAATTGGGCAAATTAGAATTGAAGCAAAATGTTTAATAGAATTTTTTGATATTTTTGCAGAATTAAAAGTGGCTAGTAATGTTGAAAATAATAAAAGGAGATTATTAAGTTTAGATAAATGGCTATTATCTTTTAGAGATACTGTTGAGATAAGAGACCAACAGACTCAAATGGCTAAATCACTTTTTGAATTGACTAAAGAATTTGGATTTGATTATTTATATGAAAAAAATAAAAATATCTCTTGGTCTTTAGCATGGAGTTGGGCTTGCTTCTCTTTTCAAATAAATAAATTAGAAATGATCGAAAATTTTATATATGCATGGACTGCTAATCAACTAAGCGCTGCAATAAGACTTATACCCATGGGTTCAATAAAAGCTCAAACTATTCAACTTGAATTGTTGGATTCAATCTCAGAAGTTTCCCAAAAAATTGTAGACAGTAATCTCAATGATCTTTATGTTGGGAATATAAGCTTATCTATGGCTCAACAGAACCATAATGATCTATATACAAAACTTTTTAGAAATTAATTTATGAGCAGCAAACTAAGAGTAGGAGTTGCGGGCCCAGTAGGCTCGGGGAAAACTGCATTAGTTGAAACTTTATGCATAGGTCTTAAAAATAAGTATCAAATAGCTGTTGTAACTAATGACATTTATACAAAAGAGGATGCTAATTTTCTCATAAAGAAAAAGATTTTAGATGAAGGAAGAATTGTTGGAGTAGAAACTGGTGGTTGTCCTCATACTGCAATAAGAGAAGATTGTTCACTTAATAAAAATGCAGTAATGGATCTTGAAAACAAATATGATCCATTGGATTTTATTTTTGTTGAAAGTGGAGGGGATAACCTTGCGGCAAGTTTTAGTCCAGAACTCGTAGATTTATCTATTTATGTGATTGATGTATCAGCTGGGGATAAAATTCCGAGAAAAGGAGGTCCTGGGATTACAAGATCTGATTTGTTATTAATCAACAAAATTGATTTAGCTGATATGGTTGGTGCAAATTTAAATATTATGCAAAATGATACAGATTTGATGAGAGATGGTAAACCATGGTTTTTTACAAATCTTAGTTCCGGCAGTGGAGTTGATGACGTTATTAAGTATTTAGTTAGTCAAATACCAATCATTTAAACTCAAAAAAAAAATCGGAAGTTTTATATTGGATTCAACAAAATGTTACCTTCGCTACAAAACTAAATCCCACTCGTTAATAACTTTTACTTTATCCCCCCAATGTGGGTCAATTACCTAATTTAAACGAATTCATGAGAATTTCAAGGCGTATTTTGGCAGGTTTAGCTACTGCCTCTCTTGCCGTTTCAGTTACTTCCTGCGGAGGAGGTTCAGACACTTCGGGAAGTTTCGATGACACAGTTACTGTTGGTATTTTACATTCCCTTTCAGGAACAATGGCCATATCTGAATCAACTCTTGTTGATACTGAAAAAATGGCTATTGCAGAAATCAACGCTGCCGGCGGTGTAACCGTTGGTGGGAAAAGTTACAAGATTGATTACATCGTTGAAGATGGAGCTTCCGACTGGCCAACATTTGCTGAGAAGTCTAAAAAGTTAATCGACCAGGATGGAGTTCCAGTTGTATTTGGTGGATGGACATCTGCTAGTAGGAAGGCAATGCTTCCTGTGTATGAATCAAAAGATGCATTCCTTTACTACCCAATTCAATATGAAGCTCAGGAATGTTCAAACAACATTTTCTACACAGGTGCTTCACCAAACCAACAATCAGAACCAGCAACTGATTTTATGTATAAGAGGTCTCCTGCAGCTGGAAAGCCATTTTTCTTAGTTGGTTCAGACTATGTTTTCCCAAGGACATCAAATACAATTACCAAGGAACAACTTAAATCACTTGGAGGAACGGTTGTAGGTGAAGATTATTTACCTCTAGGAAATACTGAAGTTGCTCCTATTATTTCAAAGATTAAAAAAGCATTAGCGCCATCTGGTGGTGGTGTAATTATCAACACACTTAATGGTGACCAAAACGTTGCTTTCTTTAAACAGATTCAGGATGCTGGGATTACTCCAAGTAATGGATATTATGTAATGAATTATTCTATTGCAGAGGAAGAAATCAGTACTATTGGACCTGAATTTTTAGAAGGCCATTATGGTGCTTGGAACTACATGATGTCTATCGACACACCTGAATCCAAAAAATTTGCAGCTGATTTCAAAGCTCTATATGGAAGTGACAGAGTAGTTGCTGATCCACAGGAGTCTGCTTACAACATGGTTTATTTATGGAAACAAGCAGTTGAAGATGCAGATACATTTGAGAACAGCGCTGTTAGAGAGGCTCTAGTAGGTCAAACATTCGATGCTCCTCAAGGACCAGTTGAGGTTATGCCAAACCATCACCTTGCTCAAACAGTAAGAATTGGTTTAATTAAGCCCGAAGGTGGATTTGAGATTCTTGAAGAAACTGATGGAGTTGTTTTCCCACAAGCATGGAACCAATTTGAACCTAGTTCAAAAGGTTATGCATGTGACTGGACAGACCCATCTAAAGGAGAAAGATATAAGCTTTAATTTCAAAGCTTACTTTTAAAGAGAAGAGGAGGCTTTATGCCTCCTCTTCTTATATCCACTTAAATTTTCTTATTATTAAAATTGGAATTGCTTCTTGATAGTTTATTCAACGGTGTAGCGATCGGATCAGTTTTACTAGTAGCAGCTTTGGGCTTAGCTATTGTATTTGGTTTGATGGGTGTAATTAATCTTGCACATGGTGAACTAATGATGCTTGGTGCTTACACTACATATGTAACTCAATTAATTTTCAAACTCCCACTATTAAAACCCTATTACAACGCATACGTTATAGTTTCAATCTTTTTTGCATTTATTGTCAGTGGAGTAGTCGGAATACTTCTAGAAAAAGCTGTAATTAGAAAGTTATACGGAAGCCCATTAGAAACTTTACTTGCTACATGGGGAGTAAGCCTTATTCTTCAACAGTTTGTCCGAAGTGTTCCTTTAGCTTATGGGACAGGACTAGTATTAAGTCTCATAATAGGTTTATTTCTACCATCAGTATTTTCATCTAAAGTAAAAGATTCTATAAACTTTAAATATGTAAAATTTAGTTCATGGATATTTGCAGCTTTAGCAGGAGTTCTCTCCGGTAATTTAATTTCATCTTCAGTTAGCAAATTAAGTCGAGCTAGTGCAAGAAATGTAGATGTCACTGCTCCAGCATGGATGAGGGGTCAGGTTGAAATTCTTGGAACAGCTTTCCCGAAAACAAGATTAATGATAATAATAATTACTTTAATATCTGTAATTGCAATAACTTTATTTTTGAATCAAAGTGCTTGGGGTATGAGGATAAGAGCAGTGACTCAAAATAGAGAAATGTGTGACTGTCTAGGAATTTCAACAGAAAAAGTTGATGTTCTTACTTTCGGAATTGGTTCTGGATTGGCAGGTGTAGCTGGAGTTGCTGTATCTCTTTTGGGGTCGGTTGGACCTAATGTTGGAGGAAATTATATAGTTGGATGTTTTATGGTTGTAGTTTTAGGAGGTGTAGGGAACCTATTGGGCACAATTTTTGCCTCTTTTGGAATAGGAATAATGACTGATTTAATTGGAGCCGGTCGCCTTTTATCAATATGGCCTGATATGCCTCTACCACTATCTAATACAATAAATTTCTTTGCAACAACCAGTATGGCTAGAGTTATGATTTTTGCATTAATAGTAATATTCTTACAATTTAAACCTACTGGTTTATTCCCCCAGAAAGGAAGGATGGTGGAGAGTTAATGGAATTTAAAAATTTAAAACTAGGCAAAAAAACAACTTTTATTATTTGGGTGATCATTATTGCTTTTATTATCGCAGCTCCATCAATTCTTCCTGTTTTCAGATTGAATCTTCTTGGTAGATATTTATCGTTAGCTATTGTTGCTTTGGGTGTAGATCTAATTTGGGGATTTACTGGTTTATTGAGTCTTGGACAAGGTATATTTTTTGCTCTTGGGGGTTACTGTGCAGCAATGTATCTTCAGATAACAAGCTCTTCTGAATTTCCAAATAATATTCCTGAATTCTTTGGACTTTACGGAGTAGATAATTTACCTTTCTTCTGGGAACCATTTAGATCTCCAATCTTTAGTTTATTTGCAATTTGGGTAATACCTGCATTAGTTGCAGGAATACTTGGATTTCTTGTATTTAGAAACAGAATAAAAGGTGTGTATTTTTCAATACTTACCCAAGCTGCTCTTTTGGTATTCTTTAATTTCTTTAATGGGCAACAAAAACTTATAAATGGTACTAACGGTTTAAAAACTGATGTAACTCAACTTTTTGGACAAATGGTTGGTTCAGAATCAATCCAACGAATGTTTTTTTGGTTGACATCCATATTAGTTATTACGGCGTGGTTTTTTTTCAAAATGGGTAGTAAAAGGAAGATTTGGGAATATTCTTATAGGGATTAGGGATGACGAGCCAAGAGTCAGATTCACAGGTTACAATCCTGTCTTATTTAAAACAATAATATTTTCTATAGCAGGTGGTTTAGCAGGAATATCTGGTGCTTTGTATACTGTTCAATCAGGAATAGTATCCCCTCAATTTATGACAGTACCATTTTCAATAGAAATGGTTATTTGGGTTGCCGTGGGAGGAAGAGGGACTTTATTGGGAGCAATACTTGGAGCAGTCTTGATAAATTATGCAAAAAGTTTAGTAAGTGAAGCTTTACCAGCAAGCTGGATGTTTATTCAAGGTGGATTATTTATTCTAGTAGTTACAGCATTACCAGAAGGTGTTTTAGGATGGGTGCAAGGAGAGGGACCCAGGAATCTGCTTCAAAGACTTGGACTTAAAAGGAAAATCGAAACATACCCAAGTCTAGAAATTAAAAATGAAACGGAGGGATTAAAAAATGAATAAGAATACTAATTCTCTTTTAAGCTTAGAAAATATAACTGTTAGTTTTGAAGGATTTCTAGCATTAAATGATCTAAACCTTAGTTTTAAAAAAGGAGAATTAAGAGCTGTAATTGGTCCAAATGGAGCGGGGAAAACAACATTTCTAGATGTAATAACAGGTAAAGTAAAACCTACTAAAGGTGAGGTTTTTTTTAAAGGAAAATCATTACTAGGAAGAAAAGAACATAAAATTGCACGTTTAGGTGTAGGAAGAAAATTTCAAAGCCCAAGGGTATTTGAAAATTTAACTGTTAAAGAAAATCTTGAGATATCAGTAAGCACTCCTAAAAGCCCTTTAAATCTAATTAATAAAAAGATCAAAAATGATCAATTAGATGAAATAGAACATTTAATGAAAGTTATAAACTTATCTAAAAAAATCAATTCAAAAGCAGGTGCTTTATCACATGGTCAAAAACAATGGTTAGAAATAGCAATGTTACTAGGCCAAAAACCTGATTTAATGCTCGTTGATGAACCTGTTGCAGGTCTTACAGATGAGGAAACTGATTTGACAGCAGATTTATTAAAATCATTATCTGGAGAAAACACTGTGGTTGTTATAGATCACGACATGGAATTCATAAGAAGACTTGATAGTAATGTTTCAGTTCTAAATCAAGGAACAGTATTATGTGAAGGTACAATGGATACTATTCAAAATGACAAAAAGGTGATTGATGTTTATTTAGGAAGACCGGAGGAATAAATATGAAAAATCTACTAGAAGTAAAATCATTAAATACTTATTATGGAGAAAGCCATATCCTCAGAGATGTAGATTTAAACCTTAAATCTGGAGAAATGATCTGTTTAATAGGTAGAAATGGAGTAGGGAAAACTACTTTATTAAAATCATTAATAGGGTTATTAAAGGCAAAGAAAGGAGAAATAAACTTTATGGGAGAAAATATAAATAGAAAGGCCCCAAACCAAAGAGCTAGAAAAGGAATGGCATATGTTCCTCAAGGAAGAGAAATAATACCTTATCTAACTGTAGAAGAAAACTTAATGTTGGGAATGGAATCGCTTCCTGGAGGGTTATCTAAAAATAAAAATATTGATTCAAGTATCTATGATTTATTTCCTATTTTAAAAGACTTTCTTCCAAGAAAAGGAGGTGATCTAAGTGGTGGGCAACAACAACAACTTGCAATTGCTAGAGCTCTATTGGGTAAACCAAAATTATTGTTATTAGACGAACCTACTGAAGGAATTCAACCAAATATAGTATTAGATATTGAAAACGCTATAAATCTCATAATAAAAGAAACTGGAATCGGTGTATTATTAGTTGAACAACACTTACACTTTGTTAGGCAAGCAAGTAGATATTATGCAATGCAAAGGGGAGGAATAGTTGCAAGTGGCTCTACAAGTGAATTAAGCCAAACAGTTATTGATAAATTTTTAAGTGTATAGAATTTAAACTTTCAAATATCTATTTAAATATCACTTTTCGCATCTTATTAAATCAATACTATTAGGATGTGCATTTATATATTTATTAAACTCCATAGCTAACGTTCTTGCTTCATAAGCATCTAATGCATAAAAACAATTTTCTAATCTAAGATTTTGAAAATCTCTATAATGAACTGTATATGGTTTTAAAAAAGGCTTGTTATTCATAAAATTCTAAATAGTTAAAATACTATTCGTTTAGATACTTTAACAATGCATAAATTATTGAATTAAAGAAATATGTTTTGTTGCTTTCAATATATATAAAACCAAAAACTTATAGAAAGTATTAAAAAATATATCGGATTAAAGTTTAGTTTTTTTATTTTTTTTACTTTTATTATTTCCTTCAATTAAGAAAACAAACTTTGATAATATTCCACCAAAGAAAGGAACCCAAAATTTTTCATAAAAGTATTTCATAATTAAGAACTATTATGCAACACTAATCTCCTCTACACAATTGATATTCTTTAATGAGTCTAGATCTATTGAATTAAAAAGATACTGCATCAATAGAAGATCAATCTCATTATTCAATAAATTAGCCTCCGAAGAAAGTAGA
>QBZO01000012.1 GCA_003282225.1 Prochlorococcus sp. AG-335-I21
TCGTTAAAAGATAGATTGATTGATGGAAATGCCAGATTTGTTATAACGGCAGATGGTGGGTTTAGAAAAGATAAGGTAATTGAGCTTAAGAAAGCTGTTGATGCGGCAATTGAAAGTGGGGCAAATAAGATTGTTGAAAAAGTTATTGTTGTTCAAAGAACTAAAAAAGATATTTCGATGGTAAACAATAGGGATTTTTGGTGGCACGAATTATTAAAAGATCAAAAAGATTGGTGTGAACCAGAAATTATGAATAGCGAAGATAGATTATTTGTCTTGTATACTTCAGGATCCACCGGTAAACCAAAGGGTGTTGTTCATACTACTGCTGGTTATAATCTCTGGTCTCATCTAACATTCAAATGGATTTTTGACATAAAAGATGATGATGTCTATTGGTGTACAGCAGATGTAGGGTGGATTACTGGTCATAGTTATATAGTCTATGGACCTTTATCCAATGGAGCAACAACTCTTATGTTTGAAGGTGTTCCAAGAGCATCTAACTTAGGGGCTTTTTGGGAAATTATTCAAAAATACAAAGTTACTATTTTCTATACAGCGCCAACAGCGATAAGATCATTTATGAAATCTGGACGTGAAATTCCTGACCAATACGATTTAAGATCTTTGAGACTTTTAGGAACAGTTGGCGAGCCAATTAATCCTGAAGCATGGATGTGGTATCGAGAGGTAATAGGACATAAGAAGTGTCCAATAGTAGATACATGGTGGCAAACTGAAACTGGTGGTGTGATGATAAGTTCCTTGCCAGGAGCCGTTGCTACAAAGCCAGGTTCTGCAACATTATCTTTGCCTGGAATCGAGGTTGAAGTTGTAGATAAAAATGGAGAAAAGGTGGTGGAAAATGAGGGTGGATATTTGATTGTTAAAAAACCTTGGCCTGGAATGATGCGTACAATTCATGAAAACTCTCAAAGATATTTAGACAGTTATTGGGAATATATTTCTTTTAAAGGTGAAAAAAATGTTTATTTTGCTGGAGATGGGGCTCGGATTGATAATGATGGATATATTTGGATTATGGGGAGAGTCGATGATGTTATAAGTGTTTCCGGGCATCGTTTGGGGACTATGGAAATAGAGTCCGCATTAGTAAGTCATAAATCAGTTGCGGAAGCTGCTGTTGTCGGAAGAAAAGATGATTTAAAAGGTGAGGCTATTGTTGCATTTATATCTTTAGAAAAAGATATAAATAGTTCTCCAAAATTAGTTGAGGAGTTAAAAAAACATGTAGTTAATGAAATTGGAATTATTGCTAAACCAGAAAAAATAATAATTTCAGATTCTCTTCCAAAAACGCGTAGTGGAAAAATAATGAGAAGAATTTTGAGATCTTTGGCAGAAGGCGAAAAAATAAGTGGAGATATTAGTACCCTTGAAGATAGTTCTGTTTTAGAAAAATTAAAGGAAATATCTTAAATTGATTTATCAATCAAATTAGATATTTGTTTAATGGTATTTCTTTTAAAATCATCGTCAGCCCAATCACCTAAGAAACTTTCTCTTAGTCCTGCACTAGCAATAATAGTATGAGTTCCCTTAAGCTTTATACCTTTGGAGTTATCTTCTTTTCTTGCTCTAAGACAAGAAAGTAATTTATCTGTTTGATCTAATTCATCAGAGTTAAATTTTATTAGAAAATTATTTTTTTGATTATAAGTTTTTTTGATTATTCCAAATGTTCTTTCTGGGCTTGGGCTGAATTCACTATTAAATTCTAATTTTTGAGAAATCTTTTTTAAAAATGGTATAGATCTGTTTGCACTAAAATTATTAAAACTTATTGATATGAATTTCTCACAATTCCTACCCCCATCTGGAGAAATTAAGTGAAGTTTACAACCAAGGCTATGTCCAATTCTTATTGAAGGAATTGATGTTCCTATTCTTTTTGATAAGGATCTTTGACAACTTTTAAAATTTTTCCATGCTCTTATTGCCAGTTCTTGATGATCAAACTGAGGAGTGTATTTGTATGCATGTACGGCATAGTTTTTATCTATTAAGCTTTTTATAAATCTTTTGTAAGCTAAATCTGGTTTAGATGCTAAATAACTACCTCCAATAAATTCTATAATTTTTTTTGGATTTGAAGGCCAATAACAGTAGTTATTAAATTGATATTTTGTAAAAGTCATTTAATATTCTATATTCAATCTATTAGGTTGATTTGTAACAAGATTTAGTTTTTTAAATTGTTTGTTTAAGTATTATTAATTTAAAAGAAAATAATATCAAATGCGTCAAAATAAAATAGATATTTTTTTGATAATTGGAATTACCAAACAAAAAAAAGATAAATCAATTGGATTTTCTTAATAATGAAATTAAAAATAATTATAATAAGAAACCTTGTTTTTTAAATAAATCAATCTCAAGTTCCAAAAATAATAATCAAAATCAATCAATAGAAAACATCTTAATTCTTGATACTGAGACAACTGGCTTAGATGAAAATAAAGATGAAATCATTGAGGTAGGTTGCATTTTATTTAATGTAAATTCTAAATCTGTCCTCTCGCAGGTTTCGTTCTTGTTCCCAGTAAGTTCAAATGAAGCTGAACATATTAATGGGATATCTGCAGAAGTTACTAATATTAAACAACCTTGGGAGGACGGCTTGAATTTCTTTTTAAAACTTGTGGATTGTTCAGATTTAATAGTTGCTCATAATGTTGAATTTGATAAAAAATGGTTTGGAAAGGGTAGATTGCCCAAGCTCGAAAAAAAATGGATTTGTAGTTTAGAGGATATTAATTGGTCATTTCAAAAAAACTTAAAAAATAGACCATCAGTTACTGATCTTGCACTTTCTTTTTCAATACCAGTTTGGAGCCTACATCGAGCCTTATCAGATTGTTTTTATATTTCGGAAGTTTTCAAAAAATGTGATAATTTAGAAGAACTTCTTAGTAAAGCTACTCAGCCAAGATTTTTATATAAAGCATTGGTTAGTTATGAAGACAGATCATTAGCAAAGAAGGCAGGATTCCTTTGGAATAATCCTAAGCAAGGTGCTTGGGCTAAAAAATTAACAGTCGAAGAAGCAAATAGTCTTGATTTTAAAGTACAGATATTGGATTAATATTTCAGCTCTTTAAAATTGAAAAATCTTTAGTGCAATTTACAGGGCATCCATTTTTCACGCATTTTATGCGCGCCGATACATCCATATTCTGATGCAGCTTTTTCGGCATCCTCTTTTGTTTTAAAAAGGCCTGGCATCAGATTCTCTTTTTTAATATTTGAAGTCTTCTCAGAGGGAATATGATGCTCATGTCCATTTGATTTAGGAGAATATTCCCATAATCCCATAGTGGTTATTCCAGCAGAAATTATTCCCATGCCAACTACGGATAAATTTATTATTCCCATAGCAACAGCACCAAAAGAAAAAACACCCATTGGCACTACCCCAATACTAATAACCCCCATTGGTACAATTCCAATAGAAACAATACCTAAGGGAGCAATGCCGAAGGCAAATTTTTTTGGTTTTGTTCCACAATGCTGACTCTCTTTATTATTAGTTATTCCCAATATTTTGTATGAATGTTAGATTAAATTATGACATAAAGAATTTCAGGAAAATTTATTTCTATTTAAATTAAAAAATTTTGAATTATTATTTAGAACTTTGAATAACTTTAAAAATCTTAGAGGAACTGTAGATCTTTTACCTGATCAGTTAATAAAGTGGCAAAATGTCGAGAAAATAATAATACAACAACTTTTTAGGTCTTCTGTAAAGGAAATTAGGACTCCAATACTAGAAATGACTGAATTATTTATGCGTGGTATTGGTGAAGGAACCGATGTTGTTAGCAAAGAGATGTATACATTTTTAGATAGAGGTGAAAGGTCCTGTACATTAAGACCAGAGGGTACTGCCTCAGTCGCAAGAGCATTAATACAACATGGAATATCAACTAGACCTTCTCAGAAACTTTGGTACATGGGACCAATGTTTAGATATGAGAGACCACAAGCAGGAAGGCAAAGACAATTTCATCAGTTAGGAGTTGAATTTGTCGGTTATGAATCTGTGAGCAGTGATATTGAAATTATTACTTTGGCTTGGGATATTTTGCAGAAATTAGGAATAAAAGAACTTAATCTTGAAATTAATACCTTAGGGGATCATATTGATAGATCAAATTTTCAAAAGGCATTTTTAAACTGGTTAGAGGTTAATAAAAACTCTTTAGATTTAGATTCTCAAAGGAGAATAGATAAGAATCCTTTGAGAATTTTAGACACTAAGAATGTTCAAACAAAAAAAATTCTTAAAGGAGCCCCCAGATTATTTGACTTTTTGTCTGAAAAAAGTCTCGAGAGATATTTAATTATTAAAGAAAAATTGAAGATCCTTAAAATACCGTTTATTGAAAATTTCAATTTAGTAAGAGGTTTAGACTATTACACACATACTGCATTTGAAATTACCAGTGGAACATTAGGTTCTCAAGCTACAGTATGCGGAGGCGGAAGATATGATAGTTTGATGAGTCAAATGGGGGGGGCAGAAACCCCAGCAATTGGATTTGCAATTGGATTAGAAAGACTCATAATATTATGTGGTAGCGAGCTTGAAGAAACTAGAGAAACTGATATTTATATTGTGAATAAAGGTAGACATGCTGAAATATTAGCAATGGAATTATCCAGGAAGCTAAGAAATTTTGATTTGATAGCAGAATTAGATCTTAGTGGAGCATCATTTTCAAAGCAATTTAAAAAAGCTAATAAATTAAAATCAAAAAGTATTGTTGTAATTGGAGATGATGAAGCAGTAAAAAATGAATTTGTTATTAGGCTTTTTAATAATGATAATTCAGAAAACAAAGAAGAAACTATATCAATTGAAGATAATATAAACTTAGAAAAGTGGATAAAAAGTAATTTAATTTTAGATAAAAACCTTTAGAATATTGAAGATTATCTTATTAGTCTCTTTATTAGTTATGTTTTCATTTTTATTTTTGAAATTTTATAAATATAAAAAAGCTTTTAAAAAAGATAAAGATATTAAATTTAATAAAAGTAATCTCTATAACTGGATGAATTTGACAAAAAAAGAAAGATTTGATTTATCAAAAAACGAATCTAATTCATACTTAAAAAAAAGGAAAACATTATTAGAAGAAATTAGAAAAGAATATAAAAGTATTTCTAAAAATGATTAAAAGAAGTATACAAGTTTTTGATATTCGTGGAAAATTACTGGACTTCTAATGAATCTATTAATGGATTAAGACATTTTGTTTTAGTAAATAAAATTAATGAGCATGATCAAATTAATTTTTTGATGGTTTCTGTTGTTGATGTAGAGATAAGTTTCAAAATCTCAAATGAAGAATTGTTAAATAGTGGGAATTGGAATGAAGGATGGCTAAATCTTCCTAAAAGTGAAGCGATTACTAAAGATTATTCAGATTACAAATTAAGTAATAATTCAAAAGAAGGCATTGAAAAAATCTTTGTAAAAAATGATTCTTTATTCGATATCAATTAATTTGAAATAAAAAATAAAGTCAAAAATATCCAAAAAACTATTTTCTTAACAATCAAATAATTATTTAAAACTTTTCTCCCCTTTCAAAGTAATGAAATAAACGTTATTAAGGACTAATAATATTTAATAAATCAATGTTAGAAAATATATGGCACTCATCTTATTCTGCTGCCGAGTATTTAGGTATAACTGAAATTAAACTCTCTCATCTAAGGGAGAATGGCTTTTTTAAACCTGGAATACATTGGAAAAGCTCTCCTCTTGGACAAAAAAAACCCTGGAATCCTGAGGCTCTTTACAATTCAATATTATGTAGAAAAATAATCGATGAATTTTATTCTGAAGAAAAATTTGACCAATATGCAGCTTAATTTCTAAATCATCTAAAACCTCTTAAGAATTAAAATTTAATTCAAAGTAAGCTACTATTTTATTAGATTTTCATCCTCACAATCAATTAAGGTGCTTTGAAGTATTGGATATAAGTTAATCATATTTATATATTGATCTGATTTACGATAAGACTTGGCAGCTTTTTTGTAATGCCCTTGCGATTTCATTTCTAGTGAAATTTTCTTAGATGTTCTTTGGGAAGTTGTCATAAATATCGTTACCTTATCCCTTTTTTAGTAATTGTTAGATCATGGGTCAATAATGTATTTGTTTTTATTACACGAAAATTGTTTATGTCAGCAAAAAAAGATTTATAAGAATTTGAATTTATTTGAAAATGCAATAAAAATTTGCCTTAATAAAATAATTTTTCGATTAAAACTATGTTCTTTGCGCATGAAAACCTATTGAAATTAGCTTGCCTATAAGTACCTAGAATTAATAACCTTTACAATTTTGTTATTAATTCATCCGTTTGATGAAATATAAAGTATTCTCAAAACGTTTAAGCTAATCAATTCCTAAATGCAAACCTATGGTAATCCAGACACCACCTATGGATGGTGGGCTGGTAATTCAGGTGTAGCTAATCGCTCAGGAAAATTTATCGCTGCTCATGTCGCTCATGCAGGGTTAATTGTTTTTTGGGCCGGTGCTTTCACTCTTTTCGAACTATCAAGATTTGACCCCAGTGTCCCAATGGGTCAACAACCTCTTATTGCACTCCCTCACTTGGCTACCCTTGGAATAGGGTTTGACGCTGATGGAGTTCTAATGGGAGATACCAAACCTGTACTAGCTATAGCTATTGTTCATTTGGTTTCCTCTATGGTACTTGCAGCTGGTGGATTACTTCACTCGCTACTTCTTCCAGGAAATCTTGAAGAATCAGAAGTCGCAAAGGCAAGGAAATTCAATATTGAATGGGATAATCCAGATAAATTAACTTTCATTCTTGGACATCATTTAATTATTCTTGGATTCGCTGTAATTCTTCTTGTTGAATGGGCAAGAGTTCATGGAGTCTACGATCCAGCTATTGGTGCAGTGAGACAAGTTGAGTATGATCTAAACCTTGCTGAGATTTGGAATCATCAAACAGATTTTCTACTAATAGATGATTTAGAGGATGTTATGGGAGGTCATGCTTTCCTTGCATTTGTCTTGATTACAGGTGGTGCTTGGCACATTGCTACAAAGCAAGTTGGTGAATATACCAAATTTAAAGGTAAAGGTCTTCTATCTGCAGAAGCAGTTCTTTCATGGTCTTTGGCAGGTATTGGTTGGATGGCAATTATTGCTGCCTTCTGGAGCGCATCAAATACAACAGTTTATCCTGTAGAGTTTTTTGGTGAACCACTTGAATTGAAATTCAGTATTTCTCCATATTGGATTGATACTGTTGACCTTCCTGATGGTGTTTATACATCAAGAGCATGGTTAGCAAATGTTCATTACTACTTTGGTTTCTTCTTTATTCAAGGTCATCTATGGCATGCACTAAGAGCCTTAGGATTTGACTTTAAGAGAGTTACAAATGCTATCAGTAACATTGATAGTGCTACAGTTACTCTTAAAGATTAAATTTTAGTCACTAATAAATATTAAAAGGCCTCAATTAGTGAGGCCTTTTTTATTTGATAAATTTTATCTATTAAATTAGATTTAAAAAGTATTAAGTTTAAAATAGTTGAATATTTCTCTCCTACAGAATCAAAATATTTTCTCAAACTCTGTTTCATTAAGTCTAATAGGATTTTTTGTAATCGGGTTTTTTTTGATTTTTGGAAGGAAATTTAAATTTGCTGTTCAATTAGAAAGATTTGGATTACCCATAGCGGTTATTTCTGGAATTGTAGGAATATCGATAGGTCCCTATGGATTAATAAATATTTTATCTAAGGAGACTACAAATGTCTGGAGTAATTTTCCTACACCTCTCTTATCTCTAGTGTTTGCGTCATTAATGTTGGGCAGACCAATTCCAAATATTAATGGTTTAATTAGACCCATTGTCAATCAGTTTTTGTTGGCTCTTTCATTAGGCTTTGGCCAATTTCTTGTAGGAGGATTAGTAGTTAAATACTTATTGTCTCCCTCTATGGAAACAAATCCTTTAATGGGATGTTTAATAGAGGTTGGTTTTGAAGGAGGGCATGGTGCCGCAACTATTATTGGAGAGAGTTTTAATAAACTTGGATTCTCAGATGGCTTAGATTTAGGTCTTGCAATGGCTACAATGGGCCTTTTATCCTCTTCCTTATTAGGTAGTTTTTTTATTTTTGTAGGAAGAACTTTAGGAATTTCAGATACTGAGCAGATCGTTGATAAAACGGATAATGAAAATCCAAGTTTGAAAATAGGCATTTTTTCAGATTTGAGAATTTTATTAATAAATCTTGGCTTTGTAGGGTTGGCAATTTCTTTTGGGGTCTTGATACTTAACCTTTTAAGGTATATTTCAAACTATTTTGGAGAATTCTCAAAAGAAGTAATCTTATCACTTCCTGTATTCCCACTTATTCTTATAGGATCACTCTTGATTAGATATATCTTAGAAAAAACCAATAATACAGAATTTATATCTAATCTTCTTCAAAGAGAAATTGGCATCTTGTCCACAGATTTATTAATTTTTACAGCAATGGCAAGTTTAGATATTGCTATCGTTCTTGATAATTGGAGATTGATTTTAGTACTTACTATTTTTGGTTTAATTTGGAATTTAATTTGTATTGCTTATTTCGCATACTTTGTATTTGAAAAACACTGGTTTGAGAGAAGTTTAATAGAATTTGGAAATTCTACTGGAGTAGTTGCATCAGGACTACTTCTTTTAAGACTCGCTGATCCAAAAAATATTTCTAAAACACTTCCGATTTTTACATCAAAGCAACTCTTTGCTCAGTTAATCTTATCAGGAGGATTTTTTACAGTATTAGCTCCATTATTAATCTCAAAAATAGGATTAGATTATTGGACAGAGATTTGTGCATCAATAACTCTTTTTACTATTTTGGTTGCATTCTTTTTTAACAAAAGGTTTTCTACAAGTTATCAATAAGAAGTTAGGTTATTATAAAAATATATTTTTCTTGATTTATGTCCTACGTACCATATGATATACCTCCTCAAGAAAGTAAAGAAAAATGGTTTAGGAGTCACTTGCTTGGAAGAGAAGTTGAACTAGGAGAATTATATAGTCTTGGATTTAACGAACTGGATTTAATTATGGCTGAAACTGCAGAAATTAGAAGTGATATTGAATTTAAAGAAAAAAATATTGGAAAATTTAGAACAGCAGGATATTTTTTAGAATTAGCCAGAATTATTGAAAGAAGAAAATTACTTGAAGCTAATTAAAATGGAAATATTCTTTCTTTTTAGATGGTTTCCATGGATCAAATTTATGCATTAATTTTTTAAAATGTTTGTGTTTTTCAAAATATCCTAACCAATCTTTTATAGGATCATCAAAATAATTTGTTTTTTTTTGGCTTTCGCAAGCAATTTTAAATTGCCTTACAAACGGCCAAATACACCAATCTGCAATCGAGGGTTTATCTCCAATTATCCATCTATTATTTGTAAGGATTTTATTCCATTTTTTTATGAATTTAGTAGCTTCTAAAAAATGATAATCTACTTCGCTAGCATTAAATCTTGCGGAATATTTAAAACGATCTAAATGATATTTAAAACTATGATCATTTTCAGAGATAATCTCTAAAATTTCTTCCTCTTTATTTTTGGGGTTATAAAATTTTTTTATATTTCCCTTTTCTGATTCTGAAAGTGCCCAGATTATGATGTCTAAACTTTCCTCTATGACTTCATTATTTTTTTTTAATAAAATTGGAACAGTTTTTGTTTTTGATTTATTCATGAATTCGATGGGCTTATTTTTTAAATCAACTTCTCTTATTTCTACTTTGATTTCGCAAATTAATAATGCCCATCTAACTCGAATTGCATATGGACATCTACGAAATGAATATAAAATATCTGTTGTCATTTTGTAAAAAAATAAAATTTTTTTGATTCTTTTAGTATTATCTACATAGGAATAACCTTAACTTTACATCGAAAATGGCGGGATATGTTTACCTCATAAGAGTTGGAGATCTTTATCGTATTGGTAAGGCAGATAATCTTGATAAGAAAATTAGAAAACTCAAACCAGATGAATTACTTACTTCCATCATGACTAAAGAACCTGAAACACTTGAAGCCAGGTTATTGAGAAAATATAAATCCCAAAGAATTCCTGAAACTGGATATTTGAAGCTCAATAAAAGACAAATATCTGAATGTAAAAAACAATTTGACTTAAAAGGAAATTTACCACATACACTTGATGCTGAGGTTTCGATAACTTTATTTGCATCCTTTTTATTATTTGGAACAAATTTTTTAATTCTTAATTACTTTAATGTTGGGTTTTTAAGAAATATTTCCTATTCATTCGGTTTTGCATCGATTCCTATGATAATTTTGTTTCTAACAGGTAGTTTTGGAGGATATTTTTCTGATGATTTATCTCTATTTTCGTTATTAACAAATCGAATAAAAGGTTTATTTATAGCTATTGCGATGATAACAATGGCTTTTTTAATGTTCAGACTAAATTAAATTTCATAATTACAATTTAAGGCTATTTCAAATGGAACTGACTGCATTGGTAATTTCAGTATTGTAGAACATATTTCAGCTATATCTCCTGGTTGAGTCATTTTTGACTTTTCTAAGGATGATATTTTATCAGCCATTTTTGTATTCACCCAACTAGGACAAATAGCAGTAACTCTAATATTTTCTTCCCAACCTTTGTTCTTCATTGTTTGACAAAGGCTCATTAAAGCGAATTTTGATGAGGAATATGCTGCTAAATCTCCCTTGGACCTTTTGCCGCTCATTGACACTAAAACGATAATTCGCCCATTATTTGATTGACTTAAGTGTTCCCAGGAAATTCTGCATAAATGCCAAATGGCTAAAAAATTTATATTAAAAGTATTTAAAATCTCTTCTTCATCCCCATCTTTATATAAAAAAGGAACTTTTGAAAGGACTCCAGAACAGTTTATTAAAGTATCAAAACCTCCAAATTTAGTTACTGTATTTTCTACCCAATCTTTGGCGGAAAATTTATCTAATGCGTCATATTTATTTATGAGTATTTTTTCATTTGGCCAATTATTAGGATCAATAACGCTTCCTTTAACAGACTCTAAATCTCTTAGCCCGATACTAATTCTATTCCCTGTTTTAAGTTCTTTATGTGCAATATTTAGTCCAATCCCGCTACTAGCTCCGCTTATCAAAATAGTTTTCATTTTAATTTTTTAATTATATATTTGGTAAAACTATCCTCAATAACATTCTTAGTTCTTTGCCATGCATAATCATTAGCCCTTTTTTGACACTCCAAGGGGCCCTTATAAACATTATGCACATTGCATATACGATTTCTCTTAAGGATAGTGTATCAGTTAGAAATCCATACCATTGAGTTTTAGGTAATTTAAAGAAACTACCAAAAAATTCTCTTAATAGTTTTTCATCGAATCTCATAAGTTTTTCCAAACCAAATTGGTAGATTGATTTCTTTCTTATTAATTCTTTAGGCCATAAACTTTCCCAGCCTTTTCTTGCAATATGATAAGTACTTAATTTCTTATCGTTCATTGCAGTTGATATGGCTTTTGCCACTAGTGGCGCTCTCCTTAAAACATTACCAATTAAATATCCTGATGCTGGGTGAACCATTGATGCAGCCCCACCGTACCCCAGTATTTGTTGTTTAAAGTCTGGGATAGGCATATTCATGGGTAAAAACAAACCAAGTTCTTCATGTTGCATGCTAGTAATTGAGATGTTTCTGTAAGAAAGTCTTTTTTCTAATCTTTCTTTTAAATTCTCCATTGTTAAAGGATTTACTAATCCAAGCGAAGTCTCTTCAAGAAAATACTTTCCATTACCCATATCCATAGCATACAGAAAAGTAGGTGGTTCTTTTTTTTGCGCATCATTTAAATGATCATTACGATAATCCATTAAGACAAATTGCCCTTTTTTTAGTGGAGGCTTACTAAAACTTCCTACTATTCCATAACAAGTCTGGACTGCTAATGGTCCACATGATTTTAATTTAAGAAATACAGGATCATATCCTGTTGCATCTACAATTAATCTTGCTGAATAGGTTTTCCCATCACTAGTTGTAACAGTACTTTTTTGTTTCTGAAAGTTTATCTTTTCTGCAAAACCCTCATGCCATTTAATTAGAGACTTATTACATTCATCTAACCAGTAACTATGTAACTTCTTCTTGTCAAATAATCCATAATCTAAAGAATGTTCAGTTGCTTTATTCTCATAGTGATGTTCTTCAAGGGAACCATGGCCAAAAAAACTAACGGTATTTTTCCATCTATATTCAAGTAAATCCTGAAGACCAAGTTGATCTACTTCCTTTCCCCAAATCCCATAAGTGTTTGGCCAAGGCTCGTCAGGACCATTAGGGGATAGAACCTCTACCTTTAATTTTTCTTTACCTAAAGCTGAGGCAATCGCCATCCCCGCAGGTCCTGCTCCTAAAACTAATACATCGGGCAATCTTTTAGAAGGCATTAATTATAAATTCTGAAGTTAAAAAAGTTTTTGAAAAAATAAAAAATATCTAAAACTTCATTTTTACAATTCATTCAAAAATTTTATAATGAGAATAAATTTAATAATAAGCAAGAGACTCTATAACTAGTTCTTTTGTTTTGAGTGTTTTAACATTAATTTATAAGAATTCAAAAGAATAAATAATATATAATTTTCTTACTCTAAATAATTGCTTTTTTAATAAGTATGATAAAAGATAAAAATATTTTAATAACAGGAGGTAATTCTGGGATTGGTTTTTTTACAACAATTAACTTGTTGAAGACCCAAAATAATTTATATATTCCAATAAGATCATTATCAAGAAAAAAAGAATTTTTATTTAAACTAATAAAGTATTTTGATGAAGAATATATAGAAAAACATTTAAATCTTATTGATAATATTGATTTATCTAATTTGGAAAATATTCATAAAGTTAGAGATTTTTTAATCAGAAAAAATGTTTCTTTAGATGTTGTTATTTTAAATGCAGGCTTACAATATACTGGATCTTTTTATCCTAAAGTCTCAAAACAGGGGGTTGAACTAACTTTTGCTGTTAATCATCTCGCACATTTTTATTTGGTTAATATTCTTATAGAACTAATAAATAATAAAAAAGAATCTAGGATAATTATTACATCATCAGATGTTCATGATCCAAAGAGTTCAGGAGGAAATGTTGGAGAGAAAGCAGATTTAAATAATTTAATTAATTTTAAAGAGGAAATTTCAGGAAACTATACAAATTTTAATTCTGACAAGGCTTATAAAAATAGTAAATTATGTAATATTTTATTTGCTAAGGAACTTTCAAAAAGATTACAAATTAAATCTAGTAAAATATCAGTTATTTCTTGGGCTCCTGGTCTTGTGATTCCTAATGAGGGTTTGGGCTTTTTCAGATATAGTATTAAATTTAATATCTTTGGATATATTGTTTTTTCAATTATTGCAAAAAATATTTTAGGAATATCTGAAAATGTAGAAAATGCAGGAAAGTTGCTTTATGATATCGTTTTTAATACTGATTTCAATAACATTAAGTACTTACATTTAAGCAATAAGCTTGTCTTTTATAAAAAACATAAATTACTAAAACGTGATGTTAGTGAGGAAGCTAGTCAAGAAGAACTTGCTTCAAAGCTTTGGAGTTTTAGTGAGGAATTATGCCGATCATTTGGATTCGTTTCTCTCAATATTTAATGTTTGAGTTGGAAATGCAAATTCTATTTTATTTAAAGAAAATTCTTCAATAATTCTTAAGTTTATACTTTGTTGTGCTTCCATAGCAGCTAAATAATTATTGGTTGGGATGTAATAAACTAGTTCAAAATTAAGACTGAAGTCTCCAAAATCTGTAAAGTGACATCTATCAAAAGAAGCATCTTTAGTTTCTTCAATGATTTTTTTTATTATTTTTGGAATCATTTTCATCAGGGATGGAGAAGTTTCATAAACTACTCCTAATTTATGAACTAGTCTCCTTTTCTTCATCTGAGCATAATTTGAAATGATCCCATTAGTTAATGCACTGTTACTCATAACTATTACTTCTCCATTAATACTTCTTATTCTTGAAGATCTTACCCCTACTCTTTCTACCATTCCTAATACGCTATCTGACTTTATAAATTCCCCTTTTTGAAAAGGTTTATCAAGCAAAATTGTAATGTATTCAAAAAATTCTTGGACTGGATCTTTTAATGCTAAACCTGCCCCGATACCACCTGCGCTAAGCAAAGCCCAAATTGCTGTCATTTGTACTCCTATATTTTGTAAGAAAAATATTGATCCTATGGTCCAAGTAAAAGCCTTAATTAAAGGTGTTAATGATGAGATCATTGAACTAATTGAAGAGTCATCAATTTTTGCTATAGATTCTGTTAACGATCTTATTAATACTTTATTTAGAGCTTTAATGATAATTATCAATAAAAGTAATTTTTGAATATTTAATAGTACAGATATAAAAGTTATTTCATCAGTGAAAAAATAATCAATTGAGAAATAGGCTGAGAGAAGAAAACCTATTGGTCTTATAATTCCAGAAAGTGTTTCAAAAATAAAATCATCAAAATTTGTTTTTGTTCTTTTAGAAATCCTTTTAAAAATAATCTTGGAAATTCTAGATATTATTATTGATAATATTATTCCAATAAGAAATATAGAAATTGCCAAAAGCAAGTTTTCCGTAAATAATTTCATATCTAATAAATTCTTAAATAATCAATATTTAAAGTTTAAATTATCTCTAAAAATAAACCAGTATTAATTATCTTTAATTTTTGATGATATTTCTAATTTCTTTAAATTCTTTTCTATCTGACGTTTTACAAATTTCGAAAATTATTGATTCAGTTGTAGTAATAATTGCTCCTTTATGAAGCATTCTTTGTAATGCTATTTCGTGATCTGAATTATTTCTGCTTCCCATTGCGTCAGATATGATTATTACTTCATATCCCTTTTTTAAAAATTCTAGAACACTTTGTTGAATACAAATGTGTGTTTCAAATCCGCAAATTATCAAATTACTAATTTTTTTATCATGAAGTTCCTCAAAAAGAACTTTACTAGTAGCTAAGCTAAAGTCCATTTTTTGAATATTAGTAAAACTTACTTTGGGTAATAACTTAGGGATTGTTTTACCCAGTTTGAGAGGGTTTTGTTCTGAGACAAATATGTTCTCATCCAGGATTTGGTAAGCGCTTAATAGCTTTTGAATATTTTTGATTATTGAATCTTTGTTATTAATTGGAGATATAATCTTTTCCTGAATATCTACTAATAGTAAAGCGTTTTTGATTGGTAATTCGCTTTTAGAAGAATAAGTCATTAATTTCTTTTCTACAATATTTAAAGATATACCTTAAATATAGATATGTTTTTAATGTAATCTTTTTAATGAGCTTTAGTAAATATTTATTAGTTAAAAGTTGATTTACTCTCATCAAGAGTTATTATTGAGAATAAATAGTGCATTTTAGTTGTCCTTTTCTTCTCAATATCAAGTTATTACATCTCCTTTAGGAGATGGCTTACATAAAGATGGTAAGAGATTGACTCCCCAAAGACTTAAAGTTTTAAATTTATTTGAGAATATTGGAGCAGGTAATCATTTAAGTGCGGAAGAGGTTCATGAAAAATTAATTAAATCTAGTTCTAAAGTTTCTCTTGCAACAATATATAGAACTTTGAGACTTCTCGTTCAGATGGGGTTATTACATGAATTAGAGCTTAGTGAAGGTGGTCATCGATATGAATTATTAAGTAATGAAACAGCAGATCATCATCACTTGATTTGTATTAGATGTGGAAGAACTGAAGAATTTGAAAGTGATGAAGTATTGAAGGCCGGAAAAGTCGCCGCTAAAGTTAATGGTTTTACACTTATTGAATCTTCTTTAAATGTTAGAGCTATATGTCCTAACTGTATTTAGAAGAAACTAAGTTAAAGTTCCTCCACAGCTTGATCCAGCCCCTGCTGTGCAAGCAAAACAATGTTCCCTTACAGCTACTCCATAATCAAATTTAAATGATTTGCTCATTAAATCAGAAAGTGTCTTTGGTCCTTTATTTCCTTTTAAATTTATTTGCTGATTAAAGTCACAATCATAGATTTGCCCTTGCCAATTAACACTTATCGTTTTTTTACACATAAGGTTTTCTAAATTATTTTTATTAAAATTTTCTTTAAGTAATTTGTAATATGAATCAAGTTTGTTTTCTCTATTAAGAGAGTCTGCGTATCTATTAATTGGCATATTGGTTATTGTATAAAGATTATTAAATGAAATGTTGTACTTTTCAAAAAGTATTCTTTTATAATCTTCTTCTAGGATTTTTTGTGATGGAGGAAGTATAGGATTTACGGGATTATAAACTAGATTTAGTTGAAGTCCATCTTTTTGTTTCCCGTATCCTAAATCATTAAGTATTTTTAAAGCATTAATACTTTTATCAAAGACTCCATAACCCCTTTGTAATTCCACATTATCCTTTTCATAGCAAGGGAGTGATGCTGTTACTATTACGTTATTCTTAGCAAGAAACTGGGGTAAGTCTTCGAATCCATCTTCAAAGAAAATTGTTAAATTACATCTATCAATTATATCAATATTTTTATCACTTAAAGTTGTAATTAAATTTCTAAATTCAGGATGCATTTCTGGTGCCCCCCCGGTAATATCTAAAGTTTTAATTTTATATTTTTCTATTACTTTTGGAATAAGTGAAATTATTTCATAAGACATCTTTTCGGTACGTAATGGGCTTGAATTTACATGGCAATGTTTACAAGCCTGATTACATTTAAGGCCAATATTTATCTGGAGTGTTTCAATATGTTCTTTCTTTATTAAAGGGAAACTATCTATCATGATGTGGGAAGTTTTTAATTACATCTTAAGTAAATATTAATTAAATATTAGGTTTTTAATTTTGATCTATTTTTTGCAAATTTAATAAACCAATTTAAATATTCCTTAGGACCACTCTGAAAAATCATATCGAACTTTAAGTTGTCATCATCATCACTTATTCCTTCTAGACCAGATATTTTTGTGGAAGGTCTATAAACTTCTCCTGAACTACTATCAACGAAAATTATTTTATTATTACTATCAAACTCTTTTCCTAGTAATTGTATAAATTCTAAGAAAGATCGATCACTTCCTCCTCTTGAGTAACCATTATTTGGAATTTTTTGGGATGTAACTGTGTCACCAATCCCAATAATTGTGGGCATATCTTGTGGTTTAATATATTTTTTGCAGAAATTTACTTTTTCTATTAACGATTTAGGAGAGTCTCTAAAATTAAAGTTTCTACCAAATGGAGCTTTACCAGTAGTATCATAAATAAATTTATTTAATAAAAAAAGAACCCCAGAGTCTTTGACTGCACCTTTAATAAGTAACTGTATGTCCGTTGATCCAATATCATTTTTACTAGAAAGTTTTATTATTTCATTTCCATCTTTGCTCCCTAGATTTGGAGATATATGAAGAAAAAATGAGTTTTCAAGTCCTTGAGCTTTGGCTTTGTAAATAATTTCATTCATCATATCTTCAAAGCATTTTTGAATAATTTTTCTTTTTTCAGAATCATCTTTTACTAAATCGAAAAGGCTATTAAAATTTATTGTTGGAGAGAACCTTGTTTTACATATCGATTTTGAAGCATGAGAATTTATTTCTTCTTGACTGAGATTAGGAAAAATTTTCTTTACTATTTGTTCAAAACTAGGCCTCATTAAGTCAGGAACTTTGGCTAAGAAATCGACCTCTTCTTTTGATACTCCCTCAAAACTTATGTTCCCATTATTATCTTGATATTCGACCCCGCATGCAGCTAAACCTCTTAAATAAAGACCTTTTTCTTTTGGCTGATCAATATTTCTTAGGCTCCTTTCAACTATTCTATTAACCCCTCTTGGACCTTCATGTTCTCCACATGTTAAAACATAAAATTCTTTTTCTAAATTTTTAACGGCAAATATGAATTTCGATTCCAGTTTTCTAGTCATTGGGTCTTTTACCAATGGAATGCATACCCCATCTATATCTTGAATAAATAAGATATTTTTAGAATTAGTTATTATTTCTTCAAAATCTAAATTAATGTTTTCCATTTTCTATGATGAAAATTCCCTCTCTTTTGAATCCATAATAAAGCTTTAACTTGAAAATATAAAATTCAATATTTATATTAAAACGATTTGCGATGGCAATAAATTGGTTTAATGTATAAAAAATTCTATTTATGGAAAATATTAAGATAATTTATGGATAAAAAGAACAAAATGAATAATAGTTTTTTTAGGCAGTTAAATAACAAAGAATCTTTTTATTCATTGTTAGAAGAAATTGAAAGCTGCAAAGTGGGATTCTATAGTGTTGGATTATATCCAGCATCATTAGCATATAACTGTGCAATGCATTCTGAGTCAAATAATATTCTTTTAGCTCCAAGACCTGGAAGAGATTTATTAGGTGCTTTTTCTAAAGATGTTCTATCCAATATGGAACACAAAATAATAGAAAAAGTAGAAGGTATGGGAAATTACTTTTTTGAGGGTAAAAGTAAAACCAATACACTCGAAGATCTTCTTTTAAAATGTAAGATCGTTATTCTCGCTTCAAATAGTAATCACATACAAAATGATATTCGTTATGCCATAGAATTAAGAAAATCTTTAAATTGTGAAGATGTAGTTCTTGCATGTCTTGTAGGCTCTTTTTGTTTTGATGATGAAAATGAAAAACCATATATTTTATGTAATCAATATCCTGATTTAGCTTTCTTTACAGGCTTTCATCGTCATGGTGCATTACGAAACCCTAAAGATAGTTTTACCGCTAATTTTTGTCATCCAGACTCATTAACAGCTCTAATTGGAGCAAGAATTTTAAATCAATTATCTCCAAATATTCAAGTATCCCCTGGAGTTCATAATATTGAATGCCAGTACATTAAGTCTATAAAAAATATTTCTTCAATATTCGCAGGTTTTGTTACTAACTTTCATTCAGAAAAGCCTGGAATGCTGCCCACAATTAATACTGTTTTATTAACTCAGTGCTTGGATCAAGCAGCTACTGTTTCTTTAAAAGTTAGAAAAGAAAATAAATTTCAAAACGAAAATTTTGCATTAAAAGAACTTGGATATGGTGAAGATCTTATTATCGCTAAAGAAAATCTTGGGAAGAAATATGTTGAATCAGCTGATTATACTTTTTCTCAACTAAATGCTGTTAAAGCTGATGTTTTAGGGAGCATGTCGTTGCCAATAGAGGGAAATCCAACAAGAAATTTTCAGGCAGGACAAGTTTTATCAGATATGCTTTTGAGACTTAAGAGATGTCCTAATGATGTCGGTGAATTTATTTATTGGTGTGAAAAATTTAGCTTAAGTCAAGGAGGCCTTGAGGGCTTGAAATCGCTAATTTATTGGCCCAAAATTTACAGGGAATTTAATATTAAAAATAATAATTGCTCGATGATTAATCTAATTTATTTATGCTTTAATGCAAAAGCTGAAGAAAAAAAAGATATTTATGAAGTATTAATTAATTCAGACGCAATAACTAATTTTTGTCAGGAATCTGTAAAGCCTAATTTATGTTTAGAACTAAATTATAAACTTCAAGGAATGGATATTTTTGATGATAAAAAATTATTTTATGAGAAATTAATTTCAAATAATGATAAAATTGATTTTGATAAAAAATCAAATAAAAAATATTCTTCTAAAAAGAATCCAAACTACATTAAAGCAATAAATATAATAAATAAATACTTTACTAATTAGTACAATACTTACTAAATTTATCTAAATCAATTGAGTTGCTCTTTACTATTATTTACTTATCCTAATTTCAGAGTTAGACTTATTAAGTTAAAGAAGGTCTTTTTTTGAATAAAGAATTATCACATCGCTCTCCTGAACTCAAAGCTCTTGGTTGGAACCAAGAAGATTTATCAAGGTATGAAGATTTATGGGACTATAGTCAAAGATGGGGATTGATAAATCTAGAAAGAGAAGACAGACAATTTTTGAAAAAAGCAGAGAAGTTACTTCCTAAAATTCAAAATAAAAAAGCATCTGTTAAAAAATCTATTGAAGAGAAATCTTATTATTTATGGTTAAATTTCTATCTTGAAGAAATTAACATTTTTAGTAAATCTAGCGTGCCCAAAAAACAAGTAAGTGTTTGGACTCTTTTGATTGAAGAGGAGTTGAAACTACTTAAAGAGCTACAACCAGTAATGGGATTACCAGATACTTTGAAGGCTAAAAATTTGTTTGTTAATAGAAAACAAATTATTGAAAAAGCTTTTAAAGAATATGATGCTAAAAATAATAACGAGCCTTTTGATTTCATTAATATATTTAATAAATCTGAAAAAGATGTGAGTAAAAGCTGGAAATCTATTATTGAAAAAGATCCTGAAGCAAACAAAACTTTCCCTATTGTTGACAGTAATAATGTAGAAGATTTGAGATCTGAAATAAATATAGATTTAAAATCATTTATGAGGGGAAATTATCCATCATTAAAAGAGGATTTATAAAGATTTATCTTCTTTATATTTATTTTTAGGAAGTTTTTAAGTTAAATAGATAATAGGAATTATTTAAAAATTTTGAGTAACCAAAAGTTCGAGACTCTTCAGTTACATGCAGGACAAGAGCCTGATCCAACTACTAACTCTAGAGCTGTGCCTATTTATCAGACAAGTTCTTATGTTTTTGATAACGCTGAGCATGGAGCAAATCTTTTTGGATTAAAAGAATTTGGAAATATCTATACAAGACTCATGAACCCCACTACTGATGTCTTCGAAAAGAGAATGGCAGCTTTAGAAGGGGGTATGGCTGCATTAGCAACTTCATCAGGCCAAGCTGCTCAATTTCTGGCAATAGTAAATTGTATGAAAGCAGGAGACAATTTTGTCTCTACATCCTTCTTATATGGAGGAACTTATAATCAATTTAAAGTTCAATTTCCTAGATTGGGAATAGAAGTTAAATTTGCCGAAGGTGATAGTGTTGATAGTTTTAAAGACAAAATAGATGATAAAACTAAAGCAATCTATGTTGAATCAATGGGAAATCCTAGATTCAATATCCCAGATTTTGAGGGTCTTTCTAATTTAGCTAAGGAAAATGGAATTCCTTTAATTGTTGATAATACTCTTGGGGCCGGAGGAGCTCTAATTAAACCAATTGATTTTGGTGCCGATATTGTTGTAGAAAGCGCAACTAAATGGATAGGAGGACATGGAACTAGTATTGGGGGTGTAATTGTTGATGCAGGAACTTTTGATTGGGGAAATGGAAAATTCCCACTTTTAAGTGAACCAAGTGCTGCTTATCACGGCCTAGTACATTGGGATGCGTTTGGATTTGGGAGTGATATATGTAAATCGTTAGGTGTACCTGATAATAGGAATATAGCCTTTGCCTTAAGAGCTAGGTTGGAGTGTCTAAGAGATTGGGGCCCAGCTCAAAGTCCTTTTAATTCTTTCTTATTATTACAAGGTTTAGAAACCTTAAGTTTGAGAATAGAAAGACAAACTTCTAACGCTCTTGAATTGGCAAAATGGTTATATTCAAATCCTCAAGTTACAAGTGTTAATTTTCCTGGTTTGGAATCTGATCCTTATTACTCAAGAGCTAAAAAATATACTACAGGCAGAGGAATGGGATGCATGCTCATGTTCTCTTTAAATGGCGGATATGAAAACGCTGTTAAATTTATTGATTCTTTGGAATTAGCTAGTCATCTTGCTAATGTAGGAGACTCCAAAACTTTGGTTATTCATCCTGCATCCACAACACACCAGCAATTATCAGAGGAAGAACAATTATCAGCAGGCGTCACTCCAACAATGGTAAGAGTATCTGTTGGTATAGAGCATATTGATGATATAAAAGCAGATTTTGAGCAGGCACTTTCAAAAATTACTTAAATAATGGAGATTCTTTGGCTTTAATAATACCTAGCAATTATCACAAGATTAGTGACGTTGAGAAAAATCATATTTCTTGGATTGAACCGGATTTGGCTGAAAGACAAGATATACGTCCATTAAGGATTGGTATTTTAAATATCATGCCTCTTGGTAAGCAATATGAATTCAATTTATTACATCCTCTTGGTTTATCTCCTCTTCAAATAGAGCCTGTTTGGATAAAATTAAAAACTCACTCATATAAAACATGGGATCTTAACCATTTAAATAATCTTTATACAACGTGGGAGGACGCAAATGATCCAAAACCATTAGATGGGGTAATTATTACAGGAGCACCCGTTGAGCACCTAGCTTTTGAAGAAGTTAAATATTGGGATGAATTCGTAAGTATTACTAATGAAGCAAGAAATTTATGTGCAAGCACTCTTGGGTTGTGTTGGGCAGGATTTGCACTCGCTTATTTGGCTGGTGTTAATAAAACAGTATTTGATAAGAAATTATTCGGGGTATTCCCATTAAAGAGTCTTTCCCCTGGTCATCCTTTAATGGGTACGCAAGATGATGAATTTATCTGTCCTCAAAGTAGATTTGCAGGGTTACCTGATCTTGAAATGGAAGAAGCTCAAAAAGAAGGGAAATTGAATTTGCTTGCATATGGCAAGGATGTTGGTTACACAATATTTGAAACTAAAGATCAAAAACAACTCATGCATTTAGGTCATCCTGAATATACAGTGCATAGAATAATTAGCGAAATTAATAGAGATAAAGAAAAGGGAGATGTACCTCCTCCTGAAAATTTTGATATTAAATGTTCAAACACATCTTGGAGATCTCATAGAAATCTCCTTTTCCAGCAATGGCTATGGTTTTGTTATCAGCAAGTTAGTTTAAGTTAAATTTAATTAGTGAGAGGTTTCAAGACCTCCAAGTCTTTCAAATAAGTTCAAACTTTCTTTATTTAAACCAATAATTTCAACTTTTGAACCGCTATTTTTGAATTTTCTAATAATTTGATCTAAAGCAACAACCCCGCTCTGGTCCCAAATATGAGCTAAAGACATGTCAATTAAAATATCTTTTGGATGCTCATGAATATCGAATCCTTGTAGAAAATATATTTTACTTACAAAAAATAATTGACCTTCAACTTTGTAAGTTATTTGATTTTTACCTTTAACTCTTGAAACCGTGATTACTTTTGCAACTTTCCTGCTAAAAAGTATTGCAGCTAAACCAACTCCTGCGATAACGCCTAGGGCAAGATTATGTGGTTTTGTAAGCATCGTAACCGCAAATGTCATAAGCATTACTGCAGTATCACTTTTTGGTATCTTTCTAATATTTTTCAAACCAGTTAAATCAGCAGTGCTTACTGCAATTGTGATCATTATTGCTACTAAAGCGGCCATGGGTATGGCTCCTATCCATTGTTTTAAAAGGATGATCATTAATAGTAAAGATAATCCTGAAATTAAAGTTGATAACCTAGATTTTCCTCCATTCTCATTATTCATAACTGATTGCCCTACTAGCGCACAACCTGCCATACCTCCAAATAAAGAGGATATTATATTAGCTATACCTTGTCCCCTTGCTTCTTTGTTTTTGTTGGAACTTGTGTCTGTGGCATCATCTAATATATCTTGTGTTAAGAACGTTTCCATTAAACCAACGAGGGATATTGCCAAAGATGTTGGCAATATTACACCTAAAGTTGAAAGGTTGAATGGTACTTTCCCATTAGCTAATTCACCAAATGGTAAGGAGAGACTAGGAAATCCATCCGGTAATGTCCCTAAATCACTAACAGTAGGGATTTCTAATTTAAAAAATACACTTATTAATGTAAGTAAAACAATTGCTACTAATTGAGAAGGAATTACTTTTGTTATTTTGGGAAATCCGTAAATAACAATTAATCCTAAAATTACAAGAATCCAAACGGTAGGTATTTGACTATTTGTCGGATATTTTGAAAGTTCATTTT
Source organism: Prochlorococcus sp. AG-335-I21 (assembly GCA_003282225.1). GTDB lineage: Bacteria > Cyanobacteriota > Cyanobacteriia > PCC-6307 > Cyanobiaceae > Prochlorococcus_A. The sequence continues at coordinate 24,066 of QBZO01000012.1, forward strand.
CTAACAGTTTCCCTTCATTAATGCCAATTCCTAGTTGAAGGAATTGAGCTTGAAATATTAATAAAGCGAGAGCATTTACAAATCCGCTTAATACACCTGTAGGTACAAACCTCATTTGATAAGCCAGTCTTAGATATCCCCAAAGTATTTGAAAAACACCTGTTAATAATCCTGCTGCTATTAAATAGGAAAGACCAAGATTTGTTCCAGGGGCCTGAGCTTCTCCAATAGCAACAACCCCAGTCATTAAAAGAGCTGTTGATCCTGTCGCGGAAGTAATCATACCCCTTCTGCCACCAAGAATCGCAATTGTTATAGATAAGCAGAATGCGCCATAAAGTCCAACTTTAGGATCAACCCCAGCAATTCCTGAAAAAGCAATCGCTTCAGGAATCATTGCAAAAGCTACTACTAATCCCGAAAGAATATTAGATTTTGGATCATCTAACCAATTTTTAGATAAATATTTGGTGAAATTTGACATTTTAATTTCTTCTTATACTTAAAAAGTTACCTTATAGAGGAGGCAAAATACTTTCTGGATCACAAATATTCTTTAAAGTTTTTAATTCGCTAAGTCTTTCTCCAAAAGATAAATAGACTTCTTCTTCATGAGAATTTAAATGATTATGAATCTGAGCTAGATGTATTTTTGGAAAAAATATTTTTAGTTTCTTCCACGAATCATTCATCCAATTCAAAACAATTTTCTTTTCTTTAAGATCACCTTTTTTCCATGAGGCATAGATCCAAGGTTTCCAAGTGCTTGCCCGATGAATAAAGAAACTTGATTTATGGTCTGATTCTTTTGTCTTTCCTCCAAGCTGTTGTGAGGCAACATAACAAGATTTATTTGGTTTCCCCCTAATTATTTCGTTCATACATTTAACAAAAATTTGAACATTATCTTTTAAATCTTCTCCAAGAAGGCTTATTACTTCTGAATGATTATTCTTATTTAATTCAAATAGATCTAATTCTTTTGGAAAAAAGTTTATCTGATTATAGTTCTCATAATTTTTTATTTTGAGAGAATTAAATTTTTCAAGTTTTTTTAAATAGTTTTTGGTAATTTTGTTATCTAAATCATTTTTTATCTCCGCGAAGATATAAATATATATATCTTCGGCGTAAATCCATTGTAGGCTTAAATTCTCTGGGAATCCCTCAGCTAAACTAATAATCTTTGAGAGTTCATTATCATCTACAAATCCTTCAATAATTTGAATAGGGTTAGATTGGAATGTTTTAAGACCAATTTCAGTAATTATTGCGAGAAAAGGAGCAGCACCTTTAAGTCCTTCCCATAATAGTTTTTGGTCGGAATCCAGACTGTTTTGTTCTAATGATATAAAGTCTCCATTCCCTAAGTATCCCTTTATAGACTCAATATTATCAATTGCTAATCCATATCTTCGACTCATCGGACTAACTCCTCCGGTTAATATGTAACCTGCTCCGGGAAGTTTTGATAGGCCTGTAGGGAAGGTTTTATTATGTTTTTCTAAATAATTCATAAGATCCTTCATAATCACCCCACCGCCAATTTTTATTAGATTCTTTTCTTTCTCAAGATGAATTTGGTTATATTCTTTTCTTAAATCAAGAGTAATTAAACCATTTCTAGCGCAGCTTGATGTAGTACCCCCGCTGCAAACACAAAGATATTCTGATTTTTGGGATGATTTGTAATGGCTATTAAATAAATCATCGTCTATCTTGTAAATTAGGTTTTTAACTTCTGCATCATTGGAATTAATATTTGGGACTTCAAGTAAATTATTATTTTTTTTCACTACTAAATATTCTTCTTTACTATTATGTTATTAGTTATTGCTTACAATTGGATACTTTTGATTCGAACTTAAATAAGCAAATTGGCATCCTCATTTGTGGTCATGGGAGTAGAAATAAATTAGCTATTACAGAATTTCAAGAATTAACTAGGCTTATACAACAAAAATATCCATCGATATTAGTTGAGTTTGGTTTTTTGGAATTTGCAAAACCATCTCTTACTGATGCTTTAGATAAATTAAGAAATAGTTCTATAAAAAAGATAATAGCTATACCGGCTATGCTTTTTGCTGCTGGTCATGTGAAAAATGATATACCAAGTTTGCTTATGAATTATGCGAAGAAAACAGATATAGAAATAATTTATGGAAGAGAATTAGGAATTAATAATTTAATGATTAGTGCAGCCTGCGAGAGAGTTAAAGAAGTATTCCAAAAAAATAATTCTCTAATTCCTGAAGAATCATTATTAGTATTAGTTGGAAGAGGCTCTTCTGATCCTGATGCGAATTCTAACGTATCTAAAATTACAAGAATGGTTGTTGAAG
>QBZO01000013.1 GCA_003282225.1 Prochlorococcus sp. AG-335-I21
TTCAGGAAAAACAGAAATTTATATGAGAATGGCTGAAGATCAACTAGTTAACAAAAAGAGCTGTTTAGTACTGGCTCCAGAAATTGGCTTAATTCCTCAACTTATTGATCGATTCAGTAAAAGATTTCAAAATGAGGTTTTTGAATATCACAGTAATTGTTCTTCGAGGCATAGAACTTTAGTTTGGAAAAAGATAATAGATGAAGATGAACCTCTTATTGTTATTGGGACAAGGTCCGCAGTATTCCTTCCTATACAGAATTTAGGCTTAATAATTATGGATGAAGAACATGACGTTTCATATAAGCAAGACAGCCCAATGCCTTGTTACGATGCGAGGGATGTCGCTCTTGAAAGAGTAAAAAGAAATCCAGCAAAGCTAATTTTCGGAAGTGCAACTCCATCAATGAGAACTTGGAAAAGAGTTGTTTTTGAAAAAAAATTAAAAATGCTGAGAATGAAAGAAAGAATATCTCGTACTGAAATACCGGAAATTAAAGTTGTTGATATGCGTTGTGAATTTAAAAAGGGGAATACAAAAATCTTTTGTGGCGAATTATTAGAATTAATTTCTCAGCTTAAAGAGAATCAAGAACAAGCAATAGTTTTGATTCCTAGAAGAGGTTATAACGGTTTTCTAAGTTGTAGGAATTGTGGATTTATAATAAATTGTCCTAATTGTGATGTACCTTTATCTGTTCATGTAGGCTCAAAAGGTAAAAAGTGGCTTAGCTGTCACTGGTGTGATCATAAAGCAAAACTTATCAACATTTGTCCAGATTGTGAATCAAATGCCTTTAAGCCTTTTGGTATTGGGACTCAAAGGGTTATTGAGTTCTTGAATAATGAATTTCCTGAACTGAGGGTACTTCGTTTTGATAGAGACACCACCTCAGGTAAAGATGGTCATAGAAATATTCTTTCAAAGTTTTCTAATGGAAATGCTGATATTCTTGTAGGGACTCAAATGTTAGCAAAAGGTATTGATATTCCCAATGTTACTCTTTCAGTGGTTATCGCCGCAGATGGATTACTTCACCGCCCAGATATTTCAGCAGAAGAAAAATCATTACAATTATTTCTACAATTAGCGGGCAGAGCAGGTAGAGCCAAAAAATCAGGACAGGTTATCTTTCAAACTTATAAACCAAGTCATCCTGTGCTTTCATATCTCAAAAATAGAAATTATGAGGGATTTTTATCTGAAAGCTCTAAATTAAGAAAAGATGCAAAACTATTTCCTTTTTGTAAGGTATGCCTTTTAAAAGTTTCTGGGAAGAACTTCGAACTTACTGAAATAACTGCGGCTAAGCTAGCGAAATATATGATAAGTTTTTGTAAAGATAATAAGTGGACGGTAATTGGTCCTGCTCCAAGTTTAATTGCAAAGGTTGGTAATAAATTTAGATGGCAAATATTAATATATGGCCCAGAAAATTCGGAATTCCCTTTGCCTGATCGGTCTAATCTTTGGCAAAAAATTCCCAAAAATGTTTTTTTATCAATTGATCTGAATCCTGTAGAGTTATAGCTAATTAGATGGAAGTTCTGGAAAGTTAGAGAATGGGCTGAATTAATCGACATGCCTCTCTCTAAATTCAGAAGAAGACTTCTCTTAGGGAGAAGAGCTAAAGAGAAGATGGTTCAATCTAATTTAAGATTAGTTGTCTCTATTGCTAAGAAATATATGAATAGAGGGCTATCTTTTCAAGATTTAATACAAGAAGGAAGCTTAGGTTTAATCAGAGCTGCCGAAAAATTCGACCATGAAAAAGGTTATAAATTTTCTACTTATGCTACTTGGTGGATTCGTCAAGCGATAACACGAGCGATAGCAGATCAAAGTAGAACGATTAGATTGCCTGTTCACTTATATGAAACAATTTCTAGAATAAAAAAAACAACAAAAGTTCTTAGTCAAGAGTTTGGAAGAAAGCCTAGCGAAGAAGAAATAGCTGAGAGCATGGAAATGACAATTGAAAAATTAAGATTTATAGCTAAAAGTGCTCAGCTTCCAATTTCGTTAGAGACACCAATAGGTAAAGAAGAGGATTCAAGGCTTGGAGACTTTATAGAGGCTGATATTGAAAATCCAGAACAAGATGTATCTAAGACTTTATTGAGAGAAGATTTAGAAGGGGTTTTGGCGACTTTAAGCCCAAGAGAAAGAGATGTTCTAAGACTGCGATATGGTATAGATGATGGAAGGATGAAGACTCTTGAAGAGATAGGACAAATTTTTGATGTTACAAGAGAAAGAATTAGACAAATAGAAGCAAAAGCTCTGAGAAAGCTAAGACATCCAAACAGAAATGGTGTTCTAAAGGAATATATTAAATAAAAAAGTTAAATATAATTTTTCGGCTTTGAAAAGTTAGCAACTATTATCATAAAATAAATGCGACTTTATCTTAAAACTAATCAAACCAATATTTAATGACTAAATTTAAATTAAAGATAGCTAGCAGAAGAAGTAAATTAGCTATGGTTCAAACATTATGGGTTAAAGAGCAACTAGAAAAAAATATTCCTGACTTGGAAGTATCGATAGAGGCCATGGCAACTCAAGGTGACAAAATTCTTGATGTCGCCTTAGCCAAAATAGGAGATAAAGGACTTTTCACAAAAGAACTAGAGGCTCAAATGCTTGTGGGACATGCAGATATTGCGGTGCATTCCTTGAAAGATTTGCCTACTAATTTACCTCAGGGACTTAGATTAGGATGTATCACAAAAAGAGAAGACCCTTCAGATGCTCTAGTAGTTAACAAAAAAAATCAAATTTATCAATTAGAAAGTTTACCTCCAGGTTCAATAGTTGGAACAAGTTCCTTAAGGAGACTTGCTCAATTAAGATATAAATTTCCGCATCTTGACTTCAAAGATATTAGGGGGAACGTTATTACAAGAATAGAAAAACTAGATTCAGGAGAATTTGACTGTATTATTCTGGCTGCAGCGGGTTTAAAAAGATTAGGATTTGAATCAAGAATTCACCAAATTATTCCTAATGAGATTTCCCTTCATGCCGTTGGCCAAGGTGCATTAGGAATTGAATGTAAATCTGATGATAAAGAAGTTCTTAAAATTATAAGTGTCCTAGAAGATAAGTTCTCGAGCCAAAGGTGTCTAGCAGAAAGATCTTTTTTAAGAGAACTTGAAGGGGGATGTCAAGTTCCTATAGGAGTTAATAGTAGTATTCAAAATGATGAAATAGCCCTAATAGGAATGGTCGCATCTATTGATGGGAAAAGACTTATTAAAGATGAATCGATAGGAAATATTAAATATCCAGAGGAAGTTGGTAAGAAATTAGCTGAAAAGCTAAAACTTCAGGGGGCTGATAAAATTCTCTCGGAAATATTTGAAAAATTTAGAGAGAAGTAATTTTTGTTAATCAACTAATTTAGGTTCAATTTCTTTTTGGTATCTAGATTCACAATCTTGAATTACTTTTACAGCTTCTTCAATTCCATAAAAGCCATTAACAGTACATGTCCCTGGTTTTTTTAGATCTTTATAATGTTCCCAATAATACTTGGTCTCATTAAGCCAATGTTCCCCAAGATCCTCAAAAGTATGAATATGATCCATTCTCTTATCATCAGATAGGACAGCAATTACTTTGTCATCAACTTCTCCTCCATCATCAAATTTCATCACTCCAATTATCCTTGACTCTACGATTGAACCTGGCACTAGTGGTTCTGTAACACCAACTATTTCAATATCAAGAGGATCCCCATCCTCATCCCAAGTTCTTGGAATACATCCATAAGCAAAAGGGTATGCGAGTGATGAATAACCAACTCTATCTAGTTTCAAATGTCCCGTTTCAGTAATTAACTCATACTTATTTATAGTATTAGAATTTAACTCAACAATTGTATTAACGATTGATTTTTTATTGTCTGTAAAAGCATCTAAAATATGCAATAAATTTGGGGTAACTCTACTTGGGGGTTGATTAAGGTTTGCCATCAAAATGTTATTTTTATTTATCCTACATCCTCACACTCAATCAAATTCCTAAAACGTAAAATTTTTAGCAGAAATCTTTTATTTTCGATCTCAAAGAATTAATAAAGTACTTTGATGTTAGTTCTTCTCCAGTGACATTTCTCACTAGTTTCATAGAGTTAACAGATCTTCCATAGTTGTGAATATTATTTTTTAACCATAAAATTATTTTTTCATATTCTCCATCTTCAACTAAATTATCAATTAATCCTATTTCCTTTTCCATTTGCGAAGAGAATTGTGCACTTATAAGATGACCTAATAAGTACGAAGGGAAATATCCAAATGCTCCTTCACTCCAATGAACATCTTGCAAACAACCCTCGGCATCATTCGATGGTCTAATCCCTAAAAGTTCCTCATATCTTTTGTTCCACTCTGATGGAACATCTTTCGCTTCTAGACCTCCTTCAATTAAATCTATTTCAAGTTCAGTTCTAATTAAAATATGCAACCCATAGCTTAATTCATCTGCCTCAACTCTATTTAAACCTGCTTTAAAATGGTTAATAGATTTCCAAAGTTCTAAGTGGTTATTTAAAGAACAACCCTCAGAAACAAAATGTTTGAAAAACCTTTTAGAAAAAGATTTTGATTTAACTATCCTATTTTCCCAAAATAAAGATTGGCTTTCATGAACACCCATTGATGTTGCTTGACCCAAAGGCCACGCAAACCATTGATGACTCTGAGATGGCAAACCCTGCTCATAAATCGAATGTCCCCACTCATGCGCAGTAGCTAGAAAACTTGATAAGGGTTCCCCTTCTACAACTCGAGTAGTAATCCTATAGTCATCTGGGCCCAAAGTAATAGAAAAAGGATGGGGAGATTTTGCAACAACTACTAGATCTTCATCTCTCCCAAACTCATCAAGTAATTTAGAACATAAATTTTGCTGAGATTTAGGACTTAAATCCCAGTGGTACTTTTCTGATTTATTGAGATCACTTATTAGAGATGGGATAGTTTCTTTAAGTGGCTGGAAAATTTTATTTAACCACTCCAGAGTTAAATCCGGCTCAAAAGGCTGAGCTAAAGTTTCCCAAGGTGTGTATTTATCTGATATTTGTTTTGTCTCTTCAATACGTAATTCGATCAAATTTTTAAAAATTGGTAAGAAAATCTCAAAATCGGATTTTCTTTTGGCCTCTTGCCAACTTTCATAACCTTTTGATTTAGCTTTAGCAAGTGCTTCAACTAGTTTAGGATCTAAATTTTTTTGCCTATTAAATTCCTTGATTAATAATTCAAGGTTTCTTTTTTTACTTCGAATAATTTCTTGATTTAATGATTTCTCTAAGCCACCTCTAAACTCATCCTGAGCAGCTTTAATTAAATCTGAAAACTCTTCAGAGGAATTTCTCTTATGCAGTATTTTTGCGATATACGTAAGTTGTTCAGATCTCCAAGACGCTCCTTTCTTGGGCATACCCGTATTTTGATCCCAATAAAGAGTGCTCTGTATTGAGCCTAATATTTGAGTTTCTTTTAAATAAGCTCCAAGCTTATTCCATTCTTTTTCAGACAAAAAATATTTAACTTAACTATCTATTATTTTAAGACAAAAATATTTTCCTAAGTATAAAATTTTCAAACTATATTCATAATAGGATATTGCTTATTAGGACTTTAAATATTTATGGAACAAATTTTTTCAAAATTAAACTTTATAACCAACGGGGAGGGTTTCACTGATATTACTGATGATTTAAATTTATTCATACAAAAAAATAATTTTGATTCAGGAATTTTTTGCTTAACCTCACTACACACAAGTTGTAGTTTGACTATTAATGAAAATGCAGATCCAAATGTTCTTAAAGATCTAGAAAAGTTCATTAAATCTATAGTTCCGTACAACTGTTATACCTCGTTATCAAAAGAAAGAGAGGAGATATATTATGAACATTTTCAAGAAGGAGAGGACGATATGCCAGCTCATATTAAAACTGCTTTAACAAATACTAATTTGTCTTTAAGCTTTCAAAAAGGGAGGCTCATACTTGGCACTTGGCAAGGAATTTATTTATGGGAACATCGATTTAGTACAAAAAATAGAAGTATAAGTGTTCATATTATTGGGGAAAAAAAATCAGGTGTCTATAATATTAAACAGTCATAATAAGTAGTTATGAAACCATACCTTTTAGGAAATGAGGAATTAAAAGAACTATCTGCAAAAATAGGAGGATGGAGAATTATGACAAATCATATTGAAAGAGAATTTAATTTTAGTAATTTTATAGAAGCCTTCTCCTTTATGACAAAGATTGCTTTAATTTGCGAGAAACATAACCATCATCCAAATTGGGAAAATGTCTATTCAAAAGTAATAATTAAACTAAGTACTCATGATTTAGGCGGAATTACTAATTTAGATCAAACAATCGCTTCAGAAATTAATGATATTTTCGAAAAATAATTTACAATTCATAAAAATATATTAGTTTCATAATAACTAGCAAAATGGCAGAAAATTTACTCCCTATTACGATTATTAGTGGATTCTTGGGTTCAGGTAAAACTACACTTTTAAATCACATTTTAAAAAATCAAGTTGGAATTAAAACGGCTGTTTTAGTAAATGAATTTGGAGAGATAGGTATTGATAATGAATTAATTATAAAAACTGCTGAAGATATGATCGAATTAAATAACGGATGCATTTGTTGCACAATAAATGGAGAATTATTAAACACTGTTTCTAAGATATTAGATAGACCTGAAAAAATAGATTATTTAATTGTTGAGACTACTGGACTTGCAGATCCACTTCCTGTAGCAATGACTTTTGCCGGAGGCGATCTTAGAGAAAAAGTAAGATTAGATTCGATTATTACTATTATTGATGCTGATAACTTTGATTTTGATTTAAAAAACTCTAGTGTTGCCTACTCTCAAATTTTATATGGTGATATTTTACTTCTAAATAAATGTGATTTAGTAACTGATACACATTTGAAAAAGATAGAACAACACATTAATGGGATAAAAAAAGAACCAAGAATTTTGAGATCGATTAATAGTGAAGTTGGTTTGCAAACAATAATGAGTGTGGGACTTTTCGAAACAGATACTTTTCAATTTAAAGAGAAAATTATTAGTAATCAAGATTCTCATGATCACTCTTCCCATTCTCATGATCACTCTTCCCATTCTCATGATCACTCTTCCCATTCTCATGATCACTCTTCCCATTCTCATGATCACTCTTCCCATTCTCATGATCACTCTTCCCATTCTCATGATTTAATAAATAATATAGAAGGATTTACATCTATTTCTTTTGAGACGAATGAACCATTTTCTTTAAGGAAGTTTCAAAACTTCTTAGATAATCAAATTTCACAAAATGTATTTAGAGCTAAAGGCATTTTATGGTTTATGGAAAGCGAAAGAAAACATATTTTTCATTTATCTGGTAAACGTTTTTCTCTTGATGACTGTGAATGGGAAAATGAAAAATCAAATAAAATTGTTCTAATAGGAAAAGATTTAGATCATCAAACTATTAAGAATCAGCTTGATTGTTGTAGATTTAATTATAGAGAAGAATCATAATAAAGTACTATTTAAAATTAGAAAAATTTTTATTAAACAAACAAAGAATTTAATATCAGATTTAAAGCCTTTAAATATTGCTTCTTTAATAGTTGCATTTACTCTTATAATCCCTATTTTTAATTTCTTAATTGAAGGAATAGATTTTATTTTAGGTGGTAATTTTTCTTTAGGTATTTCTGGAAGAAAAGAAATACTTGGCACATTAAAACTTTTAATACTTACTAGTTTTTTAGGAGGTGGTTTAGGGACCTTAAATGGCTGGTTACTATCAAATTGCGAATTTAGATTAAGGAAAACTCTTCGTATTTTTCAACTAATTCCACTAGCAACTCCTGCATATTTGTTAACTGCAGTATTACAGGATTTAGGAAGTATTTTAGGTTACCAAATAAGTGGTTTCTGGTGGGGAGTTCTTATACTCTCAATTACTACTTACCCTTATGTTTTCTTACTTGCTAACGAAAGTTTTAATAAATTTGGAGTTAATCAAATTAATGCTAGTAGAGGATTAGGGGTTGGACCATGGGGCAGCTTTTTTAAAATTGCTCTTCCAATGGCTTTCCCAGCATTAATAACTGGAATCAGCCTTATGTGTATGGAAGTAATGAATGATTTAGGGACAGTTGAGTTATTAAATATTCCAAGTATTTCTAAAGGTATTACTGAAAATTGGATTATTGAAGGTAATCCTAAGAGCGCTATTGGTTTATCATTAGTTGCTTTAATATTAGTTTTTACTTTAATTTTGTTTGAAAAACTTTCAAGAAGGAAGACAAAGCGTTGGAGTGAAAATCCTGCCTCATTAAGTTCTCTGGGATTTGAGTTAAAAGGAAATAGGTCTTACATAGCATATTTATTTACTTCATTACCACCATTATTTGCTATTGGAATTCCATTTTCTTGGTTTCTATTAAATATTAATCAGTTAAAAAAAGGATTCACAACAGAATTAATATCTCTTACTTTTAGAACTATTAGCCTTGGAATAATTGCTGCATTAGTAACGTTAATTTTCTCTTTAATATTAACGTTATCTAATCGTCAGAATAAGAATTTACTTGTGAGATTAATAACATTTCCAGCAGGTATTGGATATGCAATCCCAGGAACTATATTAGCTATATCATTAATAAGTATTTCCAATTCAAAATTCTATTTTATTGCTATATTCCTTCTGATCTGGGGTTACGTAGTTCGATTTTTAACTATTTCAAAAGGTTCTCTTGATTCTGGATTTGAAAGAATATCTACAACCCTTGATGAGGCTGCAAAGGGACTAGGCTCTAATTGGTTTGGTGTTATCAAGAAGATACATATTCCACTATTAAAAGGTCCAATCTTTGTTGGATCACTTTTAGTATTTGTAGACACCATTAAGGAGTTACCAATTACATTTATTCTTAGACCTTTCGACTTTGATACTTTATCTGTAAGGATATATCAATATGCTGGAGATGAACGAATGGCAGAAGCCTTATTACCTGCATTCTTTATAACAGTCTTGGGTCTGATTGCATCAAGTACATTAATTCCAAGCTTAGAAAAAAAGAACTAAATTTTCTTTAAAAATTTTCTTAATAAATATGGGAGACCTAAAAATAAATCTGCCGAGGTAGATATCAATCTAAAATAAATTAAACTTGGAAGAATTATATTGTGTGGAATATTTTTTCCACAAAAAAAGAGAAAACAAGCCTCAAATACCCCTACCCCTCCTGGGGCTGTAGGTACTATTAATCCAATAGCCCAGGACAAACAAAAAATTACCAATAAATAAAAAATACTATATTGATTATCAAAATTAACTATATAAAAGCAAATAATAAATCCAATAAATTTTGATAATACAAAAAGAATCTCAATCAAAAAAGCTCTCGCAGGGAAGAAAGAAATTATTTTTATTCTTTCCTCAAATCGATACTTTTCATTGTTAATTTTTAAAGATTTAATGGTTTTACCTTTTAAGGTTTCTAACCTTTCCAAAATATGGAAAATTAATTTTCTATTAAGAAATATTAAGGGTATTAGTAATAAAAAATAAAATGGGGAAAAAATTATACCAACTGAAGCCAATAAGAAAGATGCACACAACATAAAATAAGGCTCAATTAGTGTCGAATAAAAAGCTAATTGAGGATTACTAATATCTTTTAGAAAGTTATATCTTTCAAAGAAATGCCAAATACCTCCTGGCACATATTTAAGAATATTCGTCAGGACATAAAAGGAAATTAAACTTTTTTTAATCTTGGTTTTACCAAACCAAGCAACTATATTTTTCCAAGCTAGTCCATTAAAATAAATACTAAATATACAAAATAAAAATGATAAAAATATATAATTTCCATTTCTATCAAAATCAATATTTAATGAAATTTGATCAAAATTTTTAAAAAAATAAAAAGAAAAATAAGATATACTAAAAAGAAAAAAAAGTTTCTTCAGGATTACAAAGTTAATATTCTTTAAAAGATTAATAAAATAAACTTTTTGCATATTAAATCTTATTCCCAATCTTCAAAAGCTTTAAATTCCTTGCATGTTTCTCTAATGATATTTCTTATTTCTTCAGCTGTTTTATTATTCTCAATTTGCAATCTTATAATTTCATCATTCTCTGGTTTCATATAAATAGTTCCGTTGGGTTTCATTGATTGTTTAAATTTAACTTTTCCAAAAGTTGTTAGACACTCCCCCTTTCTTCTCAGTAAAACCCACCTCGATTGTATTCTTTCTCTCAAACCTATAGTAGTAGAAAATTCAAACCATAATTTCCTAAAATACTCTTGCTTTTTAATAGGTAAGATAACTTGAATAGAAAAACCTATTCGGTTTTTTTTCATATTAATTGTCTGAGACGAAACATCGTAAGCTCCTTCATTTCTAAATTGCTCAATTAAATTAGCTAGTTCTTCAGACGTTTGATCATCAATCCATGCCTCTTGAACACAAATCTCCTCATATCTTGGACTAATTTTTTGATCTATCAAATTCTCATCACTAGAATTAATTTTTGAAATCCTAACCAAATTTGGGCATGGAAGATTTAAATTCCCTAGACCTACTCCATAGGAATTAATAGAATATTTATAAGGAATTTGGAAAGATTTAACTAAATTACAAAGTAAAGCTATTCCAGTTGGAGTGGATAATTCACCCTCTATAGAATCAATATTTGAGATCACCTTAATATTTTTTTTTCTTAATAATTCTATTACCGCAGGAGAGGGTACTGATAGTTTGCCATGATCAGCCTTAATAAAACCTCTCCCTAAAGTAGGTTCATTACAAAAAACCTTCTTTGGCTTTAAATATTCAATTGAAGTACAGACTCCAATAATATCTACTAAGGAATCGATTGCACCGATCTCATGAAAATGAACTTCTTCTGGGTTAATACCATGAACTCTTCCTTCTGCTAGAGCTAGAGACTCGAAAACTTCATAAATTCTTTTTTTTAATTGTTCTTCTAATTGAGCCTTCAGAATTAAATTTTTAATACTTTTCCAATCTCTTTTAGTACTTTGATCAACTTTCTCAACATCAACCTTTATTCCTCGAATTGAACAATTTTGAGATTCTCTAAAGTTTAAATAATATAAATTTTCTAATCCAAAACATGCGAGTTTTTTCTCAATTTCATCTTTTGGTACCCCCAAATCATAAAAAGCACCCAATAACATATCCCCAGAGACCCCAGGAGAACACTCAATTAAAATTTCTTCCATAATCCTTTATAAATTTTTGAATAATAAGAATTCAAGAGATAAAAAATTGACAATAATAATCAATTCTATACTTTTCCAGATTTTATTTTTTCGATAATTTCGTACTTAACCATTCTCAGAGTATTTCCATCTCTAATCACATCGAGACTTACAAAGTTATTCAGAAATTGAAGAGGGATCTCTCCTTCAATTATAATTTTAAAAGTTGAATATTTTGATCTCTTTGAAGGTGGAGAAGAACAAATTTTTATAACAATCTCTTTCTTTTTTATATTTACATAGACCAATTCTCCTCTTATTGAAAAATAATTATTGTTTAAATTTAATTCTTCTAATAACTCATTAGGATCCTTTTCAGAATTATTTTTATCAAATTGATTTAACTGATAAGGATCCCATATACCAGCTACCTGTAAATGTAAATTGTTAATGTTTTTATTTCTTGGATAAACAATCCAAAAATAATCCTTCTCTAAATTGATAAATTTTTTTATCAGCGCTATAGCTTTACCAAGAATAACTGTTTCAAGTATTTTTCCTTCCTTATCAGTTAATGTTCCTCTATTTAATTGATCAATATTATTTGGGTTATAAATACCTTTAACAATACCTATTGCCCTGTACTGTAATTTATTTGTAACTTCTCGGATAGGATTTTTAATCATATTTAGTTATGTTTGAGAAATGTTTTTAATAAGATATATCCTGGATTAAAGGCTTTCTTTTAATTCAATCTTATTAAATGATTTTAAGGCATCATCTATAGCATCAGATGGTTTAGTCGCATCATTCATACTATTAGCCCTTCTAAGCATCTCAACTATTTCGAATGGGTTAGTAGGTAAAGCCGAACTATTTGTGTCAATTTTTGTAGAGCTATCAATTTCTATTTCGTTTAGGTATGACTCTTCTGCATTTAATATAGTCGATTTGAGATTAATGAATGAAACAAATAAAATGCAAATTTTCCCTAAACTTGATATCTTTTTTTTTAATTTGAATTTCATTTTGTTTAATTTCAAAATAATTTAAGATTTAGAATTATTTGCTATTTTAATTTTACATAATTTGGTAATAAATTGTTAATAGCAACTTGGAATGTAAACTCTGTAAGAACAAGGCTTATTCAAATCACTAGTTGGATTGAGGAGGTAAATCCAGATATCCTTTGTCTACAAGAAACTAAAGTTATAGACGAAGCTTTCCCTTCATCGCATTTTGAAGAATTAGGTTATGAAGTTATTATTCATGGGCAAAAATCTTACAATGGAGTTGCAATAATAAGTAAGTTAAAAATTGAAAATGTAAAGAAAGGATTTACTAATGAGAATAAAAAGGAGAAATTTTCTTTAGACATTAATGAGCAAAAAAGGTTAATTTCTGCAGATATCAATGGGTTAAAAATAATTAATGTTTATGTGCCAAACGGTTCTTCAATAGATTCTGACAAATTCGATTATAAGATTAAATGGTTAAATCATTTATCAGCATTCTTAGATGAGCAAGTGAAAGATGATGATTTAGTCTGTTTCGTAGGTGATTTTAATATAGCTCCAAGCGAAATAGATATTCATAACCCTCAAAAATACGAAGGGGGAATAATGGCTTCAAAGATTGAAAGAGAATCACTCAATAATGTTCTTAAAGGAAGATTTATTGATTCTTTTCGGATTTTTGAGAAGAATACTGGGCATTGGAGTTGGTGGGATTACCGTAATAATGCGTATGAGCTAAATAAAGGTTGGAGAATTGACCATATTTATATCAGTAAAAACCTCTCATCAAAACTTAAAAGTTGTGTAATAGAGAGGAATCAAAGAGAAAATTTACAACCTAGTGATCATGCTCCAGTATTAATTAATCTAGAGATCGATAATCAAAATGAAGATTACTTAGATGGTGATGATGATCTTTTCGAAATATAATTACAAAAGGTCTTTATTTTATATAATACGCAAAACGCTTTATATAAAAGACTAATGTAGAAACAAACCAACTTAATTCCAAATTTTCCTCAAAATTAATTATTTACATTCCGAAGTATCGCAATAAAAATATCATGATGTAGAATCTTTACCTGATTGACAAATTTTTTACTTATTTCTAAGTTAGAACATAATGAAAACTCCTCAAAACTACATTCATTTAAATTTTGACTGACATATTAAAAACTACTCATTCCGAAGAAGTTTTCTCTTCAGCTTTAGAATTAATGCCAGGAGGGGTTAGCTCCCCAGTGAGAGCATTTAAGTCTGTTGGTGGTCAACCAATTGTTTTTGATAGAGTAAAAGGTCCCTATGCTTGGGATGTTGACGGGAATAGGTATATTGATTACATAGGTAGTTGGGGCCCAGCTATTTGTGGACACGCCCATCCAGAAGTGATTACAGCATTGCAAGAAGCAATTGAAAAAGGTACTAGCTTTGGAGCACCTTGTGTATTAGAGAATAAACTTGCAGAAATGGTAATAGATGCTGTTCCATCGGTTGAGATGGTTAGATTTGTAAACAGTGGCACTGAAGCCTGTATGGCAGTTTTAAGGCTAATGAGAGCATTTACAGGAAGAGATAAAGTAATAAAATTCGATGGGTGCTATCACGGTCATGCTGATATGTTTTTGGTAAAAGCTGGTTCCGGAGTAGCTACTTTAGGCTTACCAGATTCCCCAGGAGTTCCAAGAACTACAACAGCAAATACTCTAACTGCCCCTTACAACGATCTTGAAGCTGTAAAAAAATTATTTTCTGAGAATCCAGATGCAATATCAGGAGTAATTCTTGAGCCTATAGTAGGTAATGCAGGATTTATTACTCCTGAACCTGGTTTCCTTGAAGGATTGAGAGAGTTAACAACTGAAAATGGATCTTTACTAGTTTTTGATGAAGTAATGACTGGTTTCAGAATTAGCTACGGAGGAGCTCAAGAAAAGTTTGGAGTTACGCCTGATTTAACAACTCTCGGTAAAGTGATTGGGGGAGGTTTACCTGTAGGAGCATATGGAGGGAAAAAAGAAATAATGTCAATGGTCGCACCATCTGGACCTGTATATCAAGCTGGGACTTTAAGTGGAAATCCTCTAGCAATGACAGCAGGAATTAAAACTCTTGAGTTACTTAAACAAGAAGGTACTTACGAAAAACTTGAGTCAACAACCTCTAGGTTAATTGAGGGTATTATTCAATCTGCTGAAAATAATGGTATTACAATAAATGGTGGGAGCGTAAGTGCAATGTTCGGATTTTTCTTATGTGAGGGACCAGTAAGAAATTTCGAAGAAGCTAAAACAAATAATTCAGAACTCTTTGGCAAACTCCATAGGGAAATGCTTAAAAGAGGCGTATACTTAGCTCCAAGTCCTTTTGAAGCTGGATTTACTTCATTAGCTCACAGTGAAGAAGAAATTGATCGAACATTAGAAGCCTTCGATCAATCATTTATTGTTATAAAAGACTAATATATTATCTGTTTTGTCCGCCTACTATAACTGGTGGCATGGATCCACTAGTGCCAGGAAGGCCAGGAACCACTTGAGTACTTCCATCCCATTTGTCTAAAAATAGTTTAAAGAGGACTTGATCGTTTAAGCCTTTGTTAAGGGTTTCGTATCTTAAAGCTTCTTGTCCAGCAATTTCAACTTCTGTTTTAGCTCTTAAAAGTAGCTGTCCTGCAATTTGTTTCTGTTCAATTGCTGCTCTATATTCCTCAGCAATTTCTAATCCAGTAAGATCTAAGCTTTTAACATCTACGTAATCAAAAGAATTCAATTCCTCAGCTACAGTAGTAGCGACTTTTTCAGAAATAACGTTAAATTCAGTTGCTATTGTTTCTAATTCGTATTGTGAGAAAACAGACTTTAGAGCTTTAAGTAAAGAAGGCTGAACTATTTTTTGATAAACATCAGTATTTCTACTAGCAATTGTGGCAAAAATTCTACCTGCTTCATCTGGCTTAACAGAATATTTGACAGTAGCTGTTGCTCTAATAACTTGAAGATCTTTTGTTAAGGTTTCAAATTTCTCAGGTTGAACTTGAGTTTTTATATCAAAGGGGAAAACCGACTGAACGAAGGGGATTTTAAAGTTTAAACCTGCTCTTCTTGAACCACCACTTACTTTCCCTAAAGTAGTCACTACAGCTACTTGTCCAGAAGGCACAACAAATAAAGATTGAGTGAGCAAAAGAAATCCGGTAAAAGATAAAACAATTAGTAACGTAGCTGTTCCTCCTGGACCAGTTGGGGTGACATTTTTGAAAGATGTTGACATTTAAGTATGCTTTTTAATGATTATATTTAAAGAAATTAATTAATGCATTGATTAAGTATTTAATTAAAATATTTTTTTAATAATTAGTTTACGTAATTAACAAATGAATTTTATAAATTACTTTGCTTTAAATTTCTGCAATAATTGTAAATAAAGATCCTCATCTATTTCTCTTATATCGTATTCAGAAGGTAAAACTCCATGCTTATGCTCATGGGCAGCCATCCAACAAAATTTCTCAATTTCTGTTAACGAAAAACGTGGATAATCTTTTATTTTTAAGCACAATGAATCAAGAAGAGATTTTGAATAACCAGTCATTTTAAGGCCTTAATTATTAATATCTTATCGATAATTATTAGTTTGCAGAGGAATTTTATATGTCTCCTCCAAATTCTCAAGTAACTTAATTGCCAATTGAAGATCATTCTTGCTTTTGCTCATTACTCTTAATGTCTCTCCATTAATGCTTACATTAATCTTTTTAATTTCATCTCTAATATTTTTACTAATTTTTTTTGCAATTTCCTGATTAAGTCCTTTCTTTAAAGTAATGGTTTGCTTTACTTTATTTCCGCTAACTACTTCAATACTATTAAAATCGAAAATTTTTAAAGAGAGTTTTCTTTTTATTGCCTTTTGTCTAATAATATCAATCACTGAATTAAGAGTTAATTCACTATTTGTAGTTATAAAAATGTTGTCTTTTTCTAAATCCAATGAAGTATCTGTTCCTTTAAGATCATATCTTTGAGAAATCTCTCTCTTCGCTTGATCCAAAGCATTGACTAATTCTTGTCTATCAAAATCAGAAACCACATCAAATGAAAAATTTTCTGCCATTACTTAAATTTTAAATTGATTTAATTATCACCCCAAATAAACTTAAAAAAAAATAAAAGGAGTTAATTTAATCAAAAAATAACAAACTAACAACCTTACCCATTTCTTCAGCACATCTACAACTATTTAATAAAGTTTCACTATCGTGAAAAGCGAAACAAATTAATTGATCACATCTATTAATAATTTCTTGATTACAGAGACTACTTGCCATTGGCAAAGGTAACTCATCATTTTCACTTTTCTCAACCAAATGAATAACACTCTCTAGTTGGTTTTTAATTTCAGGTAATTGTTTATCTAGGCTCTGTGGTAAAAGAACAGTCAGCAAAGACGGATTAATACCTAAAACAGCTCTTATTACTGCGGCATTAACTCCCTGAGATCCTGAGGTAAGGATAGTATGCCCTTCTTCCGCTAATGATCTTGCGATTAGTTCAATCAAGTGAATATCAACCACAGGTACATGTCTACTACCCAAAAAAGCAATCCTTCTTTTCCCATTATCCTGAAGTTTTGCAAGTTCCTGAGCTAAGGTATCAACACCTTCTGTTGACGGTAGGTCTAAAGAACGACTCAAAATAAAATGGTTACTACATTTGAAATTAGCATTTATCTGAAAAATTGCAGGGAAAATCTATAGTTTCAAGAAAATTTTTTAGATTTACATGCTCTTGAACTAATTGAACAGCATATGATGCCTTTATTGATTCATGTATCCTGACATGTCCAAAAGCTTGTTCAATAATTTCCACTGTAGCAAGAGTATCTAAGTCTACTTTTAAAATTGGCACTTCTAACTCTTCCGCTCTATGGATCAGTTGTAATAGAGGTTCACCCAAACCAGTTAGAATTAAACATTGGGTAGACGCTTCTAAAGCTGCAAGTTGAATATCAGTTCTTTCGGCTCCTGTTACGACAGCCATATTTCTCCTTCTTCTAAAAAATTCCATAGCAGAATTAACTCCCATAGCACCAATACTTAATGTTTCAACGAGTAATTGTTCTTTTTCAGGACAGCAAATTACTTTTGCATCTAACCTTCTTGTAAGTTCCCCTACAGTGACACTTCTGAGTAAAGGAGATTTGGGCATCACTCCAAATACTTTTATGTTCATCTCCTGGAGAGAGGGTATTATTTTATTTTTTATTTTTTCAACTTGCTCAGGAACAACAGCATTCAATATGGCTCCTGCGAAATGATCTCCTAATTGTTTTTTTGCGTCTAGTAAAGCATCTACACTTTTACTATCCTCCCATAGATTAACAATTAGGGCTTTTGCGTTTAAATTTTTTGCAAGTTGTGGAAGACTCAAACCATAAATCATTCCTTCATTGAGGCTACCTGCAGCTTCAAGAATATTTAACCCATCAAAATCGTCATTTACTAATGCCTCTATTTGTTCAAACCCTTTGCCTGGAATTAAGTCATTATTCGTAATTCTTTTTTCAGCAGATATATTGTCTAACAATCCTACTGATGGAATTAAGTTTTCTTCTGCAAGATTTAATGTAGAACCAATAAATTTAACGTCATCATCTATTAGCCCTTCATAAGTCATTGAAGGAAGATTAGTAAGTTCAATACAAGTTGCTAATGGTTTTCCTACACGTATTTTTTTTCCTTGTTCTAGAAGTTTTTTTGATATTCCCAGTACTAATGCTGACTTACCACTAAATGGCTCACAGGAACCAATTAACAATATCTGACTCATGATGAACGGATTAATTTATTCATAGATTTAAGATAATATTTTTTTAAGAACTATACAATTGTTTATTTAATACTTTTAATCAAATAAATTAAAAAACATAGTACAAAGTAAAATATTTTATATTATTTGGATCTATGAAAATAATCTTACAAAACTCAATTATACAATGAGGGGATTAAAAACTATTGGAATTACCGGCGCTTCAGGAGCATTAGGGAAAGAATTAACAAAAATATTTCGGGGGAAAGGATATAAAGTTATGGGATTTACTCATAGTAAAAATAATTTTGAAATAAACAACAACTCTCCCAATGAATGGATTGAATGGCAATGTGGGAAAGAATTCTTATTAAAAGAGCACCTAAAAAAAATTGATATCTTAATTTTGAACCATGGAATCTACGACATAAGTAAAGAAAATTCAAATTATGAAAATTCAATAGAAATAAATGCTTTAAGTAAATTGAAATTTCTAAATTTATTTGAAGAAATTGCTTTCAAAAACAACTCATCAATTGCAAAGGAAATTTGGATAAATACCTCAGAAGCAGAAATATTGCCAGCTTTAAATCCCTCCTACGAAATAAGTAAATCGCTTATTGGTCAACTAGTTTCCTTTAAAAAAAACCTTCTAGGTAATCATGAGAATAAAAAATTAAAAATTAAAAAAATTATCTTAGGTCCTTTCAAGTCAGAATTAAACCCTATCGGAATTATGAGTGCAGAATTTGTGTCTAATAACATTTACAATTTTGCGACTTTAAATTTTTTCTTAATAATTATTAGTCCTAACCCTCTTTCTTACATTCTATTTCCCATTAAAGAGTTATATTTTTTTTTATATTGTAAATTTTTAAAAATATCTAAGGTTAGAAACTAAAAATCTCTATCTGTCAAAATTTCTATACCATCTTTCATTACAACGATTGTGTGTTCCCATTGTGCTGATAAATTTCCATCTTTTGTTATTACTGTCCATTTGTCATTTAACGTTTTACAAAATTTGGTGCCTTGATTAACAATAGGTTCTACAGCTAATGTCATACCTTCACGAAGAACAACATTAGGTAATTCGTTAGTTCGGAAATTAAAAACAGATGGTTCTTCATGAAGGTTTCGACCTACGCCATGACCTGTATAGTCCTCAACTACACTGAATCCATTAGATTTAACAATATCTTCAATTGCACCAGCGATATCAAGCAGAGTATTACCTGATTTAATTTTCGATAGTCCGGCAAACAAAGCTTTAAGGGCTACATCACTAAGTTTTTGGGCTTGCTGACTTACTTCACCCACACAAATAGAGATACAACTATCTCCATGAAAGCCATCTAAATAGGCCCCAGTATCGATTTTAACAAGATCTCCATCATTAATTATTTTGTTTTTGTTTGGTATACCATGAACAACTTCATTATTAATACTTGAACAAATACTTGATGGGAATCCATGATAACCCTTAAAACTTGGCACAGCACCCATCTCTCTTATCCTCTTTTCCGCAAAATCATCCAAATCTTTAGTACTCATTCCTGGTTTTATGAGGTCATTTATTTCTCTCAAAACTGTTCCAACAATCCTACTCGATTTCTTCATTAAATTTATTTCCCTTGAAGACTTTATTTCTATTCCTCTTCTTCTTTGGATAAAAGGAACTTGATCATTGGATTTAGAATTATTTTTACTTAATAAAAGATCTGCAAAATGTTTCATTGGAATAAATAGTAGTATTAGTTAAATATGATCGAAATAGCCATAGTCTGCATGGCCCCCTCAATCTAACAGTAAGAAAAACAGAAAATGAAGTTTATTACCAATTCTAGGCAATTTCATAAATCATTGGCACCTTGGGTTTTCCTCCCATTATTCATTTCAGCCTTAACAGGTACATTCTATAGGATCTGTAAAGATTTATTAGGCTACTCAAGAGATGAAGTTCACTGGTTAATGTCTCTACACGAAGGGGAGTGGCTTGGAGATAATGGAGAACTAATCTACGTAATCTTGAATTCTTTAGGACTTATTTGGATGCTAATAACTGGGTTTCAAATGTTTTCAAAAAAAATTTCATTTCCTAAAAAGGTTACTAAAGGCGAGTCGAAAGGTTAAGATAATATTCTTGTAGAATTATTGAGCATAAAATGGCAAAAGAGAAACAAGAAATTGAGTCAGAAATCATTAATGAAGCTGACACTACCACAGAATTGACTGTTGAGAATCAAGGTAAAGAGCTAATTGCCCAAACAAATTTAAATTCATCAAATTTAATAAAGGAATTTGAAAGAGATCAATTAAAAAAACAATTGCCCGAAATATATGTTGGAGATACGGTGAAAGTTGGAGTAAAAATTACAGAAGGTAACAAAGAAAGAGTTCAACCTTACGAAGGAGTTGTGATTGCGAAGAGACATGGTGGCCTCAATCAGACCATTACAGTAAGAAGGATTTTTCAAGGTATTGGAGTGGAAAGAGTATTTATGCTACATAGTCCTCAAGTAGCCTCTCTTAAAGTAGAACGTAGAGGTAAAGTAAGAAGAGCTAAGCTATTCTATCTGAGAGATAGAGTAGGAAAAGCTACTCGCGTAAAACAACGCTTTGATCGATAAGGTTGTAAAGTAATTTCAACCTAATGGTCATAAAGGCGCTTATAATCTTTTTATTGCGTCGTTAGTTCAGTTGGTAGAACGCAGGTCTCCAAAACCTGATGTCGGGGGTTCAAGTCCTCCACGGCGCGTTTGGATCAACATTCTGTAAATTATTTTTTTTCATTTAGATGGAGTTAGATCTTCAACCTGGGGACGTGGTTAAAGTCCTCGAATCAGCTGCTCTAGGATGGGTTCGCGCAAGAGTCATCAGAGTAAAATCTGGTGGAAGAGTTGTTGTTCAAAGCGATCAAGGCAGAGAATTTACAGCTCGAGGTAATCAAGTTCGATTAATTCAACCAGCAGGCTTTAGGCCTTGAAGAAAATTTAATAAGTTTCCTTCTTAAAAAAGAAGCTAAATTATTTCTTTATATCCTCAAATTTATGAAGTTTTTTTTATTACAACAACATTAATAAAGTATTATGATCTGATAATTTTAAACCCAGTTATCTAATTTAATTAGAACAAAAATTCTGGGACCGTAGTTCAACTGGTTAGAGCACCGCCCTGTCACGGCGGAAGTTGCGGGTTCGAATCCCGTCGGTCCCGTTCTTTTCTAAAGGAAATTGGAAAAACGTTTAAGGTTAGCACCAAGTCCAACTGGTTTGTTACACATTGGCACAGCAAGAACAGCTTTATTTAATTGGTTATATGCTAAAAAAACAAATGGTAAATTTTTAATTCGAATTGAAGATACAGATATTGTACGATCAAAATCTGAATACACAACCAATATATTAAATGGATTAAATTGGCTAGGACTTAATTGGGATGAAGAACCTATTAAGCAAAGTAAACGAATTTCTGTTCACAAAAACTTTATCAAAAGACTTTTAGAAAGTGGAGCTGCATATAGATGTTTTACTTCAGAAAGTGAGATCCTGGACCTTAGAGAAAAACAAAAATTAAGTGGTTTGCCACCCAAGCACGATAATAGACATAGAAATCTTACTAGTAAAGAGATTAAAGAATTTATATCTCAAGGAAGATCATCTGTAATAAGGTTTAAAATTGATGAGAAAACAGAGATCAAATGGGAAGATCAGATTAGAGGCGAAATAAAATGGCAAGGAAAGGATCTCGGTGGGGATTTAGTTTTATCAAGAAGAGCTTTAGGTAATGAAATAGGAGATCCTCTATACAATCTTGCTGTTGTAGTAGATGACAATTTTATGAATATTACTCATGTTGTAAGAGGGGAAGATCATATCTCAAATACTGCAAAACAAATATTGATTTACAAAGCTTTAGATTTTAAATTACCAATTTTTTCTCATACTCCTCTCATTTTAAATAGCGAAGGTAAAAAGCTTTCTAAACGTGATTCTGTAACTTCTATCGATGAGTTTAAAGAGATGGGATACTTGCCTGAAGCTTTAGCCAATTACATGGCATTTTTAGGATGGTCTATAAAATCGCCTGAGAATGAAATTCTATCCTTATCAGAGTTATCTAAAGTTTTTAATTTGTCAGATGTAAATAAAGCTGGTGCCAAATTTAATTGGGAAAAACTTAATTGGATTAATTCACAGTACATCAAGAAAATGGAACTGACACAATTAAGTAAATTTATTAAGAATTACTGGAATGAAATGGGTTGGGAATCTCCCTCTACGGAATGGGATTTAAAATTGACAAATTTAATTCAAGACTCATTGATTTTATTAAAAGATGCAATTGATCAATCAAAACCCTTTTTTATCTTGTCCCAAATGAAAAAAGAGGGGGAAGAATTTCTAAAAAATAACACAGAGGCAAAAGAATCGTTAAAATATATTCTTTTTTATTTAAAAGAAGAAAATATAACTAAGATTAAGAAGGATAACGCTCGAGAAATAATCAACAAAATTACTGTAAACCACTCCATCAAAAAAGGGATTTTAATGAAATCATTGAGAGTATCTTTTTTTGGGTGTCTAAGTGGACCAGATTTAATTCAAAGTTGGGAATTATTCTCTGAGAACAAAATTGATATCCCTCTAATTGAAAGATGTTTTAATTAACTATATTTCCTTGTCAATTAAATTTAGAAAATTCGCCAGAGGTCTTGCCGTCAGTCCTTGAATACTAACTGTCATCAATATCGTTAAGAATACCAAGCCTTGGAGACGACCCGCACCAAGGACTCCTGCTTGCTCAAGTCTTATTGAAAAAAGAGAGGCAACAGCAGCAGTAACTATCCCCCTTGGCGCTAGCCACGATAAAAACACCCTTTGTTTTACATCTAATTCCCCTCCCATAGTTGCCAGTGATATGGAAATCGGACGCACAATTATCATCAACATTAATACGCAGATAACCCCCCCCCCAACCTAATGGACTTAATTCTCCCCAAGAGACATCAGATGCCAGAAGGGGGAAAAGAACTGTTATTGATAGTTGAGCTAATTCTCCAATCAAATTATCTAATCTTTCTTTATCAATAATTTCTCTTTTACCTACAATAAATCCTGCAGCAACAGAAGCGGGTAACCCTGATTCAGGCAAAAGATATTCACAAATGCCGTACACAAGAAAAATAAATCCTAATGTAACCTGAAGCTCAATTCCAAATGATGCCTCGTTTTTTATTTTCTTTAAAATTTCAGACAGCAACCATCCAGAGCTTATACCTATCAAAACCCCTCCACCTAATCTCTGCATTAAGGCAATAAACACTTCCTTAATTCCATGTAGATCTCCCAATATTTGTTCTAAAAGCAATAAAGCGAGAACTGCCCCGATTGGTTCAAGAACCAATCCTTCAGCTTTTAGGACCTCGGATAGTGGAGATACTAATTTTATTTGGTCTACTAAGGGTGAAACTACTGTCGGACCAGTTGCAAGAACTATCGCACTATACACTCCAGCTACTGCCCATGATAGTCCTGCTAGCCAATGAGCTATGAATATTCCTGCTGATAATGAAATAAATAATCTTATTAACGAAATTCTTAAGACGGTATTTCTAATATTTCCTTCAGGTAATTTTAAATTTAACCCGCCTTCAAATAAAACTAAACAAACTAAAAGTCCAACTATAGTTTCAAGTCCCTGTCCAAGATCAAGTGGCTCAACAAGCCCAAACCCTGAGCGGCCTATGAATAATCCAGAAATTAATAAAATTACTACACTTGGAAATCCAGAGACAGAAGAAATTAAACGTGCGCATGCGCCTGCAAAAACAGTTATGCCCCAAAGTAAGCCGCTGCCTTATTCAGACTCAAATTTAAGGCACATGAAAGTTCTCTTAAATTAGGCATTTCAGGAAGACTTCCTATTGACCAAGCAAATACTCTTTATGAAAAAAACCCTCCTTTCTAGTACCAATGAAAAAAGAATCAAAAATGGATCTTAAAGAACCAAAAAAGGTTGTTGATAAACATGAGCTGAATTTATGGAAAAGAGGCTTTACTCCTCAAGCAGAAATTTGGAACGGAAGAATGGCGACGATAGGAATCGGAATAATATTGATTGTTATTGCTTTGATTAGTAAATTT
>QBZO01000014.1 GCA_003282225.1 Prochlorococcus sp. AG-335-I21
TTCTTTTATTTTTGTCTCTTCAATATTTTTAAAACTAGACTCAAAAAAATTTCCAATTCTTCCTCCAGAACAAGATTGCAATAAAATTAAAATAATAAAAATAAAAAATTTATTTTTTTTTATAAAACCCATATTTATTTTTTAATTTTTTTATTCTTTGAAGTCTTTTTACTAATTACTTTATTTTTTTTGAAACCAGAGCTCTTTTTATCTTTCATTTTCTCTTCTAATAAAACCAAAGCATTATCAAGTGTAAATTTTTCTAAATCAGTATCTTTAGGCAAAGAAACGTTTGTTTTTCCAAACTTTATATATAGTCCATATCGTCCATTTAAAATCTGAATTTTATCTTTTAATTCATTAGGTTTTCCAAAATCCTTAATTACTTCTTGTCCTCCTCTACCTAATTTTGGCATCGCGAGGATTTCTAATGCGCGCTTAAGATCAACCTTAAACACATCATCTTCTTTTTTTAAAGATCTATTTTCAGAATCATCTTCATTTTTTATCCATTTAATATATGGACCAAATCTTCCCCTATCTGCCTCAACAATTCCACCTTCGGGATGCTCTCCTAACAATTTTGGTAAGCTTAATAGTTCTAGGGCTTCCAATAAAGTTAAGTCATCTGTTTTTAACTCTTTTGGTAAAGAGGCCCTTCTTGGCTTCGCTTTGTCTTCTTCAGTATTTCCTAACTGAACGTAAGGTCCATAAGGGCCGAATCTTAAAAATACTTGCTCACCAGTTTTTGGATCAGTTCCAAGATCTGAGGGGCCACTAAGAATTTGATCAACTTTCTTTTTATCTAAATCTCCAGGAGTAATATCCATAGGGAGATTACCTTTTGCTTGTATTTCATTTCCTGATTCATCTATTTTTACCCCTTCAAGCCATGGCCCATTAGAACCAATTCTGACTACGCAAGGTAAGTCATCAAAATCAACTTGTCTGTATGCTTTCCCATCAATATCACCCTCAGTTTTCTGAACTTTTACTTCAAGACCATTTTTACCTTTATAAAAAGTTTCTAAATATGGAAGCCACTCAAGATTACCTGAAGAAATTTCGTCCAATGAAGATTCCATTTTTGCCGTAAATGTAGTATCCACTAAATCAGGGAAGTGTTCCTCTAACAATGCCGTAACAGCAAAAGCTGTGAATGTAGGAGATAAGGAGTTTGAAGAAATATTTGCATAGCCCCTATCTACAATTGTTCCAATAATACTTGCATAAGTAGAGGGTCTTCCTATTCCCTCTTTTTCTAAAACTTTGACTAATGCAGCCTCAGTATATCTAGCTGGAGATTTGGTTTCATGATAAGTAGCCTCTTTGCTATCAACTTCTAAAACAGACCCTTGAGTTAAATTAGGAAGAATGACTTCTTGCTGTTCAAGTGATGCGCTTGGATCATCACTACCTTCTACATAAGCTCTAAAAAAACCTGCAAAATCTATACTTTTTCCGCTTGACTTAAATAATCCTTCCCCAACTTCTATTTCAGCATTAATCATTGTTAATTTTGCTTCCGCCATTTGACTTGCAACAGTTCTTTTCCAAATTAATTCATATAAAGATAGATCTCTTCCTGACAGGTCTGTATCATTTGGAGTTTTAAATACTTCTCCAGCAGGCCTGATAGCTTCATGTGCTTCTTGAGCATTCCTAGCATTTGAATTAAATTGACGGGCTGAGCTTGATAAATATTCTTTCCCATATTTTGAATTTACACATTCTCTCGCCGCTCTAATCGCTTGTTCAGAAAGATGTACTGAATCAGTTCTCATATATGTGATAAAACCTTTCTCATATAAGCCTTGAGCGCATCTCATTGTTTCTCTTGCAGATAGTCGAAGTTTTCGATTAGCTTCCTGCTGCAAAGTACTAGTAGTAAAGGGTGGAACAGGCTTCCTAATTGTGGGTTTTTTTTCTACTTTTAAGACTTTCCACTTTTCCTTAGATAAAGTTTTGAGAAGACTCTTTGCCCTGTCTTCGTTCAAAATTAAAGATTTATTACCTTTTTTTAAGTCACCTGTCTTTTCATCAAAATCAGAACCGTTGGAGATTTTCTGGGAATTTAGACTAAATAACTTAGATTCAAAAGAAACATTATCTTTAAGCAAAGAGGCTTTTAATCCCCAGTAAGTGGCTTTTTTAAACGCTCTCCTTTCTCTTTCCTTGTTAACAAGCAATCTTACTGAAACAGACTGAACACGACCAGCAGATAGTCTGGGAGCTACTTTTTTCCAAAGTAATGGAGAAAGTTCATATCCAAAAAGCCTATCAAGTATTCTTCTAGTTTCTTGAGCCTGAACTAATTCCATATCAATTTCTCTAGTCTCATCTAATGCCTTAGTAATTGCCTTTTTAGTGATTTCATGAAAAACCATTCGCTTAGTTGGGATTTTCGGTTTAAGAATTTGCATTAAGTGCCAACTTATACTTTCACCTTCCCTATCTTCGTCAGTTGCTAATAGCAATTGAGTAGCATCTTTTAAAGCATTTTTTAAATCTTTAACAACCTTCTTCTTTTCCTTTGGGATAATATAAAGTGGTTCAAAATCTTCTGTAGTGTTTACACCTATCCTTGACCATTTTTCTTTTTTAACTGATGCAGGAATTTCAGCTGCTCCTTTTGGAAGATCTCTTACATGTCCCATGGAAGCAAGAACTTCATAATTAGGAGGCAAAAACCTTCTTATAGTTTTTGCCTTTGTGGGACTTTCAACAATAACAAGTGTGTGATCCAAGGTCTATTTCGATAAAATTAGTGTTTTTTTAATCAATTAGGGCATATTATGATTAATTGAAACTCCTTCAAGCAATATTGCTCGAGATTTTCAAAACTCATACCCACAAATTATAATCAAGTAAGTTTAACTCTTACATCCTTACAATCAAACATTCAATTTAATTAAGTGCCCAACGAAATCTTTACAATTAATTTAAATGCCCAAGCAATTATTCCAGAAGCTTTCATTTTGCTTGGTATTGTTGGAACTCTTCTTGTAGATCTTGCTGGCGAAAAAACTGCCTCAAGGTGGGCACCCATAATTTGTTACATTTCATTAGGCTGTTCTCTCATAAGTCTCGCTTTACAGTGGAGTAACCCTGTAAACAGTTCATTCCTCGGCTCTTTTAATTCAGATAATTTAGCTATTGCCTTTAGATCAATCATTGCACTATCAACTCTGATTTCTTTACTAATTAGTTGGCGTTATACAGAACAGAGTGGAAGTCCCATTGGTGAATTCGCTGCAATAGTCTTATCGGCAACTTTAGGAGCTATGCTTTTGTGTGGATCTACTGACCTTGTTAGTGTATTTATATCTTTAGAGACTTTATCAGTAGCTAGTTATTGTCTTTCTGGTTATCTCAAAAGAGACCCTAGGAGTTCAGAGGCCGCTTTAAAATATCTCCTTGTTGGATCAGCTGCTGCTGCTGTTTATTTATATGGATCCTCATTCCTTTATGGTCTGAGTGGTTCTACAAACTTATCAACAATTGGGGTAGAGATAATAAATAAACCATCATTTATTACATCCTTATCATTAGTATTTGTCTTATCAACTGTTGCTTTTAAGATTGCTGCTGTTCCTTTTCATCAATGGACACCGGATGTTTATGAAGGATCCCCCACACCTGTAGTAGCTTTTTTATCTGTAGGATCTAAGACTGCGGGATTTGCTTTTGCAATAAGAATTTTAAGCACTACCTTTTCCTCTTTCGATGAACAATGGAAATTATTATTCACAATTTTAGCAATCTTGAGTATGGCCCTAGGAAATATTGTGGCATTGGCCCAAACCTCAATGAAAAGAATGTTGGCTTACAGTTCAATTGGTCAAGCGGGATTTGTAATGATTGGCATAATATCTGGAACACAAGATGGTTTTTCATCAGCTGTTTTATATTTAGCTGCATATTTATTTATGAATCTAGGGGCTTTTTCATGTGTAATACTTTTTTCACTTCGTACTGGATCAGATAGAATTACAGATTATTCAGGCCTTTATCAAAAAGATCCTTTAATTACTTTGGGCCTAAGCCTATGTCTTCTGTCTCTTGGAGGACTTCCGCCTATGCTAGGTTTTTTCGGGAAAATATATTTGTTTTTTGCAGGTTGGGCTAACCATCAATACCTTTTAGTAGTAGTCGGATTAATAACTTCAGTAATTTCAATTTATTACTACATCTCGGTTATAAAAATGATGGTAGTAAAAGAACCACAAGAAGCTTCTGAAATAGTTAAATCTTATCCTGAAATCAACTGGAATATTATTGGATTACCTCCACTTAGAATTGCATTATATACTTGCATAGCTGTTACAGCTTTAGGAGGAATACTTTCTAACCCTCTTTTCAAATTAGCTAATTCAGCAGTATCAGAAACTCCTTTTTTACAGGATGTATTAGCGATAACAAATAATGTGCTTTAAAAGAGTATTAATAAATGACTAAAAAAGTTGCGACCTTAGAAAAAGTATCAAAAATGTATGGCAAAGATGAACTTATCGTAAAAGCCCTAGATAATGTGAATTTAGAAATTTATAAAGGGGACTATTTGGCTGTTATGGGCGCAAGTGGTTCAGGTAAAAGTACTGCAATGAACATTATTGGCTGTCTAGACAGACCATCTGAAGGTGTTTATAAATTAAATGGAACTCCTGTTGAAAATTTATCTGATGATGAATTAGCTGAGTTAAGAAACCAAAAATTAGGATTCGTTTTCCAACAATTCCACCTTCTCTCAGACGCTACAGCACTAGAAAATGTTCTTTTACCGATGATTTATGCAGGGGTAGATCCTATAGAAAGAGAAAAAAGAGCAAAAAATGCATTAGACAAAGTTGGGCTTTCTGAAAGAGTAAATAATCGTCCTAATCAATTGTCAGGAGGGCAACAACAACGTGTAGCTATTGCAAGAGCAATTATCAATAATCCTGCAATTTTATTAGCCGATGAACCCACTGGCGCTTTAGATTCAAAGACGACAGAAGATGTATTAGACCTTTTTGATAAACTTCATGAATCAGGTATAACTATAGTTTTAGTTACTCACGAAGATGAAGTTGCAAGTCGGGCAAAAAAAATAGCAAGATTTAAGGATGGAAAAATAACTGAATTAAAAATTAAATAAATTTAAAACCTCGTTAATATTTTTTCTTGGATACCATCATAAATTCTCAAATTCCCATTATTGTCTACGTCTTTTATTTCCCAATCTATTGAATTATAACCTCTAGGTAAATGTTTTTTTGTAAGATATTTATTTGCGTTTTTAATAATATATTCTTTTCTATCATTACATGCGACTGACTCATGAATAGTTTTAAGGATTTTTGCAGTCCAATAATATTCGCTTATATTTTTAGTTTTAAGTATTTCAGATAAAGCAATTCCCTCTAATGGAGTTTTATTTAAAAAATTCATGCCGATACCTATCTTTACATAAATAATTTCTTTCCCTCTTGTTATCACTCTTGGCAAAAATCCAATTAACTTCTTTGAATTAAAAAAAATATCATTTGGCCATTTTAAATCGACTTTTATAGATTCCTTATTCAACATTTCACATAACTTAATTGCAAATGACAGACTAAATATATCACTTGAGAATTTTGAGGTAAAAATTGGATAAGCCGCACTTAGCCAAATTCCTCCTTTAGGTGAAATCCATGGTCTTGAATTCTGACCTATTCCTAAAAATTGCTCTTTGGCCACTATTGCTCTTGGTTTATATCTTTTGATTGGAGAATCTTGGAGCCAATTTGTTAGTTCGTATTCAGTATTTTTACATTTTAATATGTATTTAAGTTTCCAATAAGGACAAACTCCCTGAATTTTTTTGTAGTAATATGCAGTCTTAGCTACTGATCCAAAAACTTTCACAAATCCTTAATATAAAAAACAGGCAATCTTGACAAGATTAAATTATCTTAAACCTTATAACTTAAATTTATATTAATTGAATAAAAGATATTTACCAATATTGAATAAAAGATATCCATCCTCAATACGAAATTGTATTGATAATTTCAAAAAATCATGGAAAGACTTAGATAAACTATCCAAACTAAATGAGAATTGGGAAAAGTTAATTGGTCTGGAATTATCTAAAGCATGTAAGCCATTAAAAATTGAACAGAAAACTCTTATTATTGCTGTAAATCATCCTCAATGGAGGCAGGCACTAATTTATAACAAACATAGATTAAAGGAGAGTATTAGCAGATTTGGAATAAATTTAAATGAAATAAAAATAATACAAAATTATGAAGTCAAAAGCTTAGATAAGAAAGAGATTAATGCAAAAACAGTCTGGGAAAATCATCCGAGCAGAATAAAGAATAATAATATGGTTATTTGCAAAATATGCAATAGTCCTGCTCCAGAAGGTGAGATATCAAGATGGGGGAAATGTACTTTTTGTTGGAGAAAAAATAATTAAGATGAATTTTATTTTTCTAATAATAATATTCCCATTTGATTGAAAAAAATAGTCCTATATTCAACTTTCTTAAACCCTACTCCTTTTGCAATTAGCATAAGTTCGTTTCCCTTTGGAAAATTTTTTATACTTTTTTCAATATAAGAATATTCTTTACTTAATTTAAAAATTTTTGAAATTGGAACCACAACAAATCTTAAATATATTTTTTGAAACAAATCAGCTATAGAATTAAATTTAGAATGATTAAAGTCAAGAAAACCAGCTCTACCCGTATCACTTAAAAGATTAAAGACTTTTTTTAGTCCTTTTTCCACATTAACCAGATTTCTTAAACCATAAGACATACAAATTCCATCATAACTTTTTAAATCTTCATCTATTTCTAAGATATCTTTCATCTCCCAAGAGATAAATTTATTTTCAATCAATTTCGACTTTTCCATTGCAATATTTAAAATTTCTTTTGCACTATCTATTCCAGTAACACTTCCATTGGGCCTAACTTTTTTAAAAATTAAAAATGATAGATCCCCTGTCCCACAACATAAATCAGCCCAATTTTCCCCATCAATTGGTTTTAAGAAATCAACTAATATCTTTTTCCAATATTTGTGTAATCCCAGACTAAGCAAACTATTTAAAAAGTCATAACTACAAGAAATTTTATTAAAAATAGTTTTAACCTCATTAGTTTTTTTATGTCGCATATTTAAATATTTTTAATTAATGATAAGTTTTTTTTAATTAGGTCTCATTGGTAGTTTCTTTTCAATAAGAAAAGATTTTATTTCATCTATAGTAAGTTTTTTATCATGCAGTAAAGATGCTAAAAGTGCTGCAGAGGCTTTACCTTTGGTAAAAACATCATAAATATCTTCTAATGATCCTGCACCCCCAGAAGCGATCACAGGGATATTAACTGCATTTGCAACTGTTTGAGTCAATAATAAGTCGTAGCCATTTTGTGTCCCATCACCATCCATTGAAGTTAATAAAATTTCTCCAGCCCCTAATTCCTCAACTTTTTTTGCCCAACTTATTACATCTAAACCAGTATTCTCTCTCCCACCCTTAACATATACTTCCCATTCATTAGATTTATTAATTTTTTTTCTTGCATCAATAGCAATAACAATACATTGAGTTCCAAAATTTGCAGAGCTTTTGGAAATTATGTCTGGATTTTTAACTGCAGAAGAATTTAAACTTACTTTATCTGCTCCTGCTCTTAAAAGATCATAAATTGAGATGATCGAATTTATTCCACCACCAACAGTGAATGGAATTTTAACTGATTTCGCTGTTCTAGAGACAAGATCAACTAATGTTTTTCTATTTTCTACACTAGCTCTAATATCTAAAAATACTAATTCATCCGCCCCTGCTTCTGAGTATTTACAAGCTAATTCGACAGGGTCACCAGAGTCTCTAAGGTTTACAAAATTAACACCTTTAACTACCCTTCCATTAGCTACATCTAAACAAGGAATTAAACGAAGAGCTACCATTTTAATAAAAATTGTCCAAAGGCTGTTAATCTTGCATAATAGCTTCCATTTTACCTCTTATGGCTGAAACAAAATTATTACCCAAAATTGGTAGTAAAGTTAAAATTAACATTAACAAAGTTAAAGATAGATTACCTGCAAAGCTAATTGATCAAATATCATCAAACCCAAAAGTTGTAACAACTGGATATAAAATGACCGATGGTAGAAGTATTGGTATTACTGTTAAATTACAAAATGGAGAGGAAAATTGGTTTTTCCCTGAAGAAATTGAGAAAGGTTAAATATTAAAAGTGAATGATCCAAAACAATTATTAGGAATTAAAGGGGCTTCAGAGACTACGAGTATTTGGAAACTACGTATACAATTAATGAAGCCAATCACATGGATCCCCTTGATATGGGGAGTAATCTGTGGAGCTGCCGCAAGCGGAAACTTTCAGTGGACAATAAGTAATGTTTTAGCCTCACTAGCATGCATGCTCATGAGCGGACCGCTTCTAGCAGGTTATACCCAAACTATTAATGATTTTTTTGATAGAGAAATTGACGCTATTAATGAACCTAATAGACCAATACCTTCTGGAAAGATTTCGATTAAAGAAGTAAAAATACAAATCTGGGTATTACTTATTGCTGGTTTATTAGTTTCTTTTTTATTAGATTTATATGCAAAACATAGTTTCCCCTCTGTCTTTCTTCTAGCTTTAGGTGGGTCTTTAGTAAGTTATATCTATTCTGCTCCTCCTTTAAAATTGAAGCAAAATGGATGGCTAGGAAATTATGCTTTAGGAGCTTCATATATAGCTCTCCCATGGTGGGCGGGACAAGCCTTATTTGGGAAATTAACTATCGTTACTGCATTACTAACTCTTGCTTATAGTCTTTCTGGACTCGGAATAGCTGTTATAAATGATTTCAAAAGTGTTGAAGGGGATTCAAAACTAGGATTGAATTCGTTACCTGTAATATTTGGAATTAAAAAGGCTAGTAGAATAAGTGCTGGTCTCATTGATATTTTTCAATTAGCAATGGTTATAATATTAATTGTTATTGGTCAACATTTAGCATCAGTAATTTTAGTTTTACTGGTAATTCCTCAAATTACATTTCAAGATATGTGGTTACTAAGGGACCCGTTAAAATTTGATGTCAAATACCAGGCAAGTGCTCAGCCATTTCTTATAACTGGAATGTTAGTCACCGCTTTAGCAATAGGACATAGTTTTTTAGTAGCTTAAAGTGAATGGAATAAAATATAAATATTTTATTTTTAGCTCGTCAATATTTATTTTCTTTGTCATATTTTTTCCCATACTTAATTTAATTAGGATTACTTTAAATTTTGACCCACTAAAAATAAATACTTCAAAATCAATACCCTATTCTTATGAAATATTCTCTTCTGATAAAAAAATATTAAGAAAATTAAGTCGAAAATTCGATGTTCTTGATAATACAAATGCGATACCATTTTTTCTTAAGTATTCTTTTATCTCTGGTGAGGATAAAAGATTTTTTAACCATAATGGAATTGACTTAATAGGTTTATCAAGAGCCTTTATTAGTAATATTCAGAGCGGATACTTTAAAGAAGGTGGAAGCACTATTACTCAGCAAGTAGCAAGATTAATTTTCTTAAATAATGATTTAAGTTTTCAAAGAAAAATTAAAGAAATAATAATTTCCTTAGTATTAGATTTGAAATTCAGTAAAAATCAAATTTTAAAATTATATTTAAATAATAT
The DNA here is from genome assembly GCA_003282225.1 of Prochlorococcus sp. AG-335-I21. Taxonomy (GTDB): domain Bacteria; phylum Cyanobacteriota; class Cyanobacteriia; order PCC-6307; family Cyanobiaceae; genus Prochlorococcus_A. The sequence continues at coordinate 9,708 of QBZO01000014.1, forward strand.
TTACTTAGGATCAGGAGCTTATGGTATTAATGAGGCCTCCCAAGTTTATTTTGGAAAACTTATAACGGAATTATCATTATCTGAGGTTGCCTTAGTAGCTGGATTAGCACCTGCTCCCTCAATTTATTCGCCTTTTGAAAATATCGATTTAGCTATTAAAAAAAGAAATAAAATTTTAAAAGATATGCATATTGATGGCTACATATCTTTAGACGAGAGAAATGAAGCCCTAAAGGAAAAAGTTAAATTAAATTATTCAATAAATAATAAGGATTCTAAAGATAATTTATTAGTAAATTTCATCCTTAAGGAAACAAATAACAAAATAAAAAATCATAAAAAGTACAAATTTTTAAGGATAAAATCGAGCATCAACAAAGATTGGCAGGAAATAGGACAAAAAATTTCTAGTTCTATAGGGCCTAATAATATTGAAACAGCATTGTTATCAATAGAATCCAATAGCGGTTTAATTAGAACAATGATAACCAGCAAGAATCCAACAATAAACGAATTTAATAGAGTTACCACAGCCATAAGGCCTTTAGGTTCAACTTTTAAAATTATTCCATATACTGCAGCATTAAAAGAAGGTATAAAATTAAGAGACAAATTCGAAGATTTACCAAAGTGCTGGAAAGATTATTGTCCCAAAAATTTTTCTGAAATTTATCGAGGTAAGATATCTTTAATAGATTCTTTTAAAACTTCCTCAAATATAGTTCCTCTAAAAATTTCTAGTAATATAGGTCTTAAAAAAATTATAAATCTAGCTAATTTATTTGGCTTGGGATATAAACAACAGCTTGAAGAATTTCTACCATTAGCTATCGGATCTTATGGAGATACCCTACTAAATATTACAAATGCCTATGCAGCTTTGAATAGCAATGGAAATCTATATAAGCCAAGCATTCTTGAAAAAATAGAATCAAATAACTATGAATTAATTTGGGAAAATAAATTTATTCATGAGAAGATATTAGATTCCGAAATAAACAAAAGCCTAAATAATCTACTTGAAAAATCAGTTTCGGAAGGTACTTCAATAGCAGCCTCAATTAAAGGAGAAAGAGTATATGGTAAGACAGGAACTTCAGACGGGAACAGGGATCTTTGGTTTATTGGTTCAATTAATAATCTTACTACCGGAGTTTGGATAGGTTTTGATGAAAACAAAGAATCTAAGTTATCTAGTGGTAATGCAGCTTATTTTTGGAAAAAGTTTATAAGTAAAATATATGATTTAGAGATTTAAGAATAAAAATACTTTATTTTTTATTTATAAGAAATTTTTGCTGCATAAAATCCATCTCCTGGTTCATCAAATTTCGGTAAGATTTGTTTTTCACTATCTAATTTAATTTCCTTATTTTTTGTCAAAAATCTTTTAATTAGAAAATTATTTTCTTCAGGACATATTGTACAAGTTGAATAAACTAAAGTTCCATTTCTTTTTAAAAGAGGTAAAACGCTTTCTAACAATCTTTCCTGTAAAAGAATTAATTGATTTATTTTATCCTTACTTAAAGACCATCTTGAATCAGGATTTCTTGCTAAGGTTCCAATCCCTGAACATGGAGCATCAATTAAGATTTTATCAAAATAAGAGATAAGATTTGGCTTAATATTAACTAAATTAGTAGCATCAGCTTTCAAAGTTTTAACACTTTTTATATTTAATCTTTCCAAATTTGATTGAAGTATTTTCAATCTTTTTTCTGATCTATCAACAGCTAAGATTTCAGCATCGTCATTAACTAACTGAGCTAAATGAGTGGTTTTACTTCCTGGGGCAGAGCAGGCATCTAGAATCTTTTCCCCTTTTATTGGATTTAAAAGAGGAGCGACCCATTGAGAAGATCTATCTTGGACTACCCACAGCCCATCGCTATACCCAGGGAGTTTTTTAATAGACCTTGGATTAGAATTTAAGGCGATCCCATTTTTTAATTGCCTGATTGCAGTAGCATTAATATTACATTCAGCAAGTTGATTCAAAAATTTATTTAAATCAGTTTTCAGAGAATTAATTCGTAAATCAATTGATGGTTTTTTATTAAATGCCTTGGCGATATTTTTAGCTTCTTTTACTCCTACCCAATTAACAATTTCTTTTACAAGCCATATTGGTAATGACTCAAGAGAAGACAATCTCTCTATTTCATCTGAGGATATTTTGGGGAAATTTTCTTTTTCTATATGTCTAATGGTATTTCGTAATATTGCGTTTACAGTTCCAGCCAAACCTTTTAAATCAGTTTTCTTTGCAACTTCTACAGTTGAAGAAATAGCTGCAGAAAATGGTATTTTATCCATTTTTAATAATTGATATAAACCCACATGTAAAAGCCATCTTAGTTTTGGTGGTTGCTTTACATGAGAAAGTTTTGATGTATGGTCTATCCAAAGGTCAAGAAATTTTCTATATCTAATACATCCAAAAGATAATTCCGTTATGAATGCTATATCTAATGAATTGAACTCATAATTGTTTAGTACCTTTTCTAGAGCATGATCTGAATAAATTCCAGAACTTACTTTTAATAGAATTTCCCAAGATGCTTTCCTTTGAAGGTAACCTTTAATCAATGTATAAAATCTTTTTTAGTAATATATGCTAAACATACTATTAATTATGAATATTGTTCTTAGCTATTAACTGAAGTATTAAACCAAATAAAACCAAGAACACTAACAAGGGTTAAATTGAATCCCAAAAATATATAGATGTTAAGAGAATGGACTTTTTCTCTTAAAAATAATTTATTTTTTTTATTTTTTTTCATTTGTAATTAGGACAAAAATTTAAAGAGGTTAAAAGTGAGTCATTATTTATTTTTCTAAATCAATAACATCTCAGGCTTTGAAAGGAATTAATTCTTTTAAAGCACTTGATTTCAAATACAAATTTATTATCCAATCTAAAATAGTAAACAAAGGAGTAAAAATTGCATCTAGTAAATTCATTCTAGATTAATTAATAATCTATTTGAGTGATAATTTAACACGTGTTTTTAGTATTTATTAATATCATTAGATTCTCTTAAGTTTTAAAATTAGCTATAAAATTAGTATTCGTTTTAATAAAGATTACTGATAAATTCCTCAGCTATTCTTAAATGACTATTTAGCTTTTCGTCAGTCATTTTATCTAAATTTCTCGTTAACATTGCAAGTCTATATTGTTTTCTAAAATAAGTTGCATTATCTTTTATAAATTTCCAAAACAAACCATCCCAGATTGAACACCAAGGACCACTTTTATAATCAGACATTTTTTTCACATAATTTGAGCTAGAAATATAAGGTTTTGTTGAAAAGATCCCTCCATCGCTAAACTGACTCATTCCATAAACATTAGGGACCATTACCCAATCGTAAGAATCTATAAACATTTCCATAAACCATTTATAAACATGATCAGGATGTATACGACATAAAAGCATAAAGTTACCTATTATCATAAGCCTCTCAATATGATGGCAATAACCGTATTTATTAATATTATTTATGACGATATCTACTGGATCAATTCCTGTGGTTCCCTTATAGAAGCACTCAGGCATAGGCTTATTATCAAAATTCCAAAAATTGGTAGTACGCATTTGGGTACCATATTTTTCATAAACCAAGCAAATAAATTCTCTCCATCCAACTATTTGACGAATAAAACCTTCTAGAGAGTTAATAGGAACTTTATTTTTTTCACCATAAGTTAATGCCTTATTTATAACATCTTTTGCAGTCAATAAACCGCTATTTAAAAGAGGGGAAAGTAAACTATGCCATAAAAAAACTTTTTCCTTACTAATTGCATCTTCATAATCACCAAATAAAGAAAATCTATTTTCAAAAAAATCATGTAGCCAACTATCAGCTTCTTCGAAAGAAGTTGGATATATAAAATAATTACTTTCACCTATAAACTCTATCTGCAAATTAGAAATTATCTTTTCAGCCTGAATTACAAACTGATTTTTTGGTAATTTTGGGATTTCAGGAATATTTACTTTCTTTGGTAATTTTTTTCTATTAAATTCATCAAAACTCCATTTACCTCCTTGAGGTGAGCCATCAGGATTCAATAATATATTTTGACTTCTTCTTTGATTCTCATAAAATCTACCCATCAATGGTTTTTTGGTATTAGATTTGAAAGATTCCCGTAAGTCTTCATTAGTAATAAACATTGGGGATTTAAAAACTTGTAATTTAAGATTGTTGGCTTTAACAAATCTATTTATCCTCTTCATAATTAAAAAATCATGAGGATTTATAATATTTATCTTTTGATATTTTCCTTGCATATATTTTGATAAATACTCAACGGTGGAAAAATTATTTATATTCTCAATATAAAGAATTTTATGGCCTAAATTTTCCAGATATTTTTTATAGGCAAGCATTGATGCTTTATGGAAAATTAATTTGTTTTTGTGATTAATTGACTTTTGAAATTTATCATTACCAAAAAATAACGAATCTTCTATCATCAAAATCTTACAACTTAATTTCAAGAGCGGGCTTTCTCTAAAAAGTTGATTTGGAAATATGATCGATATCTGATTCATACTATAGACTTCCTATTTCTGCATCTGTTAGAACAGTATTTAACTTCCTTCCAACAATCTTTCCATTTTTTGCGCCAATTAAATGGCCTTTTGCAAACAGGACATATTTTGCTTGGTAAGGTTTTCAAAATTTATAATTTTCTTTTATGAGTAGATTTAAATCTAGTTGAATCTTTAAGTTCCATATGTTTTGTTTTTCTTCCATAAACTCTTTTTCTCCAAACTTTGAATGATTTTGGCTTAAGATTATTTCTCATTATTTTAATAGCATCTTCTTCTTTTAAACCAAATTGATACTCAATGGCTTCAAAAGGAGTTCTATCTTCCCAACACATCTCGATTAATCTATCTATATCAATAATTTCCATTTTATTGCTTACATTCAGAAGTACAGAGTTTTTCAATATTTGATCTACCAGTAATTTTGAGTCTGTATTTTGCCCAATATTTATAAAATAACCTCAAGACCGGCGCAAAAAATTTAATTTTTAAAGGATAGTAAACCCACCCTAACCCTATTAATTCATATGAATAGGCTAATACGTCTAGCCCTTTGATAATATTTCCGTTTTCTAAAATCCCATGAAGATTTGACATTGCTTCTGCATATGAGATGTCCTTAAAAAGAATTGGATTATAATTAACATTATTTATATCAATAAAGTCAATTTTATTTAATTCGTCCTTGCTTTTTAAGAAATTAGTTTCTCTAAGACATAATGGACAACCACCATCAAATAAAAAGATTAATTTATTTTGCATTTTACCTTTTTATTTAAATATAAAATTTAAATAACTTTTTTGTGGGCAATTAAAAATTAATAGCTTTTTTAAGATTTATATGAACGTTACTGATAGATTATTAAAAGAAGCTTTATAAAGCCTTAATAATTTCTTTCTCTAATTCAATCAAAATTTTCTTAATGTATTAAATAATAACCATTGATTAAGGGATACATCAATGGTTTATTTTTTTAATCGTCTAAAAGATGAACTCCTTCTCCAACATCTGGAGTGAATTTACAATATTTTTCGAACACAATTCCAACTCCTCTCATCTTCTCTCCAAGCTCATCGTTAAATTGTTTCCATTCTTTTGATTCATGCTCTGGTAACGTCCAACCCTGGGCTTCCACCATACTCGTTATAACTGTGTAATCCCATTCAATGTAAGCCATTTAATCTCGTCTAATTTACTCGAATATTATAGACTAAATAACCGATTAATTAATTAATTCATTGAGTTTGAAGTAATATAAAACATTCATTCAAAACTTTAAATAATTTATATTTTAAATTATATTTTTTGGAACGAATATAATTAAATTAACTTTAAACATTTTTAAGATGTCAATTTTGCCAAGAAGATTTGAGCGAATAAAAAACGTCTTAAATTGCAGAATGAAAAACTTAACGGTTCTAGTAGAGGCAGTAAACAAACCACACAATTTGTCTGCGATATTAAGAACATGTGATGCGGCGGGAGTTTTTGAAGCGAATTTCATTAGTGAAAAAGACAACGTTAAAACTTTTAACAGTACAGCTCAAGGAAGTCAAAAATGGGTCAAATTAAATAATCATGAGACAACAATTTCTGCAGTATCTGAACTAAAAAAGAAAGGTTTTAAATTATATGGAACTACACTAAATGAGAGATCAACTGATTATAGGAATTTTGACTATTCAGAAAATACTTGTTTTGTTTTAGGAGCAGAAAAGTGGGGGTTAAGTGATCAACTAATTTCAAAAGTTGATGAATCAATCTTCATTCCAATGTCAGGAATGGTACAATCTTTGAATGTTTCAGTAGCAGCTTCTATTTTACTTTTTGAAGCTATTCGACAACGAGAAAGTAAGAGTTTACTTCCTCTAAATGGAGAAGGTTTAAGTGCAGAAGAATACGAAAAGACATTATTTGAATGGAGTTATCCTGAGTTAGCTTCTATATACAAAAAGTCTGGAAATAAATATCCAAAGATAAATCAGTATGGAGAAATTAATGAAGTTGTTAATAACTAAAAAATATTAAAATTAACTTTCAATTCTCAAAAATATTTTCTAGTTCTTCTCCTATAAAAGAAAGACCTAAGACTAAAAAAAACATTGCTAATCCAGGGAATAATGCAGTCCACCAAATCCCAGTTGGTATAGCTGCAAGCGCAAGATTAAGATCACTGCCCCATTCTGGAACATTTGCAGGAACTCCTAACCCTAAAAAGCCCAAACTTCCTAATACCAAAACAGCATCCGCAGCATTTAAAGTAAGGAGAATAGGTAAAGGAGTTATGACATTTGGAAGTATATATTTAAAAATTATAGTTTTAACATCAGCCCCCGAAACTCTTGCAGCTTCAATATATGTCTCTGATTTTATTAACATTGTTTGATTTCTGATTAATCTAAAATATTGAGGAGAATAAACTATACATAGGGCTATAGAGGCATTAATAATCCCTTTACCAAGGACAAAAGCTACTACTACTGAGAGCAAAATAACCGGGATTGAAAAAATAGTATCCATTACAAGTGATAAGCATTTATCAAGGATCCCTCCAAAATATCCACTCAATAACCCTAATGGAAGGCCTAAAATTAAAGCAAAGAAAATTGAAAGGAATACAACTTCAATAGCTATAGATGACCCTTGTAAAGTTCTTAAACAAACATCCCTTCCTAATCTATCAGTACCACAAAAATGTTTAAAGGAAGGTGGTGCAAAAATATCATTACTAAATGATGATAAAGAATAACCAAAAAAGTTATTAGCCTCTATTACTTTCATAATTAATACTATTAAAAGATATGAAAGTACAATTAAAAATCCAGTCCTTCTAATGTTCTGTGCAACTTGATTTGATGAGTTTGAATTCACAAATTTATGATTATTCGAATCAACTAAAATATACCTATTGTTTCAAAGATTAAATAGCTTTTAGTTTTTAATTTGAAATTAATTACTGATTTAATTTCAGAACTGCCATAAACGCCTCCTGAGGTACATCAACTTTACCCATTGCCTTCATCCTCTTTTTCCCTTTAGCTTGCTTCTTCAAAAGTTTCTTTTTTCTAGAGATATCTCCCCCGTAGCACTTAGAAAGGACATCTTTTCTTAATGCACTAATACTTTCGCTTGCAATAATACGACTACCTATTGAAGCCTGAATTGGTATTTTAAATTGTTGTTTTGGTATTAGCTCCTTTAATTTTTCTACTAAGCCCCTACCAATTCCATAGGCCTTATCTTTATGAACAATAGAAGTTAAAGGATCAGCTCGTTCAGAGTTTATAAGAACATCTAACCTAACAAGATCATTTTTTCTATATCCAATCAAATGGTATTCCATTGATGCATATCCTTGAGTTCTACTTTTCATTTGATCAAAAAAGTCAGTAACGACTTCTGCTAATGGTATTTCGTAAATCAAAGTCACTCTATCTGTAGTGATATATTTCATATCAATAAAAACACCTCGTCTTTCTTGGCATAAACCCATTAGTGTCCCATTAAATTCATTGGGAGAATAAATTTCCATTTTTACATAGGGTTCTTCTATTGATTCTCTTGATTGAGGATCTGGGATTGTAGAAGGATTATCAATTAATATTTCTTCCTGATCGTTCAAATTAACTTTATATATTACTGAAGGCGCTGTTACTATCAAATCCAAATCATATTCCCTCTCCAATCTTTCCTGAACAATTTCCATATGAAGAAGTCCTAAAAATCCACATCTAAAGCCGAATCCCATAGCACTACTTGTCTCAGGTTCGTATTTAAGCGCCGCATCAGATAATTGCAGTTTTTCTAAAGACTCTCTTAAATCTGGATATTGATCGGCATCAGTTGGAAACAATCCACAAAACACCATAGGATTGGCAGTTTTATATCCAGGTAGAGGATCTTTAGCAGGAGAATTAAATAGTGTAATTGTATCTCCCACTCTTGCATCAGCGACTGACTTAATAGATGCAGCCAGATAACCAACTTCCCCCGCATGAAGTTCATTAACTTGTTTCTCATCAGGAGCCATTATTCCAATTTCATCTAACTCATAGTTTTTCTTACTTGCCATAAGTAAGATCTTGTCCTTTTTATTGATTGACCCAGCTATTACTCTGAAGTAAACGATTACACCTCTATAGGGATCATAATAAGAGTCGAAAATAAGAGCCTTAGTATGAGATTTCACTTCATCTTTAGGATGAGGAATTCTACTCACAACTGCTTCTAATATATCTTCTATACCTTCTCCAGTTTTAGCAGAACAATTTATTGCATTAGATGTGTCTAATCCAATAATCTCTTCAATTTCTTGCTTTATTTTTTCAGCATCAGCACCAGGCAAATCAACTTTGTTTAAGACAGGAATTATTTCTAAATTATTTTCAAGAGCAAGATAAACATTGGCTAAAGTTTGAGCTTCTACACCTTGACTTGCATCAACAACTAATAAAGCACCTTCACAAGCCTGCAAAGATCTACTTACTTCGTAAGAAAAATCAACATGTCCTGGTGTGTCAATTAAATTTAAAATGTATTCTTGCGAGTCTTCTGCTTTATATTTCATTCTTGCAGCCTGTAATTTGATTGTTATACCCCTTTCTCTTTCAAGATCCATACTATCCAAAAACTGATCTTGCATATCTCTTTGCTTCACAGTACCAGTATCTTGAAGCAACCTATCCGCGAGAGTAGATTTACCATGATCAATATGAGCTATTATGCAAAAATTTCTTATTTTTGAAACAGATATATCAGTCATATAAATTAAAGAACAATTCCTATATTTTTTTTAATTCATGATAGCTAATTGAGATTATGGATGGAAACCTAAAATAGAATTATTTCTTTTTTTAATAATTTCTAAAAAATTATCATCACTTTCATGTTTTAATTCAGATTCATAAAGAAGATTACTTAATTTTTTCTCAAGGTCAAATTTATCAGTATTAAAAAGGCAAGATTTTTTTAAAACCTCAATCATTATTGAAACTGCTGTACTAGCTCCAGGAGAAGCACCTAATAAAGCAGAAAGTGAGCCATCTGCCGAGTTGACAATTTCCGTGCCGAATTGCAAAGAACCTCCATCTTTAGTTTTTTTGATTATTTGAACTCTTTGCCCAGCATTCTCCAAATACCAATTCGAAGGCTCAGCTGATGGCATCATATTCCTCAGGTTTTCAACTCGAGAATTATGACTCTTAAGAGATTGTGAAAAAAGATAATTAATTAATTCGTTATTCTTAATCCCAACATCAAGCATAGAGAATAAATTATTTTTTTTAATTGAACTAAATAAATCAAAATAAGAGCCTTTTTTTAAGAATTTAGTCGTGAAACCAGCAAAAGGGCCATAGAGAAGAAATTTTTTGCCTTCAATCCATCTTGTATCTAAATGCGGCACTGACATTGGAGGTGAACCTATATCTGCTTTACCATAAACTTTTGCATTATGTTTTTCCGTTAAAGACTTTTCCTCACAAATAAGCCATTTTCCACTAACAGGAAACCCACCATATATTTTAGCTTCTGGAATTTTAGATTTTTGCAAAAAGTTTATTGTTTTGCCACCAGCTCCAAGGAAAACATATGAAGTACTCAGGGAAACTATTCTACCAAGTGAACGAACTTGTAATTTCCATTGTTTTTTATCTGTTTTCTTTAAATCTATTAATTCTGTATTATAACTAATTTCAACATTTTTATTCTTAGAAATATAAGTTAGATATTCTCTTGTTAAAGCCTCAAAATTAATATCTGTTCCTCTTTTTATTCGAGTAGCTGCAACTTTATCTAATGGATTTCTACTATTAGTAATAAGTGGTATCCATGATTTTATTTGATTAAAAGATGATGAAAATTCCATGTCTGCAAACTCTGGATATTCAGACATTGCTTTAAATCTTTTTTTTAAAAAAGAAATATTTTCAGTACCTGTGACAAAGCTTATATGAGGAATAAATTTTAAAAATTTTTTAATATCTATCTTCCCAGTTGCATACAATGAAGCCCATAAAGACATTGAATTTTCAAAGGAACGATTTATAGAAAGTGCTTTATCTATTTGTAAATCTCCATTTTCATCTACGGGGGTGTAATTTAATTCGCAATTTGCAGCATGACCAGTTCCTGCATTATTAAATGCACCAGTACTTTCACAACCTGGTTTTTTTAACTTTTCTATAATTAATATTTTTATTGCAGGTAAAATCTCTGTAATTAATAACGCAAGTGTTCCGCTCATTATTCCTGCCCCTACCAATATCGCATCATAACTATTATTTTTAATTGAGATGTTTTTAGAAGTCACAACAGAAAAATTATTTTTTTTTGCAATTAATCACATTTCTTTCTAGGCTTATTATAAAGTTAATTCAAAATTATGAGTACTGAAACATTACCACTTACAAATGAAAATGTAGAAAATGTATTAGATGAACTAAGACCTTTCTTAATATCCGATGGAGGTAATGTAGAAATAGCAGAAATTGATGGTCCCATTGTTAAAGTAAGACTTCAAGGAGCATGTGGAAGCTGCCCAAGCAGTACCATGACATTAAAAATGGGAATAGAAAGAAAGCTAAAAGAAATGATTCCTGAAATAAGTGAAGTAGTCCAAGTCTTATGAGCTATTTTTTGAAAATCTTTTTTACGAATCTTTGCTTAATTCCTTAGTTAATGATGATTTAAAATCTAAGCAATTTACAGGAAGACCTTGACCTATGGCTATTAAAAGAGGAGCTAGAATTCCTAATGTAAATACTAAATTTGACTGATTAACTTCATTTTTACTTAATGTAAAAGTTATCAAATAAATAATAGTAAAGTATGCATGTAAAGAGAAAAATTCTTTTGGTTTTAAAGCGGGCCACCTCAAAGTATTTCCCAAAAAATATAAAAACCCTGTCATAAATTTAAATTAATTAGTAAAGCGGAAATTAAATATAAACCTAATCCCTTTTAGATATAAATCACACCAAAATTTACTTAAGATAATAATTAAAAAAAAATTAAAAAATTATTTCTATCCGTAATATCTGGACAGTAACACAAAAATACGTTTATAATTAAAAAGTAGCTATTGCTACATTTCGTTCACCTTCTTTAGAAGGCGCAGTTCGAGTCATACCAGGGAACGGGGGATGGCCGTTTTGTCACATCGAAACATGACTACTTTAACTTACAGAGGTAAAAATTACGTTCAAAACAAAGAGGTTGCTAATAAGCAACCTGTTGAACTTACCTACAGAAGAAACGTATACACCAACAGAATGGATGACGCTTCTTCAAGTAACGAAAAGGCAGAATTAAATTACAGAGGTGCTAACTACACTAAATAATTTAATTCCAAAAGAAAAACCCCTTCTTAGGGGTTTTTTTTTGGCTATATTTATTAAGAATTAGAATTCCCGTTATGTCTAGCGATTGCTGCAATACTGATGAGTCAAATAAAAATTTAAAAGGTCTTGATCATAAAGATGCTATTCAAGAAAGGTATGGTTCTGCTGCATTAGAAAAAGAAAGTTGTCTTTGTACACCTGTTGGTTTTAATCCTGTTTTACTTGAAGCAATTCCTGAAGAAGTTATAGAAAGAGATTATGGATGTGGTGATCCAACAAAATATGTACAGAAGAATGATATTGTTTTAGATCTTGGTAGTGGGAGCGGCAAGAATGCCTTTATTTGTTCTCAAATTGTTGGAGAAGAGGGGAAAGTAATTGGGGTTGATCAAAATCCTGATATGCTTAAATTATCAAGATCTGCTTCCAAAAAATTTTCAGAAAAGATAGGTTTCAACAATACAGAATTTTTAGGAGGGTCAATTGAAAATCTCGATGAATTGAATAAAGATTCAAATCCATTAATCGCAGACAAATCAATTGATATTATTTTAAGTAATTGTGTTTTAAATTTAGTAAATCCTGAGTCTAGAAATAATCTTTTAAGAAATATAAAAAGAGTTCTTAAAGGTAACGGAAGAATAGCCATTAGCGATATTGTCTCAAGTAAGAAAGTTCCTTTAAGATTGCAAAATGATCATGATCTATGGACAGGATGTATTAGTGGAGCATGGTATGAGCCGGAATTCCTAAATGATTTTAAAGATCTAGGTTTTAAAAACTTAGAATTTGCGGAGAGAAGTAATGAACCTTGGAAAGTTATTGAAGATATTGAATTTAGAACAGTTACTTTAGTAGGGAATATTTAGCCCTTCTCAAGAAATTTAATTTAAAAATTTGAATGACAATTAATTTAAGAGATCAAATACCCGCATTAAAAAACAAATATTACTTCAATTATGGAGGTCAAGGACCATTACCAAAATCTTCTCTAGAAGCAATAGTTAAAACTTGGGAAATCATTCAAGATTTAGGACCATTTACAAATGATATGTGGCCTTTTATTTATAAAGAAATAATGACCACAAAAAGAATTATTGCGCAAAATTTAGGTGTTAATTCAAAAAATATAGCTTTAACTGAGAATATCTCTTCTGGAATGATTTTGCCTTTTTGGGGTATAAAAGTAGAAGAGGGAGAAGAATTGTTAATAAGTGATTGTGAACATCCTGGAGTAGTAGCTGCAAGTAGAGAATTTTGCAGAAGAAATAAATTAATATTCAAAATTTTACCAATCCAAAAAATTAAAAATCTAAACGACGAAAATATAATTTTAGAGATTTCAAAAAATCTAAATAGTAAAACTAGGATCCTAATTATTTCTCATATTTTGTGGAACTTTGGATATAAAATTCCTTTAAAACAAATTTCTATCGAATTAAAAAATAATCGCGAAAATTCTTATCTACTTGTTGATGGTGCTCAAACCTTTGGTCATATAAAAATTGAAGAAGAAGTTTTTTATTCTGATTTATATTCCATAACTTCTCATAAATGGGCATGTGGTCCTGAAGGACTTGGAGCTATTTATGTCTCAGATAGATTTATTCATAAAACAGATCCAACAATAATTGGTTGGAAATCATTAAAAAAAGAACAAGGGATTTATGAGCCGTCAGGTAATATTTTTCATGAAGATGCAAGGAAGTTTGAAGTAGCTACGTCTTGTATTCCTTTACTTGCAGGTCTTAGGACTTCTTTAGATCTTTTAGATAAAGATTGCCCTGAAAAAGAAAAAAGAAAAAATATCAAAAAATTAAGTGAAAAACTTTGGGATAATTTAAATCAATTTAACGAAATTGAATTAGTTTTAGAAAAAAAATACTTAAATGGTATAGTTAGTTTTAATATCGAAAATATTGAAGATAAGGAGAAATTTGTGAAGAAACTTGGAGAAAAGAAAATTTGGATTAGAGTTTTAGAAGACCCAAAATGGTTTAGAGCATGCGTGCATCAGATGACAACAGACGATGAAATTGATTTACTTTCTGAAGAAATAAAAAAAATTACCAGGGAATTTCTGAGCTATCCCATGCAATAAATTTTCCGGTTGATTCTGGTGATTGATTTTTAATAATATTGATCAGTAATTTGGATGATTTTTCTGTACTAAATAATTTATGTTCTGGAACAAATTTATGAAAAGGTCTAGATAAATTAGTATCTACTGTACCTGGATGAAGCAATGTAATAGTAGCTTGTGGAAAACGTCTAGCCCACTCAATACTTAAAGATTTAAAAAACTGATTTTGCGCAGATTTTGCAGCTCTATATGAATACCAACCTCCAGTTTGATTATCTCCAATGCTTCCAACTCTTGCACTTATACTCGCAAAATTAAAATCGCTATCTTTTGGTATAAATTCTTCAATAGCTTTAGCTAATAAAATAGGAGAAAAGGCATTTATTGAAAAACTTTCCATCATATTTTTTTTATCAAGATGTTGTAATCTTTTTTCTGGCTTAAGAGTTTCACTATGAAGTCTTCCAGTAGCGTTAACTACTAATCTTAATTTCGAAGAATGATTCGAAATTTTACTTTTAAGCTGCAA
>QBZO01000015.1 GCA_003282225.1 Prochlorococcus sp. AG-335-I21
GCTAATAAAACAGAACCAACTTATACTTGAAGCCTCAGAAGATGATAAATGGTTAGTAACAGATTTACAAGAAAAAGATGCCAAGGTATTAAATGATAAATTCACTCAAACTAAAAAAGATTCTTATGGTTATCAGTTTATATCCATACAATCAACTCCATTTATTGAAAAATTTGCTGGTTTTTGGATTTTAAAAGATGTTGAACTAATTTCATAAGCCTAATATCGTGTCTTTTAGCCAAAAATATTTTCAAGAAAATGAGTTTACGATAAAAGACAAAAAATTAAAATATTATTTATCTCCTACTCTTCTTGAAAATAACTTTAAACATGGTTTTTTTACCAAAACGAGTTCTGAAATCAATCTTTCACTTTTATCAAATCGTCTTAAGTTAAACGATAAGAATTGCGTTTTAAATCAAATACATAGCAACCAAATAGTTGTCGGATCAAATACTCTAGAGAAGGAAAGAGTAGAGGCTGATGGAATAGTTTCTGATAAACAAAATCAAAATCTATGGATATATACCGCAGATTGTATGCCTATTTTATTTGCTGAAAAGAAGAAAAGATATGTTGCTGCAATACATTGCGGAAGAAAGGGATTAGAAAACAAAATAATAAAAAAACTCATCAAAATCTTTTATGATAAAGGATGTTCAAAAGAAGATATGCTTGTTGCAATAGGTCCATCAATATCAAAAAAAAATTATCTAATAGATGATAAAACTCTTCAAAATTTTCATAAAAAAACTGCTTCTAAAAACTCAATTTCATTTTCAGATTCTATGGAGATATCACTAAATTCAAAAGAGTCAGTAAAATTACAAAAAAACGATTTGATTTCTTTAAATCTTAAAAAGTATGCTCATATTGAACTTTTAAAAGAAAATATATCCAATACAAATATTGATATCTCTAACTTATGCACATACGAATCAAATCATAACTTTCATTCTTGGAGAAGAACTAAAACATATTTACGGCAATGGAATTTTATAAGTTCTTAGCAAATTTTAATTTTGACAGGTCTCCTTTGATAAATTTTTTGCAATTAATAAATCTGACATTTCTTTACTTTCATTAATATCAAAAACCTTAGCTATTAATATATTTTCTTTGAACCCAATAGGTTTTATTTTGACTTTACTTCCTCTCGGAAATTCTTTCTTAAGTAGGTTTAAAGCAATTTTTTCATCATCTTCATTGTTAATTTCTACACAAAATAATTTGATTGGAAGATCTCTATTTTGATCTCCTACTAAAATACTACTTGAGTTATTTATCTGAAGAATTTCGGCAGAATAAGTTCTAATTGGATACAAAACAACCAGAAAGAAAATAATTAAAAAAGAAGTTATTTTTTTCAATTTAAGTATCTATATTAATTCAGTTAATAATTTTAATTTTGTATATTTGTACAAAAATCAGCTTTCACTGTTCACGTAACCCACCATTTGAGCATTACTTTTACCTGGAGGAACCATTGGATAGCAATTTTCACCTCTCCTTACTCGTACATTTATTAAGGCTGGCCCATCAAAATCTAAAGCAGATTTAAACTCATTTAATAATTGTTTCCTCTCTGAAATTAAGAATCCTTTTACTCCAAACGATTCCGCGAGTTTAACAAAATCAGGTTCTCCACAACTCATATCAGAGGAGGAGTACCTTTCATCATAAAAGCTTTCTTGCCACTGTCTTACCATCCCCTGCCAGCGATTATTTATGATCACTAATTTAATATTTAAACCATATTGAGATAAAGTACCCAATTCTTGTATATTCATCAAAACACTTGCATCTCCAGCTATGCAGATAACCTCCTCGTTAGGCAGAGCAGCCTTTACTCCCATTGCTGCAGGCAATCCAAAGCCCATCGTTCCTAAACCAGCACTACTTATCCATCTTCTCGGAGCATTTCTTAGATACTGAGCCGCCCACATTTGATGTTGACCTACATCAGTTGTGATGAAGGCTTCAGGAGAAAAATCCCTTACTTTCAAAAGAACTTCTTGAGGATAAATTTCACCTTCTTCTGGAGGAACAAATAAAGGATGCTTATTTTTCCAAAAATTAATTTTTTCTAGCCAATTTTTTGTATTGAAGGAGGTTTTATTAATAAAAGATTTTTCATTAATTTTTGAAAGAGCTTTAGCTACATCCGAAACAATAGCAACATCAACTCGTCTATTTTTATTAACTTCTGCAGGATCGATATCAATATGAATAACTTTTGCAGATGGGGCGAATGTATCTAATTTCCCCGTAACCCTATCATCAAATCTCGCACCTACAGCAATCAAAAGATCGCATTCCGTGACTGCAAAGTTTGCGTATGCGGTTCCATGCATTCCCAACATTCCAACTGATAAGTCATCCCTTTCGTCAAAGACCCCTTTCCCCATTAACGTAGTAGTTACTGGAATTTGATAATTATTAGCTAAGGTTTCCACTTCCTCATGAGCACCTGAAGAAATTGCTCCACCTCCTACATATAACAAAGGTCTTGAAGATTCTTGAATCAATTCAATAGCCTGGTTGATGTCAGAGTCGTTAATTTCTCCATTCCTTTTAAAGCCCTTAGGTATAATCTCACCAGGTAAAATTCTTTCATAATTAAAGAATTCTTGACCCACATCTTTTGGTATATCAATTAAAACTGGGCCAGGTCTTCCTGAAGACGCAATAAAAAACGCCTCTGAAACTACTTTTGCTATATCAGACGGATCTCTTACAACCCATGAATGTTTAACGATAGGAAGTGTAATTCCAAAAATATCAGTCTCTTGAAAAGCATCCGTTCCTATAGCAGGTCTTGGAACTTGGCCAGTAACTACTACCAATGGAACTGAATCCATTTGAGCTGTTGCAATACCAGTTACTAAATTCGTAGCCCCTGGACCTGAAGTCCCAAAACAAACCCCTACCTCACCTGTTGACCTGGCATATCCATCTGCAGCATGGGATCCTCCCTGCTCATGTCTTACCATGTAATGTTTTAACCATCCATCATTTTCTGCTTTATGTACCGCATCATAAATAGGAAGTATAGCTCCGCCTGGATATCCAAATATCACTTTTACATCATGAACTTTTAGTGAATCCATTAGTGCTTCAGCACCTGTAATCCATATGGGGTAATTTTTTTCTGAATCATCTTTTGTTAAAGATGTCGAAGTAAGAGTCACTAAAGAAAATAAATCTATTTAAATAATAAACTTAATTAAAAAATATTGCCCACTTTAGAAATGTAATGTCAAAAATTATTTAGAAATTTAATTGCTCTTGATTAAGTTTTAGATATTTTTTAATAATATATGATTTATAAAATCCCTAATCTATGAAGAGGCCCAGAACCTGAAATGAGTTCAATAAAAAGTATAAGAAAAACTATCATAGCAACCCTTCCGTTCCAAACTTCTGAACTATTATTCCAACCCCATTGCCATTTTTCCTGAGGGTAAAGTTTAACTTTCTCAGGCAACTCAGAAGCTTTCTCTATATTAACTATCGGTCCTTCTAAGCAAGAGACAACTAGATCACTTAGACCATCAATAAAGGTAGGGTGTGTATTTAAGGCTTTTACCCTCCTAAAATTAACAATACCTGCTTTTTCAGCAATTTCTTTGTATTCGATATCAATTTCCTGTAAAGTTTCAATATGTTCTCCTACGAAACTTATAGGGACTACAATCAAATCATTTACCTTAGCTTTACCAAGGTCTGTCAAAACTTCTTCTGTGTATGGTTTTAACCATTCAACTGGACCTACCCGACTTTGATAAGACAGAGTGTAGGAATTGGAATGACCTAAATATTTTTCAAGTTCATCGATAATTAGTAGTGAACAATCTTCTATTTGTTCTTTATATGGATCTCCTGCTTCCTCCACATAACTTTTAGGAACTCCATGAGCTGTAAAAAAGATATGTGCATTATCAGGCGATTCACAAAGTGAAATTTGTTCCGAAATGAGCTCAACCATAGATTTTAAGTAACCTGATTGACTAAACCAACTTCTTACACATCTCATTGGTATTTTTTTAAACTCAGAATCAGAGTCTCTTAATTTTTTTAATTCTCTAAAGCTCGAGCCACTTGTACTTATAGAAAAATGCGGGTATAGAGGTAATACCACGATTTGATCTACACCATCTGCTTTCATATCAGCTATCGCTGATTCTGTGAAAGGATGCCAGTATCTCATGGCTATATAAGTTGTGACATTTAAACCTTTATCTCTTAATTTGCTTTGTAATTCTCTAGCTTGTTGTTCCGTGATTCTTCTAATAGGAGACCCTCCACCTATTGAAAGGTAAGCCTGTTGTGAAGTAGTACTTCTAAGTGTACTTATTAACCATGCTAAAGGTTTCTGAAATGCCGGGATAGGAAGCCTAATTATTTCAGGATCAGAAAATAAATTATATAAAAATGGGCCTACATCTGTAATCCTTTCAGGGCCCCCAAGATTCATTAATAAGACGCCAATTTTTTCCATTTAATTTTTATGGAGATTGAAAAAAAACATAGGAAACGTCATTATAAATGTAATTATATAAGTTAATGAACGTAATTCAGGAAATTAATAATATCAATGATAAATTTGCTACTCAAGGAAGCAAACTTAGAATTGAAAAAAGAGGGGATAAATTAAACATCAGAGGTTCACTTCCTTCAAAAAATAATAATAAAAACTTTTCCTTTCAAAGAATATCTCTTGGACTCAAAGCCGATTCTAATGGCTTAGAAGAAGCTAAAAAAAAATTACAATTGATAACTTTGCAATTAGAGTTAAATCAATTTGATTGGATCAATTGGGTAAAATTTTCCGATAAGAAGGAAATAAAAGAAGAATTTAAGTTTTTAACTAGGCTTAATGATTTTGAGAATTATTTTTTTAATGAGAATAAAAGCGAATATTTAACAAGCACTAGAAAAACAACTTGGAGAAGCTCTTATAAGCCTTACCTTAAGAGATTGATTTCCATCCAAAATGATACTAATAATGAAGATTTAGATAATATTTTTATAACCACATTAAAAACTTATAAAGAAGGAAGCAGAAGCAGAAAACAATGCGCGACCTCTCTGAGCGTTTTGGCAAAATTTTTAGAACTTAAACTTCCTGAAGATTGGAAATTAATGTCTAAAGGTTATGGACTAAATAAAGCAAGCTTTAGGGATCTTCCTACTGACGAGATAATTGAAAATCTATGGGACAAGATACCAAATAAGTCCTGGAAATATGTTTTCGGGCTAATGGCTACATATGGTCTAAGAAATCATGAAGTATTTTTTTGTGACTTAAGCTCCTTAACCAATTATGGAGATAAAATCATTAGAGTTTTGCCTACTACTAAAACAGGAGAACATCAGGTTTGGCCCTTTCATCCCAAATGGGTCGATAAATTTGAACTTTGCAAATTAGGCAAAGATCCAGAATTACTTCCAAAAATCAATAGAGATCTTAGAGTTACAACTTTGCAAAATATTGGGAAAAAAATAACTGATCAATTTAAACGTTATTCCCTTAAAATAAAACCTTATGACTTAAGACATGCTTGGGCTGTTAGGACAATTTTCTATGATCTACCTGATACAGTTGCCGCAAGAATGATGGGACATTCCGTTAGCCTACATACTCAAACATACCATCACTGGATAACAAAACGCGATCAACAACAAGCTGTTAACAATGCACTTTCAAAATATAAAAAACGTGAAGTTTTAAATAAGTATAATCAAAGTTAAAAGTTATTTTATGGCTGATGAGAAACAACCCATTTCAAGAAATGTAACCAGTCTTGATATTCAGGCTAAAGAACTTGGGATAGGAGGAAAGTTATCCCCTGAATCAGATGAAAGTCTTTATAAAAAAAGAATGCAAAAAAGAAAAGAAGTTCAATCGAAGAGATTACAAGCAAGGAAAACAAAAAAAGGTTTATTAATTGTTTTTACTGGAAATGGGAAAGGGAAAACAACGGCCTCTTTAGGAATGGCGTTAAGAACTATTGGACATGGTCATAAAGTGGCAATTATTCAATTTATTAAAGGTGGTTGGACTACTGGTGAAGAAAAAGCACTTAAAAATTTATCATCAAATATTTCATGGCATGCATTAGGAGAGGGATTTACTTGGGAAACACAAGATAGAATCAGGGATGAAGAATTAGTTAAAGAAGCTTGGCAAATTGCTAAGAGATTCATCGCAGATGAATCATATAAACTTATAATCCTTGATGAAATAAATATTGCAACTAAACTTGGATATCTTTCTCCAAAAGAAATAATTAAGTTTATAAAAAGTCTGAAAAATAGAAAAAATCACATAGTTTTTACTGGAAGAGGAGCTTCCGAATCAATCATTAATCAAGCTGATCTGGTAACAGAAATGAAATTAATTAGGCATCCTTTTAAAGAACAGGGCATAAAAGCTCAAGAGTGTGTAGAGTACTAGAATTTTAATTTGTTTTTCTGTTTTTCGATTTAGAATTGTTTAAAGACGCAAGCATTATTATCCTAAAAAAGAAATTCTGTATATTTACTTGCTAAGGTCATAAAAGTATGATTATTGAATGACTTACAAAAGAGTACTTTTAAAGCTTAGTGGTGAAGCACTAATGGGAGATAAACCGTACGGTATAGACCCTGCGATAGTTCAATCAATAGCTGAAGATGTTGAGAAAGTAATCGCAAATAAAGTTCAACTTGCAATAGTTGTTGGGGGCGGCAACATATTTAGAGGATTAAAAGGTTCTGCTGATGGGATGGACAGAGCTACAGCTGACTATGTAGGGATGTTAGCAACAGTAATGAATGCTATTTCCCTTCAAGATGGATTAGAAAGAGTTGGAGTTGAAACTAGAGTACAAACAGCGATAGAGATGCAAGAAATTGCCGAACCTTATATTAGAAGAAGAGCGATGAGACATTTAGAGAAAGGAAGAGTTGTAGTTTTTGGAGGTGGTTGTGGAAATCCATTTTTTACTACAGATACAACTGCTGCTTTGAGAGCCGCCGAAATAAATGCTGAAGTTGTTATGAAGGCGACAAAAGTTGATGGAGTTTATGATCGTGATCCCAATAAATTTAATGAAGCAAAAAAGTACTCCTCTCTCACATATCAACAAGTTCTTAGTGATGAAATCGCTGTGATGGACAGTACTGCTATTTCTCTATGTAAAGATAATAATATTCCAATTATGGTTTTTGATATTTTTAAAAAAGGGAATATCTCTAGAGCTGTTGCCGGAGAGTCAATAGGCTCTTTAATAAGTTGAAACTTATTTAAGTTAATTATTTCTAATTATGAAAGAAAAAGAAATTCAATCGAGTATGAACAAAAGTGTTGAAGCCACTCAAAGAAACTTTAATACTATTAGGACGGGGAGGGCTAACGCATCATTATTAGACAGAATAAGTGTTGAGTATTATGGAGCGGAAACCCCTATCAAATCACTTGCCTCATTATCAACTATAGATTCACAAACAATTTCAATACAACCATTTGATATCTCTTCCTTACAAACTATTGAAAAAGCAATCTCAGTTAGTGATTTAGGTATCACCCCCAACAATGATGGGAAGGTGATAAGAATAAATGTCCCACCATTAACTGAAGAAAGAAGAAAAGAGTTTTGCAAATTAGCTTCTAAATACGCAGAGGAAGGTAAAATAGCGCTAAGAAATATTAGAAGGGATGCTGTTGACAAAGAGAAAAAAGATGAGAAAGAAGGTTTAATATCAAAAGATGTTTCAAGAGATAATCAATTAGAGATACAAAAATTTACTGACAAATATATTTCTTTAATAGAAACTAAATTATCTGAAAAGGAGAAAGAAATTCTAAAAGTTTGAAGGAATTCGACATTATAATTATTGGAGGAGGTCTCTCGGGATCTTCTACAGCACTTAACTTATCAAAAAAAGGCTATTCAGTTTTAATTATAGAGAAGGAGGCATCAGGAAATATAAAGCCCTGCGCAGGAGGGATGGCATCCTCAATGAAAAAATATCTCCCATTAGATATAGATGAATCAATAGAATCTAAAATCAGGAATGTTGAATTCAGATGGGAGTCATCTGATAATGTTGTTGCCGACCTGAGTGGTGAATCACCTTTTTGGATAATTAGAAGAGAAAAATTAGATAAATTATTACTTGATGAAGCTATAAAATACGGCGGTGAGATACTAAGACCAGTACAGGTCGAAAAAATAACGGAGCAAAATAAAACTTGGATAATAAAATGCAGCAATAAAGTTACATATAAATCTAAATTTCTTGTTATTGCCGACGGTTCACAATCTAAATGGGCTGGATATTTCAACTTAGGTCCAAGAAAGCCAAAATTTGCCAATACTATCGCTCTGAGGTTAAAAGGATTAGGGAATATTCCTAAAGATTCAGTTAGATTTGAGTTTGGATTTGTTAAGTATGGATTTGCTTGGGCATTTCCATTAAAAGACAGCGTCAATATTGGCTTAGGCACTTTTATAAATAATAAACTTCTCGAAAATAAAGACCTCAATAATAAAGTAATAAAAAGTTTCGGATTTGAAGATTTATCTTTTAAGGTGGTTCATAAAAAACTAAGAATTTGGAATGGAGTAAACAAGCTCAATGGAGATAGGGTAATTGCGGTGGGGGATGCAGCCTCACTTTGCGATCCGTTTTTGGCCGAAGGTATAAGACCATCACTAATTAGTAGTTATTTTGCTGCAGAAAGTATTGACGAGTGTTTGTCCAGAAATAATAATGATTTAAATAATTATTCAAAAAACATTAATAAAGAATGGGGAAAATCCATGGCATGGGGAAAGAGAATTGCTCAAATCTTTTATAGATTCCCAAGAACTGGCTATCAATTAGGTGTTAAAAGGAAAACAGCCCCTCAACGTATTGCTCAAATATTATCTGGTCAAATGAATTATGAAGACATCGCGATGAGAGTTATCAAGAGACTTTTAACCAAAAGCAAAGATTAATTTTATGTTTTAATAAAAATTAAATCTAAGTTGTCGAAATTAATTTTTGATTATTAATTTCTGAAAGTCTTTTAAATAACAACTCTTCTAATTCTTCTATTGCTTTGCTAAAGCCCGTTATTCCTTCACTAAGCTTTTCACTTGCCATTTGATCCTCTAACATACTTAATCTAAAGTCTCTCTCATCAAATTTATAATCAATAGAACTATTGGATTGAGTATCTTCATCTAATTTTTTAATTAATTCCCCTTCCTCTCTATTAAGTTCGTCTAAAAATTTTGGAGCAATAGTTAGAAGGTCACATCCTGCTAATTCTTTTATTTCATCTATATTTCTAAAGCTTGCACCCATAACTTCAGTTTTAAATCCTTTTTCTTTAAAATAATTGTAGATTTTGGTTACTGATATAACACCTGGATCTTCACACCCTGCAAAGTTATCTTTGCCAGTTTTTGCTTTATGCCAATCCAATATTCGCCCTACGAAAGGCGAGATTAAGGTTATTTTTGCATTAGCACAAGCTACAGCTTGGCAGAAGTTAAAAAGTAAAGTTAAATTGCATTTAATACCTTCTTTTTCTAAAATTTCAGCTGCCTTAATTCCTTCCCAAGTTGAAGCGATCTTAATCAATATTCTTTCTTTATCTATTCCAAAACTTTTATAGTGATTTATTAACTTTCTCGCTTTTGTAACTGTTGCTTCAGTATCAAAACTTAGTCTTGCATCAACTTCTGTAGATACTCTTCCAGAAATAAGATTAAGAATCTCCTTGCCAAAAAATACTGAAACCTGATCTATAGTCTCTTTAATTAATTCATTTTCAGAAAAGCCAACAGGTAGGGATTTTCTTGAGCTTTCCAAAGCTTGATCTATTAACTTTATGTAATCAGGATTCTTAGCCGCAGCCAATATTAGTGATGGATTAGTAGTGGCATCTCTTGGTTGAAACTTTTTAATCGCATCTAAATCTCCAGTATCAGCAACAACAACAGTAATAGAAGATAATTGTTCTAAAATTGATTTCATTTTTAGATAACCATATATTTTTATAAGATAGCTTCAATTTCAAATGAAATCATTAAATAATGAACTAATTAACTAAAAACCAGAATAATTTCATGGTTTTTTAACAATTTTCTTGTTTTCTTCAATTTGGGGTGGTATTTTTTCAATAACAATTAAACTTTCGATAATTTCTTTTGCAATTGGCACTGCAACCGTGGACCCATAAGCGTATGCCTTTGAAGGTTCGTCAATAACAACAAGAACAACATACTTTGGATTATTTACAGGAAAAGAAGCTACAAAACTACAAACCTTTTTACTAGTATACCTTCCATTAAATGCCTTTTGAGAAGTTCCAGTTTTCCCTCCAATTCTGTATCCATCAATTTTCGCTCCTTTTCCACTGCCATTATCAACAACACTTTCCATCCATTTAAGAACGGTTTTTGATACCTCGTTAGAAAAGATTTCTTTTGGAGAATAGTTTTTAAGGTGAGCTTTAAAATTTAAAGTAACATGAGGAATTATTTCACTTCCCCCATTAGCTAGAACAGCGTGAAGTTGAGCTAATTTTAAAGGAGAAATAGAAAAACCCTTTCCAAAAGATGCTACTGCTGGCTCAATTGACTGAGTAATAAATATATTTTTTGACTTTAATTGACCAGCTGTAGATTCAAATAAATCCGTCTCCAAACGTTTATTAATCCCTAATTTATTTAGCCAATTCCAATAAGTTTTAGGCGGCAAATTTTGCATTATTTTCACCATCCCCACATTACTTGAAACTTGTAAAACTTTTGGATAATCAATATAACCATTTCCTTTTTTATCCCAATTTGAAAGGCTCCATCCTCCAACATTAACCTCCCCACTATCTTCAACTAACCCATCTTTTTGGATTGCTTTTTCTTCTAATGCTAAGGCTAGATTTATTGGTTTAAAAGTTGAACCAGGCTCAAATAAATCTTGAGAATACCAACCTCTAAAGACTTCTGGATCATAATCCCAATATTTATTTGGATCATAAGATGGTATTGATGCTAGTGATAAGATCTCTCCATTATTTACATTCATAACTATTGCGAAGCCTTTCTTTGCGTTCCACTTCACTACCTGTTTACTTAAAGCTTTAAAAGTAGATTTCTGTAATCTTGAATCTATTGTCAAACCTAAACTCTTGTAGTCACTAATAAAATCTCTTGGCCCCGAATTATCTGGGAGAGGTGTTCCATCTCCTCCTTTCTTAATCAAATTACTTTTGTTAAGTACTTTGATTTGATTATCTAAATGCAGTTCTAAACCAGCTGAACCTTTATTTTCATTATTAACAAAACCAATAAGATTTGAATACAAATTACGTTGAGGATAATATCTTTGTGAATATTTAACGAGATCCAAACCACTAATATGAAGGTTTTTGATCTTTTTTGCTTGATTCTCTGTTATTTCATTCAGTAATTCAATTCCTAACATTTTATTTTCAAACTTTGATAGAAGATATTCATCTTTTAGATTTAAAATTGGCGTCAATTTATTAACCACTTCATCAATAGTTCTTATTCTATTAGTTGAATCTCCAGGGAAGTTAAAGTATTTGGGATGAGCCCATAATCTGTATAGAGGTTTATCATAAGCAATTAATCTATTATTTCTATCTACTATTGATCTTCTCTTATTTAAAGAACTAATCTTGGTGAATTGTATTAATCTCGCTTTTTTCTGTAAGTCAGAGGCACTAAAAACTTGTAAATTTACAAGCCTTCCATATAGTCCAAAAATCAATAATAAAAAAAATATAAAAGTAACCTTAAACCTACTAGGTTTGAGAGATACTAAATGAACAATTTTCTTTCTTCTTTTCATTAATATCCTTTTTGATATTTACTATCTTTTAATCCATCTTTAATATATTTAATTTTTTTATTTAAATAATTATTTTTATTCTGTGTAATTTGCTTATCAAGATAAATTAAATCTTTTGGAGTCGCTTTTTTAAAAGTATTAAGGGACTCAATTTCATTAATATAAAATTCTTCAGTCTTAGAAATATAGTCAATAAGATTATTATTATTTGCTCTTGTTTTTAATAAATTTTTATAAATGCTTGTCCATTTTCTTTGACTATTAAAAGAAAGAAAAGATAAGATAAAAATCAAAATTAATAAAGATATATTTACGCTATCAAATATTCTATGAATAAATTTTAAATTAAATAATTTTATTTTTTTAGAAGTTATATTATTAGTATCGTAAAGGTTATTTTTAAAAGAATTTTCATTCTTATTTATATTCATATCTTGGTATTTTAAATATAAAAAGTGTAATAAATCAAATAAACATTTTTTAAATTAATTCGCAAGTAATATAGCGAAATCTTTATGTTCTCAAAAGAAATAAATTCAAAAAGGTCATCCCATTCCACAAAGAATGCATAATCACAGAAGAGGCTAATCTACCTGATATAAGTCTTGTAGTTCCCAGTCCTATCCCCAAGGTAAACAATGGGATCATTTCACCAATACTCAAATGCGCTAAGGCAAAAATAAAAGCAGAGATAGTGATACCTAAAATTATTCCAAATTCTCTTGATAAAATTGGTAGTAAAACACCTCTAAAAATAACCTCTTCAAATATTGGAGCTAAAAATGTAGTCGTTAAAAATAGAAGTACAAATGAAACATAATTATTACTATTTAAAACAATCTCAAGTAAAGGATTACTCCCATTTTGATTATCAACTAAAAGATTCATAATTAATGACACCAGCAAAACAAAAGGAATTATCATTAAAAACCCCTTGAATCCCTGAGAAAAAGAATCTTTTATCGGTAAGAAATTGAATTGAAAATAATCTTTTTTAAAAATAATTTTTTTTTCAAAAGATTTTATTTGATAATAAATTATCAATAGAGGGGGTATTGCCATAAATAGATAGCCAAAAAATATTTTTAATGATTGTGTCAATTCGATTGATAAATTAGAGGCCACTGATTCAACTAAGGTGATTGAAAATAATGGCGAAATGACTTCTCCTAAAACGACAAATCCTCCCGATATCAATAAAACCATATCTAACAAATCTAAATTTAAGGGTTTAAATTCTTTCCAATCAATTTTTCTTGAAGCAATAACACTCCATAATGTCCTTAGAACTAGTAAAGAGCCAAAGACTATTGTTAAAAGAGGTAATAATCTAATAGCTATTATTTTTAAAAACATTTTTTTTGAAAGTGTATTTGTTATTAATTGACTCTCATCAAAAGAAAATCTTTTGCTCAACAAATGGTACAGAAATCTATCCTCGTTAAAAAACTCTAGTAAATTAACATTAGGCTTATATGAATCATCTAGATTACTTTTACTTAAATTTTCTACTACCAATTTATAATTTTTATTATCAAAGTTATTAGAGTACTCTTTTTTTAAATTTATCTCATTATTCGTATAAGAAATTAGCCAAATCAATTGATTCCTTTCTGATAATTCATCAAAAGAAATCTCAGATAGAGAATTATTAATCTCCTCAATTGGATCGTTAATAATAAAAAGGTTTCTTAAATTAATTGGTATTGCAGGCAAAGCTAATTCTGTAATTTCTTTTTCTTTTTGACTAATATCAAAGCTAACGGATGGTCGACTGAGACTATCTCGAAGCCCTTGTTGCCATACAAAAAAAGTTATAATTAGAGATATAAAAGCTATAAATAGTTTTGTCTTAGAAATATTTTTATTCATGTAATTAATAATAAAATATAAAACTTAATTTAGTTTTCATTGAAATTCCTAATAATCATATACCTATTTTTATCACGCCATGAGATGATAAAAATACTATAATTTAAAATTTATATAATGAGCATTAGATTAATTTTAGTAAGGCATGGGCTTAGCAGTTTTAATGAAAAAGGCTTAGTTCAAGGTAGGACAGATGATTCATATTTAACCGATAAAGGGTACGAGCAGGCCCTAAAATCTGGGGAGGTCTTATCAGAGATTAATTTCAACAAGATATATTCATCTCCACTTTTAAGAGCAGCAGAGACTGCAAAGACAATTCAGAAAAACTTAAAAGGAGAAAATAATATTATTTATGATAAAAATTTATTAGAGGTTGATCTTGGTTCATGGTCTGGTTTAACTATTAATGAAATAAAAAAAAAGTATCCAAAAGACTATCTTCTTTGGAAAAATGATCCTGAAAATTTGATTTTAGAGAGTATTCATAATTCAACGTATCAACCAATTAAAGAATTATATAAGCAGGCAAATGCATTTATTAAAAGTATTTTTAAAATCTATTTAGAAAAAGAAGAAGTAAATATTTTAATAATTGGTCATAATGCAATCCTAAGATGTTTAATTTTATTATTAATTGGGAAACCTAAAAAAGGTTTTAGAAAAATAAAGTTAGATAATGCCTCTTTTTCAATCCTTAATATTGTGAAGCAAAGAAATTCATATAAAACACAAATTGAATGTTTAAACCAAACTTCTCATCTAGATAAAAGAATTCCTGATCAGATTGGAGATTCAAGAATATTTTTAGTTAGGCATGGTGAAACCAACTGGAATAAAGAGGGTCGATTCCAAGGACAAATCAATATTCCTTTAAATAATAATGGGAAAGATCAGGCGGGAAAGGCCTCTAAATATTTAGAAGAAATTAACTTCAACAAAGCTTTTTCAAGTTCAATGGATAGACCATATGAAACAGCACAAATAATTCTTCAAAACAAGTCAGATTTAGAAATAAAAAAGATTGAAAATTTAGTAGAAATAAGCCATGGATTATGGGAAGGCAAATTAGAAAATCAAATTAAGCAACAATGGCCAGAATTACTGAAAAATTGGCATGAAAAACCTGAAGAAGTGCTTATGCCCGAGGGTGAGAGTATTAAAGAAGTATCTGAAAGATCAGTTAAGGCTTGGGAAGAAATATGTTTAGCTCAAAAGAATAAAGATTTGACCTTGTTAGTAGCACATGATGCAGTAAATAAAACCCTTATTTGTAATTTATTAGGAATTGATTTTTCTAATATCTGGATGATAAAGCAAGGGAATGGAGGTATAACTATTATTGATCTTTTTAAGGATCCTCAAAAAGATAATGTGATTAGTGCTTTGAATATTACGACACATCTTGGTGGGATACTGGACTCAACGGTATCCGGGGCTCTTTAAAATGGTGAAAAGCTTTTTTTTTGAAAATATAAATATTTTAATGGGCTCCAATGCGACAGTTATCAAAGATAATTTATTAATTGTCGATGGCAAAATAGAAGCATTTGGTAACAAAGCTAAAGAGGAGGCGTTAAAGAAGAATATTAAAATTTCTAAATCTGGTAATAAAATATTGGCTCCAATGCTTGTAGATAGTCACTCATTTTTAGAAGATCCCTTAACAGGAATTGATGATAACCTAGAAAATTTAAAGTTTAGAGCAAAGAAATCAGGTTTTGGTACAATCGCCTTTCTTCCAAATAGTAACAACTGGAGAGATAATCCTGAAAAAATACCCTTTCAGAAAAATTATGATTTTGATTTAAATATTTATTTTTGGGGAAGTTTAAGTTTGGAAGATGAAGGCAAAAAACTATCTCCCCATAGTGAACTTTTGAAATCAGGTTCAATAGGTCTCTCTACTAGAAACTTTTTTGACAACTCAATCATTTTAAAAGGTCTTTCTTTAGATGCAGTGAAGACATCACCAATATTATTTTCGTTAACAAAAAAAAATTTTTTTACAGAAAGGAATTATAAATAAAGACATAAAATCACTACAATCAGGATTTTATATTATTGACAATAATAATGAGATTGCAGAAGTTAAAAATATTTTAGGAATCAAGAACATTTTTCCAGATAAAAATATAGTAATTAAAAATATCTCAGATTCAAATTCTCTTAAAGAAATAGAAAAACATACTATTCCAATTTCAACAACAATAAGTTGGTGGAGCTTAATCGCCGATACAAATAATCTCGAGTTTGATGATCTTGGATGGAAAGTAGATCCTCCTTTAGGCTCTCAGGAAAATAGAGAATTTTTAATAAAAGGTTTAGAAAATGATTTAATTCAAGCAATTGCAGTGAACTCAAAGGCATTAAGTGATGAAGAAACATTTATTCCCATAAATGATAGACCCCTAGGGATAAGCTCTTTTGAATTAGTTTTACCGTTATTGTGGAAAGAATTAGTAGTAAAAAGAGATTGGCCGATCCCAATGCTTTGGAAATATTTAAGTTTTAATCCCTCTAATTTATTAGGATTAATGCAAGAGAAATTATCTATCGGCAGTAAAAGATGGCTTATATTTGACCCTGATGAAAAATGGCTAAATAATCAAATCAATTTAGGTTATGATTCCCCTTCAAATTTTCCCAAGAAAAATAAATTAATTAAAGGGAAAGTGATTCATGTAGGGCTTGATTTTTAAAAAGCCCAAAATTCTTTAGAGGCCAAAACCTAAAATAAGCTTTTCCAATTATTTCTTTTTTATGAAGAAATTTACCTCCAGGCCAATATCTTCCATCCCAGCTATTTGATCTATTGTCACCTAAAACCAAAAAATGATCCTTCGGTACTTTCAAACTTTTAAATTCTCCGCAATTATTAAAAAAGGATTCTGAACAGAAATTAATAACATATGGCTCAAAAATCTTTTTATTATTAACTATCACTTCGCCTTTAATATTGACACTCACTAATTCTCCTGGCAATGCTACTACCCTTTTTATATAAGCATCACAAGCCTGATCTCTTAATCCAGGGATGAATGAAATTGGAGGAAAACCCATAAAAAAACAATAGCTTTTATTTGGTAATGGGTTAGATCTTGATTCAACCAGTTTTTCATCAAAAGAAAAAGGGGATTTAAAAACAATAATATCTCCTCTTTGAGGTGATGAATTTTTTAAGGAAATTTTTTCAATAATTAATCTATCGTTTATTTGTAATTCAGGAAGCATTGAACCAGAGGGAATGTAACGAGGTTCTGCTAAAAAAGATCTGCAAGAAGAGACAAAAATAGCTAAGAGAACTAATGGTCCCCACTCAAGAAGTATATTTTTAAAAGAGAACTTCATAAAATTTACAAAACTATAAAATTAAATATCTATTTGAGATTAGCGATATATTCAGACTCATTGAATCCAAGTATTAATTTACTTTCATTAATAATTAAAAATGGTCTTTTGATTAATTTTCCATCATTTGACAATAGTTCAATAATTTTTTTTTTGGTTAAGTGAAGAATGTCAATACCGGTTGACTTATAACCCTTACCTCTTGTATTAAATATCTTCTTAATGTCTAAAGAAAATTGTATTAAAGCCAGTTCCAAAAATTTTTTTGAAGGTGGTTCTTTAACAATATCTATTAATTGATAATTAATATTATTTTGATCAAGCCACCTGGATGCTTTTCTGCATGTAGAGCATTTTGGATAGCTATAAAAAATTACTCTTTTCAATTTATTTAACTATTGATGATTTTTTTAAAACTTTAAAGGATTTCTTTTTTTTTGGTGTACATTTTCTTAAAAGTTCTTCAACTACTTCAAAATCTCTCCAACCATCTATTTGAACCGTCCTTCCATCTAAACCTTTGCTGGTTCTAAAAAATTCTGCAACATCTTCTAACTGATTAGGTGCTATTTGATTAATGCTAATTATATTTTCTTGCCTAGGATTAGATATAGGAACACATAAAAGTTTCCCATCATATTGCCCACAGTCATGCATATCTAAGACACCTATAGGTCTTGCTTTTATTAGACAACCTGCGAATGTTGGCTCATCCATAATTACCATTGCATCTAATGGAGCTCCATCATCAGCTAAGGTATTAGGGACAAAGCCATAGTCAAATGGGTAGCGTACTGAAGAATGCAAAATCCTATCAAGTGCCATAATTCCAGCTTGAGAGCAATATTCATATTTATTCCTGCTGCCGGCTGGTATTTCAACAACTAAATTAACTATGCCCTTCATTGGAGATGGAGGTATCAAACTAATATCCATCTTTTTTAATTAAGTGAAAAGAAGTAATTTCATTTCCTTGAGATAAAGGTCTACCAAGCAAAATACAAATTGAGGGCAATAGAATTGTCAGGAAGGCTATTATAATCCCAAGAAACGAAATTAATAAACTCCTCATACTTAAGGGGTCATCATCATCTCTTTCCAATTCACTTGAAATAGTAATAAAAGAAGATTTTTTGCTTAAATTACTTTTGACAAACCGCTTTGAATTTGTGTATCTCAAGAGATTTACTTGTTAAAAGTTGAGTAATAAACTTAACAAAATTATTTTACAATTAAAAAGTAAATTAATCAAAATATTGTTTAAGATTAATTTTTTTCTAATAAAGATCTAATACTTTTTAATTCTTCAAGGATTTGACAAAGCGTATTTTGAACAGCTGAAGATGGAGAATTAAAAACTTCGACAGTAACTTCTTTAATTCTTAAAATATCCTTAGCAAATCTTGCAACTTCATTAGGGTGAAAACGTAATGGTTCTTTCTGATCAGTTCTATATTCAGGATTTAATTTTCTCGGGTTAAAGCTAGGATTTAAATTTCTTAGATCTGTATTTGTGTACCTGTAAACAGAAGCTCTTGATCGGTTAAGGAATTTCTGAACTTCATCAATACCAACCAATTCTTCTGAACTAGAAATATTAGAATCTATATTTTCCATAACTTTATTAAAAATTTCATTCAGGTTATTTAATTCACTTAAAAATTTTAAGTTTAATTATTGCAGAAACTAGCAGAAAGGATAAATCTAAACTACCTGCCTTCAGGGACTCAAGACACTTTAAATTTTTTTTACACCTGAATTGATAAAATAAATTCAATTTATAAGTTTCTTTTATGCGCGTCACTACCTCATTTCCTCTGGGGACTCTTCGCGACACTCCTTCTGAAGCAGAAATTATTTCTCATCAATTACTTTTAAAAGGGGGTTATATTCGCAGAGTTAATAGTGGCATTTATGCATACATGCCGATAATGCTTAGAGTTATCGAAAAAATATCTGCCATAATCGAAAAAGAACTTAATAATATCTATTGTTCGAAATTACTTTTACCCCAACTCCACCCAGCAGAATTATGGAAAAAAAGTGAAAGATGGGAAGGTTACACTGCAGGAGAAGGCATAATGTTTAATTTAAAGGATAGACAAGGAAAAGAATTTGGCTTGGCACCTACACATGAAGAAGTCATTACAAGTATTGCATCAGAAATGATAAATTCATATAAACAACTGCCTTTATGTTTTTACCAAATACAAACAAAATTTAGAGATGAGATAAGACCTAGATTTGGATTAATGAGAAGTAGGGAATTTATAATGAAGGATGCTTATTCTTTTCACTCTTCAAAAGAAGATTTATCTTCTTTTTACGAAAAAATGGAAACAGCTTATGAAAATATTTTTAAAAATTGTGGATTAGATACAGTCGGCGTGGATGCCGATAGTGGAGCAATTGGAGGAGCAGCATCTAAAGAGTTTATGGTAAAAGCAGATGCAGGGGAAGATTCTATTTTATTTACTGAGAGTGGTTCATATGCGGCCAATATAGAAAAAGCTGTTTCTTTACCATCCAAAGAGATCCCTTTAATAATGTCCCAAGAAGAATGGATAGAAACCCCTAATCAAAAATCGATTGTTGATATTTGTCAAAATAATAATTTAGATGCAAGTCAAATAATTAAGGTCATTATATTCCTTGCCAAATTTGAAGACAAATCTGAAGTCCCAATCCTCGCATGTATTAGAGGAGATCAAAATATAAATGAAGTCAAGCTTTTTAATTTGATCAACGAAAAATATATTTCAAACTTGATACACCTAAAAATAATCGAAGATAATAACATTATTAATAAAAATCTAACTAATTTTCCTTTAGGTTTTATTGGGCCAGATATAAATGATGAAATAATAAAAATTAATTCCAGTTGGAATAAAAGTTGGATAAGAATCGCTGATTACTCTGCCAGTAGTCTTTCAAGTTTTGTGAGTGGTGGTAACAAATTTGATTTTCACAAAGTATTCCGTGCGTTTTCATTTATTGAGAAAAAGTTTTTAATCTCAGATATAAGGAATGCAAAAAAAGGAGATTACATCAGCCACGAAAGTAATGAAGAGTTAAAAGAAAAAAGAGGTATTGAAATTGGACATATTTTTCAATTGGGCCAAAAATATAGTGAGAAATTAAATGCAAAGTTTTCTGATAAGGATGGTCAATTGAAAAATTTATGGATGGGTTGTTATGGAATAGGCGTAACAAGAATAGCCCAAGCAGTAATTGAACAGAATCATGATGAAAATGGTATTTCTTGGCCAATTCAGATTTCTCCGTTTGAGATTTTAATTATTCCAACTAATTTGAAAGATCCCATTCAAAAAGCACTTACTGAAGAGATTTATAAAGACTTTAGAAGCAACCAAATCGATGTTCTCCTTGACGACCGAGATGATAGAGCAGGAGTGAAATTCAAAGATGCAGATTTAATTGGAATTCCTTTTCAAATAATTATTGGCAGAGACTCAATTAATAAAGAAGTAGAATTCTTCTCTAGATCAAGAAAAAGTAAAATAAAAATTGCATCTAAAAATTTATTAGAGAAATTTATTTCCGAATCAAAAGTAATGTACAATAAAAATTCTTAAAGCAAAAATTTATTCGGAGTTAAGTTATGTTAGTTAAAAAGATGACTGAATTATTTTCTAGATTTTTTGTAAAAGCAATATCTTTTGCTATTTGTATATCTGTTTTTTTTACACTATTTGGTTCTCCATCATATGCAGCAAAAACTTCTATGACCGGTGATTATGCAAAAGACACAATATCAGTTGTTAAAAACCTACAAATTGCGGTTGAAACTCCAAAAGATTCTCCTGATAAGGATAAGGTTAGAGATGAATCACTTGCTCTAATAACTGATTATATTTCTAGATACAGAAACAGAGGCATGGTTAATAAAACTCAATCATTTACAACAATGCAGACAGCATTAAATGCAATGGCAGGTCATTACAAAAACTTTGCAACAAGGCCTTTACCAGATAAGCTTAAAGAGCGTTTAACCAAAGAATTCACTCTTGCCGAAAAAATGGTTCTCAGAGAAAGTTAATACAAATGATTTACTTTTTTAAAGTTATCCTATAGTTTTTAATATATTATATATTCGTACAAAAATAATGCTCTTCTAAAATTGGCTAATGTTGTTGTTATCGGTGCCCAATGGGGTGACGAAGGAAAAGGTAAAATAACCGATTTATTAAGTCGTTCGGCGGATGTTGTTGTTCGTTATCAAGGTGGTGTAAATGCAGGACATACTATAGTTGTGGATGATAAGGTTTTAAAATTACATTTAATTCCATCTGGAATACTTTATGGAGAAACAATTTGCTTAATTGGATCGGGAACAGTTGTAGACCCAAAGATATTACTTAAAGAAATAGATATGTTGATTGATAATGGAATAGATATATCAGGATTAAAAATTTCATCAACCTCACATGTAACCATGCCATACCATCGTTTATTAGACGAAGCAATGGAAGCTGATAGAGGTTCCAATAAAATTGGAACAACAGGGAGGGGGATTGGCCCAACATATGCTGATAAATCACAAAGAAATGGGATAAGGATAAGAGATTTGCTTAATGAAGATAGATTAAGAGATGTAATTGATATCCCTCTAAAAGAAAAGAATGGACTTCTAGAAAAAATATATGGCATTGCTCCCCTTAATAAAGATGAAATAATTGAAGAATATCTTGATTATGGACAGAGACTATCAAAGCATGTAGTTGATTGTACAAGAACCATTCATGCTGCTGCAAAAAATAAAAAAAATATTCTTTTTGAAGGGGCACAGGGTACCCTACTTGACTTAGATCATGGAACATATCCCTATGTGACCTCATCAAATCCGATATCAGGAGGTGCTTGTATTGGTGCTGGAGTTGGCCCAACTTTAATAGATAGGGTTATAGGAGTAGCGAAAGCATACACTACGAGAGTTGGAGAGGGGCCATTCCCAACAGAATTACAAGGAAGTATTAACGATCAACTCTGTGATCGAGGGAGTGAATTTGGAACCACAACTGGAAGAAGAAGAAGATGTGGTTGGTTTGATGGAATTATTGGCAAATATGCTGTTTATGTAAATGGTCTTGATTGTTTGGCAGTAACAAAATTAGATGTGCTAGATGAGTTAGATGAAATTCAAGTCTGCATTGCATATGAATTAGATGGTAAAGAAATAGATTATTTCCCCACAAATTCTGATGATCTAAAAAAATGTAAACCAATTTTTAAAAAATTAAAAGGATGGCAATGCTCGACTGCTAATTGCAGAAAACTATCTGATCTGCCTGAAAATGCTATGAATTACCTCAGATTTCTTGCTGAATTAATGGAGGTGCCAATTGCGATTGTTTCATTAGGAGCAAATAGAGATCAAACTATTGTAATTGAAGACCCAATCCATGGTCCTAAAAGAGCTCTTCTGAGATAATCAATAAATCTCATCTCAATGATAGAAAAAAACAACCTTTGCAGTCTAAAAAAAGATATTGACCTTATTGGATTAGGAAATGCAATAGTCGATATTATTGTTAATGTGGATGATAAATTTTTAGAAATAAATACCCTTAAAAAGGGATCTATGAATCTTATCAACTCTAATGAATCTGAAGCTTTATTAAAAAATTGCACAGTAATTAAAAAAATATCAGGGGGATCTTCTGCTAATACTGTCGTATGCTTGGCTGAATTAGATAATAATGTTCAATTTATTGGAAGAGTAAAGAATGACAATTTTGGGGATTTCTTCTCTACTGACATTAGAAGAAGTAAGACTATTTTTAACACCCCGCCAATAGATAAAGGGCCCTCAAGTGCACATTCAATAATTTTTATAACTCCAGATGCGCAAAGAACAATGTGCACATATTTGGGGGCTTCAATTGAATTTGAGCCTAAAGATATTAATTATAGTTTAATAACAAATAGCAAATATTTATACTTGGAAGGATACTTATGGGATAGTGATTTAGCCAAAAATGCCTTTCTCCAAGCTGCAAAGCTTGCCAAAGAATCAGATACAAAAATAATACTTTCATTATCGGACTCTTTTTGTGTAGATAGGCATCGAGAAAGTTTCTTAGAATTAATTGAAAACTACATAGATATAGTTTTTTGTAATGAAGCAGAAGTTTTGAGTCTATTTCAAGAAAATAATTTACAAAGATGCCAAGAATCTATTTCTTCAATATGTGAATTAGTAATAATTACTTTAGGAAGTAAAGGTTCTTTAGTTGTCAATAAAGGCAATACTGAAGAAATAAAACCAAAACTATTAGGAAAAATTATTGATACAACCGGCGCAGGAGATCTTTATGCTGGTGGATTTATTCATGGACTAATTAATAATTATTCTTTAAAAAAGTGCGGAGAAATAGGCTCAATATGCGCTGGTCAAATAATTACTCAGCTAGGTTCCAGATCTAATATTAATCTCCAAAAGTTATTAAGAGCAAACTTGATTTAAAGAAGATTTATTTATCCAATTAAAATATTTTTTTTCAGAATTAAACTTTTTATAAATAATTTGAGGAATATCATAAGATATCTGCTTTTGTAAGAAAACTACCAAAGCATTTTTCAATCCTGGTTTGCTTTTTATTAAGATTTCAACCTCATTAACCTCCTCAACTTTTCCTTTCCACTC
>QBZO01000016.1 GCA_003282225.1 Prochlorococcus sp. AG-335-I21
AACCAACTAAATGAAGGATCTTTCTGAGATAACTTTTGCATTAAACTTAAGCTTACTAAGCCCAGGGTTTGATCAGGACTTAATTCATTTTCTGAAGCAGAAGAATCTGTTGCTTTTTGTTGAGAAGTTACCATAAAATTTCATATCTATAATTTGAAGTTATCGGTTCGTACGAAGCATGCAAGTTAATTTAATAGAAAAAAAAGAACCTTAATCCGTTATAGTCTCCTGAATGGAACCAACTTCTAGCTTTAATAGAGGGAAACGAAGAAATAAAAGTTCTCTCATAACAGGTTCTGAGATTCAATCTCAGAACGGAGGGGCTAGTTTTATTACAACAGATTCAGAGAAGTCTTTAGTTTCAAGACAGGCAAGTCAAGTAGGCCAAATTGAATTAAGAACATATGTTTTCTTGGATTCATTGCAACCCCAACTGGCGGCTTATATGGGAACTGTTAGTAGAGGTTTCCTTCCCATCCCTGGAGATTCATGTTTATGGATGGAGGTTTCTCCAGGTATGGCAATTCATAGAGTTACAGATATTGCATTAAAGGCTAGCAATGTAAGGCTAGGACAAATGATAGTTGAAAGACAATTTGGTTCTTTTGCTCTTTACCACAAGGATCAAAGTACTGTATTACATTCAGGCGATGTAGTTTTAGATGCTATTGGGAGTGAAATTAATCAAAGAACAAAACCAGCAACAAGTTGGACTGAAATTATTCGTGCAATAACCCCGGATCATTCAGTTTTAATAAATAGACAAAATAGAAGCGGTTCTATGATTCAGTCCGGTATGAGCATGTTTATTCTGGAAACTGAACCGGCAGGATATGTTTTAAAAGCAGCTAATGAGGCTGAAAAAGCATCAAATATTACTGTTGTAGATGTTAAGGCAGTTGGAGCCTTTGGAAGGTTGACTCTGGCAGGAAAAGAGGGTGATGTAGAGGAAGCAGCAGCTGCATCAATTAGTGCTATTGAACAAATAACAAATTACTGAGTTGAATTTAAATCTAATCCAATTTCTTTTTTCAAATAAGGAGCAATATTCTTAGCCGCTTTCCCTCTGCTACCCAATTTACTTAATTGTGATTGATTGAGTTCTCCATAAACGCAATTAGCTTCTTTAACCCAAAAAACAGATTCAAATTCTCCATTTGGATATTTTGGTTCCCTAAGAATTTCTCCCCAGCAGATGCCAGTTGAATCTTTTACGAGATTACCTTCAGGATCACATAAAACCATACAACTAATAAATTTTGCACTTCTATAAGGCGTATCACTGAGCTCGTTAATTAACTTTTTAAGTTTCTCAACATTAGTTTTTGCATATCTAGCAGAATAGATGCCTGGTCGCCCATCTAAAAAATCTACCTCTAACCCCGAGTCGTCTGCTAATGTCCAGGTTTTCGTCGCTAAGGAAGCTGCTTTAGCTTTTAATAAAGCATTATCAAAATAAGTCGCGCCTGTTTCTTCAACATTTAAATCGTCTGGCTGTTTTTCGACTTTTAAAGATAAAACATCAAGCATCTCAGAAATCTCAGATACTTTCTTCTGATTTCCACTCGCAATAGTAAGGGTGGGAATATTCAAAATTTATTTAAGTTAGTAGGTTTATAATCTTACTTTAAAGTGTGATACAGAGACAGGAAAGGTTGAACATTCCACACCTGAGTAGACAGGGGCCTGTCTCGTACGGAAATAACATAATGTAAATTTTTTCTTAACACAAGAGTATGTTTTGATGCTCTAACTAATTTCCATAAGTAATGACATATCAATAATACCAAGGGTGATAAGTTTAACTTATCAATGATACAAAAAACATTAATAGACTTTTAAGTGTAAAACGCTTGACTTATCAGTACCTAATGGACCATTCTTCCAATTGAACATTCCACATTTAGTAATTAGTAGGCAATGGCTACAGAAACAATGGGTATCGCTCTCGGCATGATCGAGACACGCGGACTTGTACCTGCAATCGAAGCAGCAGACGCAATGACCAAGGCGGCAGAAGTTCGTCTTATTGGTCGTGAATTCGTAGGTGGCGGTTATGTCACAGTTTTAGTTAGAGGAGAAACTGGTGCAGTTAATGCAGCAGTAAGAGCTGGAGCTGATGCTTGTGAGAGAGTTGGCGACGGTCTTGTTGCTGCTCACATTATTGCTCGTCCTCATAGAGAAGTTGAACCTGCTCTTGGTAATGGCGATTTCCTTGGTCAAAAGGACTAATTAAATAAAGCAAAATCTAATTTTGCAAAAAAATAATTTCCCTTAAATAGACCTAAATTTATCGTTATGAGTAAGAAGTATGACGCTGGGGTAAAGGAGTACAGAGATACCTACTGGACTCCTGAATATGTCCCCTTAGACACCGATTTATTAGCCTGTTTCAAATGTACAGGCCAAGAAGGTGTCCCCAGAGAAGAAGTTGCAGCAGCTGTTGCAGCTGAATCCTCAACAGGAACTTGGTCAACAGTTTGGTCCGAGCTTCTGACAGACCTTGAATTTTACAAGGGACGTTGTTATCGGATAGAAGATGTTCCTGGAGATCCTGAAGCTTTTTATGCATTTATTGCATATCCTCTAGATCTATTCGAAGAAGGTTCAATTACAAACGTATTGACATCTTTAGTAGGAAACGTTTTTGGATTTAAAGCTTTAAGACATCTTCGTCTTGAAGATATTAGATTCCCCATCGCTTTTATTAAAACTTGTGGTGGACCACCTAACGGAATAGTTGTTGAAAGAGACCGTCTCAATAAGTATGGAAGACCTCTTCTTGGTTGTACCATTAAGCCTAAATTAGGATTATCGGGTAAGAACTACGGTCGGGTTGTATATGAATGCCTTAGAGGTGGTCTTGATCTGACTAAAGATGATGAGAATATTAATTCTCAGCCATTCCAACGTTGGAGAGAAAGATTTGAGTTTGTTGCCGAGGCAGTTAAACTTGCTCAGCAAGAAACTGGAGAAGTCAAAGGGCATTACTTAAATTGCACCGCGAATACTCCTGAAGAATTATACGAACGTGCAGAGTTTGCTAAAGAACTTGATATGCCAATCATCATGCATGATTACATAACCGGGGGATTTACGGCAAATACTGGACTAGCTAACTGGTGTCGTAAAAATGGCATGCTTCTGCATATACACAGAGCTATGCATGCTGTTATTGATAGACATCCAAAACATGGTATCCATTTCAGAGTTTTAGCAAAATGTTTGAGACTTTCTGGTGGAGATCAGTTACACACTGGAACCGTTGTTGGAAAACTAGAAGGTGACCGTCAAACTACCCTTGGTTACATTGATAACTTAAGAGAATCATTTGTTCCTGAAGATAGATCAAGAGGTAATTTCTTTGATCAGGATTGGGGGTCAATGCCTGGAGTTTTTGCTGTTGCATCCGGTGGTATCCATGTTTGGCACATGCCAGCACTACTTGCAATATTTGGAGATGATTCTTGTCTCCAATTCGGTGGAGGAACTCATGGTCATCCATGGGGTTCAGCTGCCGGAGCCGCTGCAAACCGTGTAGCATTAGAAGCTTGCGTGAAAGCACGTAATGCAGGTCGCGAAATCGAAAAAGAGAGTAGAGACATTCTAATGGAGGCTGCAAAGCATAGTCCTGAATTAGCTATTGCACTCGAAACTTGGAAAGAAATCAAGTTTGAGTTTGATACTGTCGATAAGCTCGACGTTCAAGGTTAACTTGGAATACAAGCTAGAGGAGAAAAATAATTTCTCCTCAATTACAAAAAACTCGTTTTTACGAGAATTTCATTCACAAATCATTTAATTATGCCTTTCCAGAGCACAGTTGGTGACTATCAAACAGTTGCCACCCTGGAAACATTCGGTTTTTTACCACCGATGACCCAGGAAGAAATATACGATCAAATTGCCTACATTATTGCTCAAGGATGGAGTCCTGTTATTGAGCATGTACATCCAACTGGAAGTATGCAATCCTATTGGTCTTATTGGAAGCTCCCTTTCTTTGGGGAAAAAGATCTCAACTTGATTGTTAGTGAGTTAGAGGCATGCCATAGAGCATATCCTGATCATCATGTAAGAATCATTGGTTACGATGCTTACACACAAAGCCAAGGTACAGCTTTTGTAGTTTTCCAGGGACGCTAAACCCTTATTTAGTTAAAAATATCTTTCTCCTTTTAAAATTAATTTTTTATGGGAGAAAGTTTTCAAAAGAGTTTTTCAATTGAAGATTATGCCAACAAAAACTAGTAGAGAGATTGCTTTAGATAGAAGAAAAGCCATGAGTGATGGTGGTAAAAAAGCTGCATTCAATTCTTCTTCAACTCAAGACAGAGTCCGATCATCTCAAGATATAAAAATTTTAGGAACAAAATCTTCTGGTGCAGGAAATATTACCAAATCAAGTAAAAAACAAATACCAGTTATCTCCACTTCTTCAAATCTATCGAATAAAGAGTTGGTCATTGAAAGAAGAAAAGCAATGTCAACTCATGGAAAATCTGCTATTAAATCCTCTGATAGGACTCGTACTGAAATTAATAATTCATCAAAAGTAATCCCAGTCGGAGATATTAAAAAGGCAGATATTTCTAAGAAAAAAGATATTGTAATCGCAGAAAATCATAATGTTCATAAAAATATCAAAAGAAGAGTAAGTCAAAAAAGAAAACCAATCACAAATACCAGTAGGGATATTGTTTTGGCTCGAAGAGAAGCACAATCTAAGCATGGAAAATCTGCTTCTAAACAAAATAATAGTGCTGCTTCTTTAGCAAGAAGAGGAGATCCAGATTTGTCTAGTAGAGAAATTTCTCAAAGAGTGAGAGAACTTAGAAGTAAAACTGGTGATAAATCTAAAAATGGAAATGGTAAATGTAGACCATGTGGACCTAATAAAAATGGATCTAAAATGAATATTGCTGATGCGAGTTGGAAAGTTGGTAAAAGTGAAACCAATTCAGGACAAGTAGTTACAGGAACACAAGCCAACAGATCACAAAAAACTACTGGAAATGAAGCAAGTACATGTAGAAGTGTTACTGGGACGCAATACTTAGGTGCAGAGGTTACAAACGAATTCTGTAAAAATAAACCTGAATACAAGCAACCTGTTAGAGCTTCTGTTACATCAACATCTTCTGGTAATAAAGTTACAGGAAATGAGGTTGGTAGATCTGAAAAGGTTACTGGCGATGAACCAGGAACTTGCAAAAATGTAACTGGCACTGAATATACTTCTGCAAATCAATCCAGTAAATATTGTGGAGAAGTACCTAAAAATCCATCCAAGGTAAAGCAAAGTAAGACTATTGATGGATTAAAAGTTTCTGGTTCTTTGCCCGGTAGATCATCATTAGTGACTGGCGATGAATCTGGATCTGGACATAAATTAACTGGTGATCAATATCTTGGTTCAGAACCAAATCCTAAAGGGAGATCTACTGAGAAAGTTGGCGATTACAATACATTAAATGGGAATGCTTTAACTGGCACTGGTGTTGGAAGATCTGAATTTGTTACTGGGAATGAACCCGGGAGTTGTAAAAATGTCACAGGTGATGAATACATTGGCTCGCAACAATATGAGACTTTTTGTAAATCTAAACCAAAACCTGAAGCTATGAAAGTTGGAATAAGTCTTTCAAATAATGCTAATGAGATTAGTGGCACGCTCACTGGAAGGTCTAATCAAGTTACTGGTGACGAGCCAGGTACTTGCAAAAATGTAACTGGTACTCCATACGCAGGATTAGAGGATATGGTAAATAATTGTGATTCTAATTTGGTTAATGAAACCAAAGGTAAAGGCAAGGTTTATTTGGGAGGCAGTTCAAATGCTCGTCTTACTGGACTACAGCCTGGTATTGGAGGTCATTTAACTGGAGCTGCTAAAGGTGCCTGCTCAAATCCAACAGGTACTCCTTATGTAGGAGGAGATCAATTAGGTGATAATTGCTCTAATCATTCTTCTGAAAATCATTACGCCAATAACGAAAGAAAAAATTTAAAAACATGGGAAGATTTTTCTGTACATTCCCCTTCAAGAGATAGATACTCAGATAAAAAAAGAGAAGGAGTTACTGGTAATGAATATGAGAATGGTTCCAAAATTACAGGACCATTTGATATGGCTGTAGATAAAGTAACAGGAACTGAACAATTCAGGTTTGATAAAAATAAAAATCACCTTTTAACTCCAAAAAAAGATTCAAAAAAGTTTGATTCTGAGAAAGAAAGAGCACAATCTAGAATTACAGG
Organism: Prochlorococcus sp. AG-335-I21; assembly: GCA_003282225.1. Classification (GTDB taxonomy): domain Bacteria; phylum Cyanobacteriota; class Cyanobacteriia; order PCC-6307; family Cyanobiaceae; genus Prochlorococcus_A. The sequence goes on from QBZO01000016.1 coordinate 6,262, forward strand.
TGAAGGTCAATCTGCTGGATTAAATATTACAGGAGATGATTGGGATCGAGGAGATAGAGTAACAGGCACTGAGGGAGCTTCTGCTAGAAAAAGAAATCCTACAAGACCTGGAATGACAAGTGCAATGCCCTTAATGGATATCAAAAGAAATGATGAAATGAAAGAGCCTGATTTTCTCATCACTGGATCTAGTGGGAATACACGAGAAGGTCAACTTGTAACTTTCTCAGGTGGTGCAAGGGGTTAATTAAATAAATGCCTTTAAGAGGACTGGCCAAAAGCAAGAACTTTACATTGGGTCCAACGGCTCCGATGAAAACTTTTACAGAAAATATACATAAGCAAACTAATAATTTTAATAATCGAGTAAATACCCACAAGACTCATAATCTAACAGATGTTTTGCAGAACGAAAAACTCTATCAATATGAAAGTCAGATAAAAGATAATTTTGATAATATCGTCCCAACCTTAAAAGAAATTGCTCGTATACAACACCATGATAATTTTATAAATACAGCTCAAAGCATTGCAAAAAATAATTTAAGTATAGACTTGCCTCTTCATATATTAGATAAATCTTGGGTTAAACCCATAGATATGAGAGCTTTATATGCTTGGTGTTCTTTTAAACAACATGAAAAATTAAGTGATGATTTTTTCGAAAAAGATCCTTTAGATGGAGCTAGTGGAGGAAAGAGCGCAAAAGAATTTGAAAAATTTATGTTGGATTGTGGTATACATTTATTAGACATAACTCCGTGTTCTGATGGCAGATTAGCTCATTCAGTTGCATATGTTATGAGAATTCCATTTAGCGCCGTTAGACGAAGATCTCATGCAGGAGCGCTTTTTGATATTGAAAATACTGTAAATAGATGGGTTAAGACGGAGCACAAAAGATATAGAGAGAGCAACCCTAATGAAGCACATAAAGATACAAGATATTTAAAAGTAGTTACTTATCATTTTAGTTCAGTTGATCCTTTGCATCAGGGATGTGCTGCTCATGGAAGTGATGATCAATTGGCTGCTAAAGAAGGTAGCAAAAAGTTACTTGCTTTTAGAGAGGCTGTTGAAAATAGTTTCTGTTGTGGTGCTTCAGTAGATCTTATGTTGATTGGCCTAGATACAGATACGGACTCGTTAAAAATTCATTTGACTACTAGCGACGGTAATATAGATTTAGAAAAAACCATTTCAACTTTAGACATATATAATTCAACAATTAATTTTACAAAAGAAGAAGCTGAAAAAGAAATTAGTCAAATTATCGATAGGAAATCTTCTAAGAATCAGCTAACAGGAATAAATAAATTTATTTTTAAATTAATAGTTAATAATATTTCCCAAATTGACTATGTAAGAAAATTTCATAAAGGTTCTTATAAAGATATTGGTCATGCTGAGAGATTTATTGGAGTTGGTATAGGCTTCAAAGAAGTACATTTAAGGAATTTAACTTATTTTGCCCATTTAGATACTGTTGAAGAAGGGGCTCCAGATTTAGATGTTGGAGTGAAAATTTTTAAGGGATTGAATGTCTCTAAGGATCTTCCAATACCAGTAGTAATAAGATTTGATTATTCGGGTAAAGTTCCTGGGGCAAAAGAAAGGGCAATAAAAGATTGTTACAGAGTAAATAATGCGATATCAATTAGATATAAAAATCTAGTTGATCAAGGTTTGTTGCATACTTGTCTTACTATTAGAGATAGGGACAACATTCATTCCGCTCATATCATTGGAATGTCTTTTGATAAAAAATTAGAGGAGGCTCACTAGTTATGCTTATTTGTAAGGTTGTTAAACCACTCGTATCAACCAATAGAATTCCAGGATTTGAACATAGACATTTACAAGTAGTTTTAGATGGTTCATCCAAAAAAGTCGCAGTTGACTCTGTTGGCTGTAAACCAGGAGATTGGGTAATTTGTGTAGGAAGTTCTGCTGCTAGAGAAGCTGCTGGAAGTAAATCGTATCCAAGTGATTTAACAATAGTTGGGATAATTGATCACTGGGATCCAGAAAATGATCTTTGATTGGAGGAATAATTAATTTTGGAAATAATGAAGGTATGTGGAAGAATGGTATGCACTCAACGAGTAGCAGGCCTGGGATATATGAATTTGAGAATTTTAGAAAATAATAAAGGTAAGAAAGTTGTCGCAGTTGATCCTGTTGGAGCTCGAGAGGGTAATTGGGTTTTTACAGCAAGTGGCACAGCCGCAAGGTTTGCTTGTCCTAATCCAGAAATTCAAACTGATTTAACTATTGGAGGAATTATTGATTATTGGGAATCAAATTAAAAAATTAATGTGGAAACAAAGGGATTCTCCTTCAAGAATTGAAAAAAGATTTGAGTTTGAAGAATATCAAAAAATTAGTATATTTTTGAAAAAGTTAGATGATTTATGTAAAGAAAAAAATATCTATCCTAATATTAGTTTTGGTAAGAATTTTGTAAGTGTATCCATCTTTTTAGACTCTGAGAAAATACCAAGTAATGAAAAAGAATTTTCTATAAGATTAGATAATTACTACTTAGAAAAATAATGTACCTAATAATGATCAGGTTTATCTATATCTCTTTTAATTAGAGCCATCAAATAAGTAGGGGCTTTATATCTTCCAGGAAGGCATCTATTCAATGTTTCGAGATGACCCCAACAAACTGTCCTTTCAATCTCTTTAAGGGAATTTCCTTTTAAAATTAATAACCTTAGCGCTTTACAAAATAAAGGGTAACCTGCTTCTAATTCGTCTATATTTAGCTTTGCTGCTGTCATAGATTAAAGAAGTTTTGTTAATTAATAATCTATACAAATATTGCACACAATTGGCTCATATTTAAAATTTCTAAATAATAATAAATTATTCTAGAAAAGCGACGCAATCTATTTCAATTAAAACGCCTTTTGGTAAAGAAGAAACTTCTACGCATGCTCTTGCCGGTGGGTTCTTTACCTTAAAGAAATCACTATATATATCATTAACAGTTTTAAAATTTTTTAAATCAGTTAAATAAATAGTCGTTTTAATTACATCTTCTGCTTTTGCTCCTCCGGCATTAAGAACAGCTAAAAGATTTTTTAAAACTTGAATGGTTTCTTTCTCAATATTACCTAGGCAATTTATTTCGTTTGTAACTGGGTCAATGGCAATTTGACCCGAACAATAAATAAAATTTCCTGCTTTGATTGCTTGGTTATAAGGCCCAACAGGGTCTGGTGCATTAGAAGTCTTAATTACTTTTGTTGAAGACATTTAATTAGGGATATTTATATAAACTTAAACCCATGAATCTTTATTTGCCCTTAAAAAAGAAAATCTTTTTAAATTATCTGCTCTTAAAAATAGATTAATTTTCATCTCTTCTTCAAGTAGGCATGGAATTGTAAGTTCTTTCAAAGCAATTTTCTTTTCAACTTCAATTATTTTATTTTTAATATGTTGATTTTCTGGTTCAATATCTAATGCCCACAAAAGATTTGACTTTGTATATTCATGAGCACAGTAAATAAGAGTATTTTTGGGTAATGACTTAATTCTTTTAAGAGAACTATACATTTGTTTATAAGTGCCTTCAAAGATTCTTCCACATCCAGCTGAAAATAGAGTATCCCCAACAAAAAGGATAGGAACTTTATTATTTATATAGAAAGCTATATGAGATTTTGTATGTCCTATTACTTCGATTACTTTAACCTCTTCATCTAATAACTCTAATCTGTCTCCATCCTTAACGGATGAATTCTGAAATGGTATACGATCTTTTTCTTTAAAGGATGCTATAACCTTTACATTTGGCCATTCTTTTGTGAGCTCTCTTGTCCCTCCAATATGATCTGAGTGATGATGAGTTTGTAATATAGCTTCTAAATAAAGATTATTGGTTTTTAAATATTCTGTTACAGGTTGAGAAAGAGCAGGATCAATAACTACTGCTGATTTATTTTTTTTCCAGAGCCAAATTACATTATCATGTAGAACTCTAATCCCAATTATTTTTTGCTCTTTATTAAATTCCATTATTACCTTAGAATTAAAAAAATTATTTGAAAATAAATTGATATATGATTACTATAGCTTTACCTAAAGGAGCTCTGCTAGAAGATTCAATTTCAATTTTTAAAAAGGCAGGATTGAACTTTTCTGATGCACTAATTGATAATAATAGATCATTAACTATTGAATCGAAATGCAAACGAGCCAAAGCCTTATTGGTAAGAAATGGAGACGTCCCAGTTTATGTAAGTTACGGGCAAGCTGATTTAGGAATCGTAGGATATGACGTATTACAGGAATCTGAATTGAAAGTTGCTAAATTGCTTGATTTGGAATTTGGTGGATGTCACATGTCACTTGCTGTAAAAAATAATAGTAATTATTTAAAACCTACGGATCTTCCGGCTAATTGTAAAGTGGCAAGTAAATTCACAAAAACTGCAAGAGCCTATTTTGATGATTTAAATATACCAGTTGAGATTGTTCATCTAACGGGCTCAGTAGAGCTTGGCCCTATTACTGGAATGGCAGAAGCTATAATAGATTTGGTCGCTACAGGTAAGACTCTTAAAGAAAACGGTTTAAGTAAAATTGACGATCTTTTTTATTCAACTGCAAGGTTAATAGCTAATCCTCTCTCTCTTAGATTAGATAGCAACCCCCTCAGAGATGTGATTTTATCAATAGAATCTTCCAAGGATATATTAAATATTTAAAGTAATGTTTTTGAATGATTTTGAAAGGATAAAAAAATTAGGTAGATATTTAATTAAAGATAAAAAAACTATTTATCTTATCTTAGTAGTCTTATTACCTGTTTCATTTGCAGGGGCTATTCAACCATTATTAGTTGGTCAAGCCATAACAATCTTAAAAAATGAGAGCACAGATGTCTGGTTAAGTAAAACTTTCTTTGGGCAATCCATAAATATAATTATTATCACTTTGTTTATGACTGTTCTATTTAGATTAGTTTTGCAAGGATATCAATCATATAATATTCAATCTGTTGGACAAAGATTAACAGCAAGGATTAGAAGAGAACTTTTTGAACATTCTATTTCTCTTTCTCTTAAGTATCACGATAAAATGCCTGTTGGTAAATTACTAACAAGACTTACCAATGATGTGGATGCCTTGGCGGAAGTTTTTGGCAGTGGAGCCGTCGGAGTAATTGCTGATTTTGTTAGTCTTATAGTGATATCGTTAACAATGCTTTCTATAGATGAAGGATTGGCAACTTTGCTTCTTTTAACTCAAATTCCGGTCTCATATTTTATTATTTGGCTTCAAAAACGCTATAGAAAAGCAAATTATCAAGTAAGAGAGGAATTATCTCAACTTAACTCTGACTTCCAAGAGAATCTTCAAGGTTTAGAGGTTGTTCAAATGTTTAGAAGAGAATTTTTCAATAGTAGGAAATTTTCTAATACGGGGATTGCTTACCAGAAAGCAGTTAATGGGACCATTTTTTACGATAGTAGTATATCTGCTTTTATAGAATGGATATCCCTTGCAGCAGTGTCATTAGTATTGGCTGTGGGAGGGTATCTAGTAACTTCGGGCAATATTGGTTTAGGAACATTAACAACTTTTATTCTTTACTCCCAAAGACTCTTCGAGCCTTTAAGACAGTTAGCAGAGAGATTTACACAGATCCAAGGGGGACTTACTGCTGTAGAGAGAATAAATGAATTATTAGATGAAGAAATTGAGATTAAAGACTCTATTTCTACTCAACAACTTTCAGGATTTTTAAGTAAGGATTATAAATTTAAAGGGAAAATTGAATTTCGGAATGTAAATTTCTTTTATAACGAGGGTGAACATGTAATAAAAGACCTATCATTTTTAGTTAATCCAGGAGAACATGTAGCTTTTGTTGGCCCAACTGGTTCTGGCAAAACAACCATAATAAGGTTGTTATGTAGGCTTTATGAGCCTCAAGGGGGCCAGATTTTTATAGATGATGTAGATATTAAGGATATACCAATAGCAAGACTTAGAAATATGCTTGGTGTCGTGTTGCAAGATACTTTTATTTTTAGTGGCGATGTTGCAGAAAACTTAAAATTAAGCACCGATATTAACAAACAAGACTTAGAAAATATTTGTATGGAGCTTGGTTTAGATACTTTATTGAAGAAGTTGCCTGATGGTTTGAATACTTATCTTAGAGAGAGAGGAGGTAATCTTTCATCCGGAGAAAGACAACTTCTTTCTGTAGCTAGGGTAGCCATAAGAAATCCAATTATCTTGATAATGGATGAAGCTACCGCATTTATGGATCCATCTACAGAAGCCACCTTGCAAAAAGATCTTGAAAGGATATTGAATAAAAGAACGGCATTAGTGATCGCTCATAGATTAGCTACTATTGAGAAATCTGATAAGATATTAGTCTTAAAAGGGGGAGCTTTAATTGAAGAAGGAAATCATAGAGAGCTTAGACTCAAAAAAGGATTATATTTCCAACTTTCCGAGCTTCAAGAAAAAGGATTTGCTAGCTTTTAATGATTTTTAGGAACAAAAGATCATCAATTAAGAAAACAAATATTCTTTCTCAAGATGAGCTGGTTAAATATTATGGTTTAAATTCTTATGAATTCACCCATCAAGAGAAAAAAGAGATTTTTATTTGTAGCAAGGTCAAGGAGTTTGACCTTATTGAGTTAGATCAGCTTTTACAGACTGTTGGATGGAGCAGGAGGCCAATAAGGAGAGTTAAAAGAGCTTTAGAATTTAGTATTTTAGTAGTTGGGTTATGGCGTCATGATGAGAAATTTCCTAGGCTTGTAGGTTTCGCTAGATGTACTGGGGACGGGATTATTGAGGCAACTATTTGGGATGTTGCTGTCAATCCTGTATATCAAGGGCTTGGTTTAGGTAAAGAATTAATGAAATATATATTGCAAGAATTAAAAAAAATTGGAATATCAAAGGTTACTTTATTCGCGGATGCCGATGTGGTTTCATTTTATAAAAGGCAGGGTTGGGAATTAGAACCAAAAGGTTCAAAATGCGCTTTTTGGTATGCAAATTAATTTAATTTTTATAATAATCATTATGTAAAGATTTTATTGACTCCCCTTTTAACCATCTTTTCCTATAACTCCAATTCTTGAATGCTTGAAAAATAATATTAGTTTTTTCCCACTTCCTACTACTTGTATAAATTGGAATAGTTAATTTTTTTAAAGATGCCTTATTCTTTAATCTTTTTATAAAATCTAAATCCTCCATTAAAGGAATTTTTCGATAACCTTTATTTTTAAAATATGTTTCCCTGTGAATTAAGAGACCCTGATCACCATATGGATCTTTGAAGATGTAGCTTCTAAGATTTACAACTATCTCTAGAAATCTGTAAATAATCTTTTTATTATTAATCTTGAATTTAAAAAAATAAACAGAATTTTCATCGTATCTTATTACTGACTTCACTTTTTTTAACCAATATTGACTAAGCCTAGAATCGGCATGTAAGAAAATAAACCATTTTCCTGTAGCCTTTTTGGCTCCGATATTTAATTGCAACCCTCTGTTCTTTTTTTTTGATTTATATATCTTTGATCCATATAACTTTCCTATCTCTATAGTTTTATCCTCACTATGACAATCTACAATTATAATTTCAGCTTCCTCATAAGAAATTGATAAATCTGAGAGAAGTAATGGTAAGTATTGAGATTCATTATACGTTGGAATAATAATTGAGATTTTATGCAACTTAATTATTCTCTTTTTTCAATATCTATTATTGTATCAATATCTATTTTTCTATGAAGGAAGTCATGTTTTAAGTCTATTGAAGAAAAGTTTTTAATAGTTTGTTCAAGGACTTCTTCTCTACCCCATTTAATGTTTATAAAGGGTAAATATAAATCAGTAGATAATAATCTCTCAGAAAAAGCAATAAGCCAATATCCTCCATCATTTGAGGGGCCTAAAATCAGATCATTTTTTTTAAGTTTTGAAAGAGTATTTAATAAATCCATATGACAAAAATCTGGAAGATCAGTACCTATAAAAATAATATTTCTTGTTTTTTTTAAACTTTTTTTTTTATTTATGAGAATTTGCCTTCTCATCTTTTCTCCTAAACTTCCTTTTCCTTGTAAATTAAAGTTCTTAATTCCTAATTCATTACTCCACCTTTTACTATTTTTTAATCCTAGTCCAGATATGGCTAAGGAAATATCAATCAAACCCTTATTTTCCAGAAATTTTGCAACTGAAACAGTATGACCTGTCATTTTTTTCTGCACTTTTGCAGAACTAATTTTCCCTATATCTTTTGATAATCTACTTTTACAACGACCATAACCATGCCATTTAGCCATTACTATGAGTAGTGCTTTATCCAACAAAACATAAACAAGATGTAATTATTATAAGGTTTAGGTAATTTATAGAGTTTACTTTTTGAAATTTATAATCTGCATTGTTAATAAATTTTAAATTTATCGTGATCTTATGATTTGAGAATGACCAATTAAAAAATTCCTACTAGATTAAATATCTATTAAAAAAATTTAGTGCAAGCAGCCAATCCTATTTGGGCAGAAGTTCAACAATTACTTCAAAAGAATTTAAGCAAGCCTTCTTTCGAAACTTGGATAAGGCCAGCAAAATTTAATTGTTTTGAAAATGGATTGTTAACTTTGATTACGCCAAATAACTTTACAAGTGATTGGCTAAGAAAAAATTATAGTGAAACTATTGAAAAAGCTGCAGAAGAAATTTGTGGACATAATGTAAAAGTAGTTTTTAAGTCTGAAACTAATATTATCAACAATTCAAATTCTTCTGATTCTGTTAGTCTGCAAAATATTAATTCTCAAACAAAATCATTTTCGACAAATCAAGGTAATAATTTAGTTAATAGATCAAAAAAATCTCATTCTTTAAATACACGTTATGTCTTTAAAAGATTTGTTGTGGGACCTAATAGTAGAATGGCCCATGCTGCAGCTTTAGCAGTGGCAGAATCTCCAGGAAGAGAATTTAATCCCTTATTTATTTGTGGCGGTGTTGGCCTTGGAAAGACTCACTTGATGCAAGCTGTTGGTCATTATCGAGTAGAAATTGATCCAGATGCGAAAGTTTTATATGTCTCCACTGAAACTTTCAGTAGTGATTTAATTCAATCTATAAGAAAAGATGGAATGCATGCCTTTAAAAATAAATATAGATCAGTTGATCTATTATTAATCGACGATATTCAATTCTTAGAGGGTAAGGAATATACGCAAGAAGAATTTTTTAATACTTTCAATGCTTTATACGAAGCGGGTAAACAAATCGTTATTGCAAGTGATAGACCTCCTAGTCAAATACCTAAATTACAAGAAAGGCTAATTTCTAGATTCTCAATGGGATTAATAGCAGATATTCAACCTCCAGACATAGAGACAAGAATGGCGATTCTGCAGAAAAAAGCTGAACAAGAAAGAATGAATCTCCCAAGAGATTTGATTCAATTTATCGCAGGAAGATTTTCCTCAAATATTCGAGAATTAGAGGGAGCCTTTACTAGAGCAGTAGCTTTTGCCTCAATAACAGGATTACCTATGACAGTCCAATCAATTGCTCCAATGCTTGATCCAAATAGCGTTGGAGTAGTAGTGACTCCTAAGCAGGTAATAAATAAAGTCTCAGATTTCTTTGAAGTTTCAGCTGAAGAATTAGTTAGTTCAAGCAGAAGAAAGTCAATTAGCCAGGCAAGGCAAATAGGCATGTATCTAATGAGGCAGGGAACTGATCTAAGCCTTCCAAAAATTGGAGATGAATTTGGAGGTAAAGATCATACAACAGTTATGTATGCTATTGATCAAGTGGAAAAAAAATTATCAAGTGATCCAAATGTTGCCAGTCAAGTTCAAAAAATAAAAGATTTACTTCAAATCGATTCAAGAAAAAATTTATAATGTTTGGTTTAATATAAATCTGGCAGGATCTTGATCATATCGATGTTTTTCTGGAATTGTATCGATTTTGGAATTAATATTCGTAGACACAATTTTATTTAAAGATTGTCTTAATATCCTTGCGGAAATTATAGGCATATCTCTTGGCACAGAAATTCTATTTTTTAAGTAGATGATAGATGTAACTGCCTTTTTTGGAACTTCATTGATTTCAGATGTAATCATATAGGTAAGAGCAGACCTTAATGATTCCTCAAATAAGTCTTTTTCATAAGGATTAGCATTAATAATATTGTCTTTATGTTTTAGGACTCTTTTAAGTGCAAATTTAGCGTAATAATCGTATTCTATATCTTGATTAAATTCCAATTTCCCTAGTCCTTCTCCAACATCTATTAGATTAGAAAAGGAAATTTGTTGATCATTAACATCTTTAAAGCAGCCACCCATTTGAGGAGGTAGGTCATGAGAATGAGTATGAAAATCTCCTTGAGTACCTCTATATGCACTGAAATTTTCAAAAATGGTTAACCATCTATCAATAAAAGGATAATTATTTCTTAAATCAAACCCCTTGTAATAACCTAATGAAGCGTTCATTCTTTCCATATATGGAATAAAAATTATGTCTCCAGTTCCTGGCTCTAATTTTTCTGAATCATATATTGATGAATCAATAAATCCTGTTTTGGATAAACTTAATATTTTTTCTAATTTGTATATAGATTCTCTAAATTTATTTTTTCGAAAGGATTCATCTATATAACTAAAGCTATTTCTGCAAAGCCAATTACACCATGATCTAAAAATTTCTCTTTCTAAATTTCTAGCTTCTCGAATATCGTTTGATAATAGAGAGGAACCAAGTGTTCCAAATTTATTTTCTAAAAAAGTGATAATATTATCACTTTCAGTTATTATCTGGCCATTAAATTCAATTGCAGGTAATTTACCAGAGACAACTTTCTTGAGGTACCACTTTTCTTTTTGACCATAACAATACATATTTATTTTCTTCACTTTGTATGGAATCCTTTTGAATTCAAGCCATAACCATATTTTCTGACAGTAAGGGCACCAAGAATGTCGATCCCTATATAAAATTAGCTCGACTTCTTTATGACTATGACCAAATAATCTTAAGTTTGAATAAGAATTATTTATTCCATTAACTCTATCAATATCATCAATTTCGAATTTACTTAAATCGGCCCAACTCAAGATGTTATTCATTTCTGGAAATTAAGCCTTATATTTACGATATAATAAATGATTTAAAAGATTTTGGAATTTGAATTTGACTTAATTGTTCTGGGTGCGGGTTCGGGAGGATTGGCCGCTGCAAAACGAGCTGCGAGTTATGGAGCAAAAGTTGCAATAATAGAAGTAAGCAAAATAGGTGGGACCTGCGTTATTCGAGGTTGTGTGCCAAAAAAACTGATGGTTTATGCTGCTAATAATAGTAGGAATATGGTTTCTTCTGAAGGTTATGGATTAATAAGCAAAGAAATAACTTTTAAATCTAATATCTTACTAAATAATGTTAGAGAAGAAGTTTCTAGATTAAGTGTCTTACATTCAAATTCTTTAAAAAAATTAAACGTTAAAGTTTTTGAGGGCCTTGGAAGATTTTTAAATCAAAATACAATAGAAGTAGTTTGTCCAAAAACAAAAAATATTTTAAGAAAATTAAGTGCTAAAAATATTCTTATTTCAGTTGGTGGTAAACCAAAAAAATTAAATATTCCTGGAGCAGATTTAGCATGGAGTAGCGATGATATTTTTGAATTAAAAGATTTTCCTAAAAAATTATTGATAGTTGGTGGAGGTTATATTGCCTGTGAATTTGCTTCCATTTTCAAAAACTTGGGCACTGAAGTTACGCAATTAGTTAGAGGTACGAACTTATTAAATGGCTTTGATAAAGATTTGTCAGAATGTTTAGAAAAATCAATGACTTCCTTGGGCATAAATTTAAAATTTAAAAATCAATTAAAGTCTATAAAAAAAGTAAATGATGATTTAGAGTCGACTTTGGAATCAGGAAGTAAATTGTTAACCAATAATATACTTTTTGCAACTGGACGAGAGCCTGCTCTTAAAAGATTAAATCTAAATATTTTAAATCTAAAAATGGATGGAATATATTTAGAAGTTAATGAACTAAATCAGACCAGTAATTCTAATATATTTGCTATTGGAGATATAATAAAAAAACCAAATTTAACGCCAGTAGCAATTGAGCAAGGGAGAGTTTTTGCAGATAATTTTTTCGCTAATCTTAAAAGAAAAGTTAATTATGAAAATATTCCTAAGGCAGTCTTTACTATTCCAGAAATTTCAACAGTTGGACTTAGTGAGGAAAAGGCAAAAGAAATTTATTCGGAAGAAAATATAAAAGTTTTTAAGTGTAATTTTACTCCGATGTCAAATACCTTCAAAAAAAACAAATCTAAATGTATGTTAAAACTTGTGGTCCATAAAAAAAATGATAAAGTCCTAGGCTGCCATATGTTTGGAGAAGCAGCTTCTGAGATTATACAAATGGTTTCAGTATCTTTAAATGCAGGGATTACTAAAAAGGATTTTGATACTACCATGGCGTTGCATCCAACTATCTCAGAGGAATTTGTAACTATGTATGGGTAATTAAATTATCTTCTAGAAATTTTTAGACTTTCTTGGGCAAAAAGATATATTGTGAAAAATGCAAAATAAATAAAAATAAAAACTCTCAATTCATAGAGATTGTTAAATCCATTGAAGAACAATATCTTATCAATGATGTAGAAAATATATAGATTTAATAGTATAAAACCCTCAGTTCTAGTGATTTTACCTTTGGTCCAGAGGATTGGAAGGCAGGCAAAAGTAGTTAAAACCATAAATGGCAAGTCAACTTTTATTAGGCTTTGATCAATTGTAAAACCTTTTAATCCAGAAAAAACACTGCAACTTCCAAGAATAAGAAGCTGATTAATCAAATTGCTTCCAATTACATTACCAATTGCAAGATCTGTTTTACCTTTCAATGCTGCAATTATTGAAGTAACTAGTTCTGGCAGAGAGGTTCCTGTGGCAACTATAGTTAAACCAATAATGATTTCATTTACCCCTAATAGAGTAGCTAAGGATTGAGAACCATTTACTAAAATATTTGAACCAAAGCTTAGAAGAAAAATTCCAGATACTAATTTTAATATAATATTAAACTTACCTTTCTCAATGCCTGAAGATTCTTCAATCTCTGGCTCCGCTTTTTTAGTATCCTCCTCATTTTCTTTAATTGTATTTATTTCCCAAATAGTATTTAAAGTTAAACAAAATATTAGAAAAATCCCTGCTTGCCAAGTTAAAAGACCAGTTGAAGACATTGCCCAGACTGCACATGAAATAGCTATTAAAAGAGGAACATCTCTGCGGACAATTCTACTTTTTACTTTTAAAGGGGTAATTAATGAACTTATTCCTAAGACAACAAGAACATTAAAAATATTGCTTCCTATTACATTGCTCGCTGCGAGTGAGTCACTCCCTTTAAAGATTGAATTTAAACTTACTAATAATTCAGGAGAACTTGTACCTAAGGAAACAACAGTTAACCCTATTACTATTTGAGGTATTCCTAAAATTAATGATAAAGAAATTGCCCCTTGAATAAACAATTCTCCACCTGCAAAAAGTAATATTATTCCAATTATAATCTCTATTATTGGCAATATAAATTCACTCATATCTAAAAGACTTATTTAGATGATTATATCTTTAATTTATTCAATAACTATCTTAAAACTATTGTCAATTTTTATTTGCTGTTAAGATTAATTAAATAATTAAAATTTTGAAAGAATTAACTATAATAAAACCTGACGATTGGCATTTACACTTAAGGGAAGGAATTGTTTTAAAAAATATTATTAGGTTTACATCTGAATTTTTTGGAAGAGCAATTGTGATGCCAAACACCAAAAACCCAATAACATCAATTGGGAAATGTATTACTTATAAGAAATCTATTTCTGAAGCATTGTCGGGTAATTCCACTTTTGAGCCATTAATGACGATATATCTGACGGATGAGACAACAAAAAATGAATTAATAGAAGGCTTTAATAATAAAGTCTTTTTCGCTGCCAAATTGTATCCTGCTAATGCAACAACAAACTCCAGCCATGGAATTAAAAAAATAGAAAATCTTTATGGAATATTTGAAGTTATGCAAGAACTTGGAATGCCACTTTTAATTCATGGAGAAGTAACTGATCCTGAAGTAGATATTTTTGATAGGGAAGAAGTTTTTATAGATAAAGAACTTTCACCTTTAATAAATCAATTTCCAAAATTAAAGATTGTTTTAGAACATATAACTACCTCTCATGCAGTTGATTTTGTTCAGAGTAATAATTTAGGAGCTACTATTACTCCGCATCATTTACACATAAATAGGAATGCAATGTTCTTTGGAGGTCTTAATAGTGACTTTTACTGCTTACCAGTCGCTAAGAGAGAAAATAATAGAATTGCTTTAAGGAAAGCTGCTACTAGTGGAAAAGAATGCTTTTTCTTGGGTACAGATTCTGCTCCTCACTTAAGACAGTGGAAAGCTTTTTGTGGTTGTGCAGGCATTTTTAATTCTCCAGTAGCAATAGAAAGTTATTTAAAAGTTTTTGAGGAGGAAAATTCACTAAATCAATTCGAAAAGTTTGCTAGCTTGAATGGACCTACTTTTTATAATTTACCTATTAATAAAGAAAAAATAAGATTGGTATCTAGTTCAAATGAAATTCCAGAATTTATTGAAGTAATTGAGAAAAATAAGGTTGTTGGAAAAATAAAACCATTTCATGGAGGTGAAACTTTAAATTGGCGAGTAGAGGGTGTAGTTAAATAAAAATTAAGAAATTGTATTAAGTACAGGAAGATATGAGCTTAAATTTTTTAAAAAAGATTAATTTAATGATAGAAAGATTTAAATTATTCTCAAGATACTGAGAAAATGTAAATTTTCGCATTTTTCTTGTTTAATTGATATGGTTTCGGCTACGATTGGAACGCGCAAATTCCATTTGGGAGTGTGGCGGAATTGGTAGACGCGCCGGACTTAAAATCCGTCGAGCGCTTTAGCTCGTGGGGGTTCAAGTCCCCCCACTCCCATTCTTAAACTATTTATTTTTAGTTCTTACGATAACCTTCAATAGTTGTTAAGTTTTAACTAAATAAACCAGAAATTTAAATGGAAAGTATTTTTAATAATTCATTTGCTACTTTTGTTGCCTACGTTGGAATTATTTCTATTTATTTAGTTGTTATTCCGTTAATACTTTTTTACTGGATGAATAATAGATGGAATGTTATGGGCAAATTTGAGAGGTTAATAGTTTATGGATTAGTATTCCTTTTTTTTTCCAGGTTTAATTTTATTTTCTCCTTTTTTAAATCTCAGATTAAGAGGAGATAGCAAAGGTTAAATAATTGACTAAAGGTAAGGTAGTACAAATAGGTTTATTAATCTCATTATTAGGACTGTTAAGTTATAAATTGGCCCCACAATTCGGTCTTGATAACTTTACAGCTAGCACTATCTCAAACTTTATCTTGATTGTGATTGTGATAACTTGGGTTTCATCTTATCTTCTTAGAGTTTTAAACGGAAAAATGACTTTTATGGAACAAAGGAAGCGTTATAGAAAAGAGTATGAAAAAATTGTGAATGATAAACTAGAGACCAAATTTAACTTATTACCAAAAGAAGAGCAGGAAAAACTAATGGAAGATTTAGAAAAAAATCCATAAACTCCTTAAGAATTATCAAATAAAAATCTCAAAAATTCATGAAAGAAAACAAAAAAACACAAAATCCTATGAATGAGACTTTTTCAAAAATAAATAAGAAGTTTTTGGAACTAAAGAAAAACGATAAATTAGCATTGATGCCTTTCATAATGGCAGGTGATCCTAATATTGAGACTACATCAGAGATTTTGTTAAAGTTGCAAGAAAAGGGTGCGGATCTTATTGAATTAGGAATCCCTTATAGCGACCCTCTTGCTGATGGCCCAATAATTCAATTATCAGCTTCTAGAGCATTAAAGTCAGGAACTACATTGAAAAATGTTATTCAATTATTAGAGTCTTTGAAGGATAAGTTGCATATTCCAATAATACTTTTCACTTATTTTAATCCTGTATTAAATTTTGGACTTGAGAATTTTTGTGAATTGGCATCTAAAGTAGGAGTCTCAGGATTAATAATTCCCGATCTTCCTTTGGAAGAAGCAAATAAATTTTCAGAAATAATCAGTTCTTATTCTATAGACTTGATATTATTAGTTGCTCCTACTACTCCCTCTGAAAGAATGAAAATTATATCTAAAAATACAAAAGGTTTTACTTATTTAGTAAGCGTGACAGGAGTAACAGGAGAGAGAAACAAAATGGAAAATAGAGTTGAGAATCTTATTACTAAATTACAAGAAATAAGCATTAATCCTGTAGCGGTTGGTTTTGGAATATCTTCTCCTGAACATGTTAATAAAGTTCGTAAATGGGGCGCAGATGGAGTAATTATTGGAAGTGCATTTGTTAAAAGAATCTCTAATAGTAATGAAAAGGAAGTTGTTAATCAAATTGGTAAATTTTGTGAAGAAATGCGTAAAGCTGCTGATCAATAAATGTAATTTAAAAACTAATTTTGTATGTTTATTTTATTAAAAAACCCCTAGATGAAAAGGGGTTTTAATTCTTAATAATTAGAATAATATTTTATGGGGATTATTCCGAGGGTAATAATCTTATTTGTTTTCTCCCAAGCTTTATTTCAAACTCATCGCCTGCTTTTAAGTCTAAAAGTGCTGTATATGCTTTCCCAATCAAAAGATTACCATTACCTTGAACTGTCGCTATATAACTTAACTTTCTGCCACCCTTTCCAATACCTGCAACTCCAGTATCTCCGAGGTTAATGCCTTTTGCTTCAAGAAGTGCTTCATAAAAAGCAGTGAAATTTAAACGTTCGCTTCCATTTTTTTTCGTGGAAACGTATCCACATGCACGAACAAGATCTGACTTGCTAATATCACCAAGTTCTTTAACTTTAGCAAGGAGATCACTACCACTTAGCATAATAAATTAATAAAAAGTTATTCTTAATTAACATAGCAATTAGTGTGTAATTTGTGC
>QBZO01000017.1 GCA_003282225.1 Prochlorococcus sp. AG-335-I21
GCCCTAGTATTCGCGAATTTTTTCCAATCATCTCCTGGCATTTTATGTAAAAGATGACTTTTCCCATGAACAACTTCATCGTGACTTAGGGCAAGCATAAAATTTTCGGTGTAATTATAAGTTATTGAAAAGGTCACACTATTTTGATGAAATTGCCTAAACCAAGGATCTATTTCAAAATAATCGAGCATATCGTGCATCCAACCCATATTCCATTTTAAATTGAAACCTAGTCCACCTACATTTGTAGGCTCGGTAACCATTGGCCAAGTTGTGGATTCTTCAGCAATAGATAGTGCGCCTGGAAAATGCTGAAAAAGTACATGGTTTGCTTGCTGAAGAAATTTAACAGCTTCTAAATTTTCATTCCCACCATTTTCATTTGGAATCCATTCACCCTCTGGACGTAAATAGTCTTTATATAACATTGAAGCTACAGCATCTACTCTTATCCCATCAATATGGAATTCCTCAAACCAATAAATAAGGTTTGCTACCAAAAAATTCCTTACTTCATTTCTACTGTAGTTAAATATTAAAGTACCCCATTCCTTATGCTCTCCAATACGAGGATCACCATGTTCATAAAGATGACAACCATCAAAGAAAGCTAAACCATGCTTATCTTTTGGGAAATGGCCAGGAACCCAGTCGAAAATTACACCTATACCCTCTGCATGACATCTATTTATAAACTCTTTAAATTCATTAGGAGTGCCATATCTACTTGTCGGGGCGTACCAACCTGTAACTTGATAGCCCCAGGAACCATCGAAAGGATGTTCTGAAATAGGCATTAATTCGATATGAGTAAATCCTCTTTCTTTTACATATGGGATAAGCTTTTCTGTTAACTCTGGATAAGTTAAAAACCTTGTCCCAGGTTTTAAATCTGCTGCAGGAACTGGAGATCTTATCTCTCCATTTTTTTCAATATATTTATTCTCAATTGAATCGTGCATCCAACTTCCCAAATGCATCTCATAAACTGAAATAGGTTTATTAATTTGACTAGATGAATCTCTATTAGTTATCCAAGAACCATCTTCCCAATCAAAATCGTTAAGTTTAGATACTATTGAGCCATTTTGGGGTCTGATTTCATGAAGGAAACCATATGGATCAGCTTTTTCATAAATATGTCCTTCTTGAGTTCTTATTTCATATTTATAAGCATCTCCCTCTTTCATTATTGGCATAAATAATTCCCAAATACCACCCAGCCTTTTTTGCATAGGATGATGTCTACCGTCCCAAGAATTTATATCTCCGATTATTGAGATTGATTTTGCATTTGGTGCCCAAATACAGAACATTACTCCTTTTTGATTTATTTCTTCATGGATGTGAGCCCCCATTTTTTCCCAAATATGATGATGGTTACCTTCAGCAAAAAGGTGTCTGTCTAATTCCCCCATCCATTCTTCCCTATAAGCCCAAGGATCTTGCTGTGAATGAGAAACTCCTCCTCTTGACACATTTATTTGATAATTATTTTTGGGATCTTCAGGAAGTGTTACTTCAAACAGCCATTTATGATTTAACGTAGTTGTTTTATAGGTTTTATCTTTAAAAATAATATTTACTTCATCTGCTTCAGGCATCCATACTCTTGTTATCCACTGTCCATTAACGAAATGGGGACCTAAAATATGTAATGGATTATCATTGCAACAATTTTCGAGGTTGAAAGCTTCTGATTTAATCCAGTCTGCTTGAATAGTTTCTTTCATGACTGGTAGCTGTTAAGGAATTAGTTTATCAAATTATCAACCAAATAAAAAAATTAATTGAAAAATGGAGTCATTTTCATAAATGTTTTATTTAGTTCAAAACTTAAAGTTATTATTTTGTGATTAATAGTTGGGGCACCAAGTATATCGTCACCAAATCCTGAATTAACACCAATAGCTGGGTATGCAGCAGCTGATATAGATAACCTTAGTTTTGTACCTTTTAGAATCGTAATATTAGTAGGATGCATTGCGATTTCGCAATCACATTTTTCGTCTATTTGTAAATTTTTAACTCTTAAAAATCCAGTTGAAAATTGGTTTACAGTTTTATCTTCTTCATTAACAAGAGACAAAGCAAGACATATATCAAAGCTTTTCTTGTCACTCTTTACAGAGGTTTCAAGTATAGGTATTCCTGAAAGTTGAAGATCTTCTTCGAAGGAATTGGTTTGAAAAACACCCACATCTAATCTTTTGTCAAAAATATATCTATCAAATAACCCAGGATTTGGACCTAAGTGTCCTCCTTCTGCTTGAAATGGTCTCCAAGGATCATGAACAATTGAAAACCAGCCCGACCCTCTTGAATTCAAAAGGAGACTCCCATCAATAATTTCGAAATTAGCTGTTCCATTACTTTCAAGACCAAATTTGCAATCTTGAATCTTGTCTTCTTCAATTACATCCCATTTTTTTAATGTAAGATTCCAAATTTTTTTATTCTTAAAAGAATTTGTTTTATTAACTTCTTTATTTGTTTTGAGGTGGGTATCAAAAAAATCTAACAAAGTATTTTGTGATCCCTCCCACCAATTTAGATGTGTAGAATTCCCTATAATTATTTCAGGATTTCCACCTGCTGCTTTTGATTTTTGATAGAGATCAAATGCTCCTCCTAGATGAGGATCCCAAAGACCACCAATAATTAACATTGGTTTTTTTAGCCATGATGAAATAAGTTTTATCTCTAGAAAATCTTTATTTTGATTTAGATTGTTAAGCCATTCAAGTATGAAGTTATTAGGATCATATTTTTTTAAAAGATCTAATCCTTTTCTTAAATAACTTTTATTTTCTAGGGCTGATCTTATTTCTTCCCATCCTAAAGAGTTATTTTCCCTTCTCATCTTTAAGGCAGCTATTTGTAATCCCCACGCAATATTATTATTCCACCAAAACGCTCCACCATCCGAACTCCAATGATTTTTTAAATCTATCCCCGTCATTGCGGGAGATAAGCAATCAGGAGGCTTTGAATCTTTTGTTCCCGTAAGTTGAGTTAATCCTTGATATGAAAAGCCATATAATCCAAGTTTTCCATTGCATTCTTTTAAAGATCTTACCCATTGGTGCGTTTCTGATGTATCACTAGGTTCTTGAGAGAACCCTTTGAATACTCCACCAGATGACCCCTGACCTCTAACATCTTGTACTACTACTATGTAACCTTTTGAAGCCCACCATTCAGGATGAGAATAAGTAATTGTTGAAGCTATTTCTCTTCCATATGGTTGTCTCATTAATAGCGCGGGCCAAGAACCTTTATCTTTAGGTGTCCAAATTCTTGATACTAATTCAACTCCATCATTTAATTTTAAAGACTTATCAACCCATTTTACTTCGCGCATTTAAGTGTTTATATAACCTGAGGACAATGAAGACCAATTACATAAATAGATAGAATTTCAGCATTAATTGGATTCAAGTTATTTTTTTTTGAAACAAACTCTATAGCTTGATCTGAACTTGCTGAGATGCCTTTTGAATTTAATTCTTTAAATTTATTACACATCTTAATAGCATTACCAGGATTCTTTTTGACAGTCTCCAAAAGACCTGATTGACTTAAAACAGGATTTATATATGCTACCGATAAAAATAATAATAAAAAAAAGTTATTCATTTTATTTATAATCTTTTTAAAATTCTACATTAAATAAATCTTTTAACCAAGATTTTTAAATAGATTTACAGATTTCATTAGCCCTCTTTATCCAATCTTTTAACTTGGATAAAGTTATATTTGTTTGAGTTTTAGTTCTAAGACTTCTCTCCAATCTTCCAATTCTCTCTTTGAGATTATATGGGTTTAAAATTGAAAGAGATTGAATAGACCCTATACCACAGTGTAATAGTAAGTAAGATTCATATGGAGTTATTGAAAGCTCATTTTTAAAATTAGCAATAGCTCTGATTTTTCTTAAATTATTTAGTGTACATAATGAATGAGATTTTTGAATGATATTTAATTCAGAATCACTAAGTTGACTTAATCTTTTAAAGTTATCTAGTTTCTTTTTAATTAAAAAAGATTTTTCATGTCTGAAATTTTCGGGTAAAATTTCTAAAAATTTTTCTTCTATCATTTATTCATCTAATTCATATTAAAGCTTTTTTCTATTTCTCCAATAATTACTGGCTTACTAACGTCATTGGATATCTTCTCAAGTTTCCTAATTTTAATTTTTACTTTTGATCCTGATCTACTACCTTTTTTAAGATTTTCAGATAATTGTTTTAAAGTCGGTTCAATTGCTTCCTCTGGAAATTCACTATCAGCTTTTGTAACAATTAAATCAAATCCATTATCGTAAACAATTGGAACATATTTAGCTCCATCTATTTTTACATTATCTGTATAGCTCTGTATAAAAGCCCAACTGCTTAAAGAGAGTAATAATGAAAATATTGTCGCACCTGTAATTCTAAATTTAAAACCAAAGTTAAAAATAAATGCAATCAAAGTAACTAGAAAAAGAAATATTCCTAAAAATCCAAATATCTTAGGTGTATTCGCTAATAGTTCAAAAAAAGACATTTAGTGGCTTTAACCTGATTAATTTCTTATATTTTGTAAGCCTACTCTATTTTGGGATTCTAACTTGAAAAAAATTAGATCTCTAAATTTTAATAAAAAGCTTTTTTTCTTAGGGACTACTTTATCAATTAGCTTTTTAGGAACTTTTTTATTAAATAAATTTCTTGAAGATTTCTATACCAATAGAAAACCCATACTTGAAAATAGGATAGAAAAATTTTTAAATAAAGAAGTACATTTGGGGGATTATTCTGGGATCAGATTTCTTGGTATATCTTTAAATAATCTAAAAATTATTGATAAAAATAATTTAAATTCTGAAATCGTATCGAAGAATATCTACGTAGGCATAATGCCAATTAGATCATTTTTAAATCAAAGATGGATTTTTAATGTAAAACCAAAAAAAACTAAAATTGAAATAAATAATGATTTTTTCAAAAGGGTGAAATCTGATGGTAATAAAAACAGATTTATAAAAAGTAAAGTAAACTATGATCTAAATTTTAATTTAAACGAATCTGTAAATTTCAAATTAAAGGATATCGGAATAGAGACTAAAGTAAAAGGAGAATTGATATATAAATCAAAAGCTAAGCAGTTTATTGGTAATTTTCAGACATATACTAAGGGTAAAGGTAATTTAAATTTAAAATTAAATACTAAATTAAATAAAGACTTTCTTAATTTCGAGATATTATCCCGTGGGATAAACTTGAAAGGATCTAAGTATAGTTTTGGTGATAGGAAATTTGCTATAAGAGGAGGGAATATTAAATCTAATTTTAAATTTTATAAATCTTCTAAAAAAACTTCTTGCAATGGTAATCTTTCTTTCAATAACTTAAGATTAAAAACTAATAATTTAGTAGAGGATATAAAAAGTGATTCTATAAGGTTTTTATGCAAAGGTAATAATATTATCGCGGATACAAATAATCTTAATTATGGTACTTTAATCTCTGATTTTAATCTTAATGTTCCTTTAAATAAAAATATTAATAATATAAATTTAAAAGGTAATATTGGATATTTAGATAGTTTAAATCCTGAAATACAACTATCAGGAAATATACCCTATTGGGTTGATAAAAGGGGTATAAATTTTGGAAAAATTAATTCAAGTTTTATTCTTAATAGAACCCAATTATCTAATTTAAATATTTTCCGTAAAGATAAGATAAGAGGTTTTATTACTGCTAAAGGAGAATTAAAAGGTGAGATAAATAAACCTGATATTAAAATAAATTTTAATGTTGATTATCCTCATTACAAAGGCATAAGGATAAGAGAAATATGGGAGGGTGAGATTAAAAATCAAAATAATAAATATGTAGTAAATATGAAGAATAGATATTCACCAGTGCCTTCTTTCCTTACCTTTAATCTTGATTCAAAGATTAAGTTAGAGAATATAACCTTTAGCAGAATATTTAATTCCAATAAAGGTAGTATAAATTTAATTAAAGATGATGATAAGTATCGTTGGAATGCAAATAATTTTCCTTTAGATGAGCTTGAATTGGCTATTGGTAATAATGAATTCGATAGAGTTAGTGGAATCGTTAATGGTTCTGGTTTTATATCTAAAGATCAAACTTATTTTGATGGTCGTTTAGCTTGGAGTTTGGGCAAATATAGGAATATAAAGTTTGCTAATTCATTATTCGATTTTACTCTTGATAATAAATCATTTTACGTTAATTCATCACTTTATCCAATTGATGGAGGTACGATTGATCTTGAATATGAGTCTAATAAAGATGATAATTTTAATATAAATTTTAACAATATTAGTACTAGTTGGACATTACAAACAGCAAACGATATTTTAAATTTTGACAATAATAAATTTCTTCCTAATAGTAATTCTAGAGCCTTGGATGATATCGAAATTGATAATATTGAAAGCTCATTTAACGAAAAAATACTTTTTATAAATAATTTTTTAAATAATGACAAAACTTTAGAAGATAAATTTAATTTAAAAAGATATTTGGATAAATTTCAAAGTAGATATGATGCAAATATATCTATAGAAGGAAATAATAAATCTAATTTTAAATTAAAAACTAAATTAAATGGATATTTTGATATTAAAAGCGAAAGTAAAAAAAGTTCTAGAGAACAGTTTTCTCTAGATTTAGAAGGAGGAATTTTTACAGGAAAAGGTATTTTGAATATTTATAAATTACCTTTAAAAACTATAAATATATTTTTAGATAAACCAAGAGACTTTGAAGGAAATTTGGATATTAATTTAATTTATAATTTAGATAAAAAATTCTTTGCTACTAATATTTCTTCGAATAATACATCAATTAATAATAGTCCGATCAAAATAGATATTGGAGAAGTCGAATATGGTGATTCGATTTTTGATTTAGATTTATCTTTTTTATTGAATAATTCAAACATCCCAATAAATATTTCAGGTTCTATTCCTTTTAACAGAGAGGATAATTTAGACTTGAGATTAAATGGTAATGGAAAATTTATTGAATTATTAGATATCTTTGCCGATGATTATTTCACTTTTAAAAAAGGTGATGTAACTCTCAGAATGATAATAAAAGGAACTGTTAATAAACCTATTGCTAATGGTTTTGTTTTTATCAAGGATTCTGAAATTGATATTTATAGTAATGTCATTAAAAATATTAATAGCACAATAATTTTTGATTTTGATCAAATAGAAATCAAAAGCTTTAAAGCTTCTGATGATGCTTCTGGAAATATTTTTATTAAGGGGGTTTTACCTTTTTATAGTAAAAATAGTTTAAATGAAAAAGATATTAGCTTATTGACTAATAATTTTAATATTAAATCTAATAATATAAAATTTCTAACTGATTCTAAAATCAATATTAGTGGTTCATTCAAAGATCCCTTATTTAGTGGAAAGTTAGCACTAAAAAATGGGTTAATTAATTTAAATAATACTAATAAAAAAAATAATTTTAAAGAAAGAAATTATGAAAGAAATTGGCCAGAAATGTTTTGGGAAAAAGATAAAAATATTGAAATAATTTCTAATGAAACTATATTAAATTCTTTTCTTTTAGGAGAAAACTTACCAAATTATCTTGAAAAATTAAGTTTTAAGAATCTACAATTAAAACTTGGGCCGGATTTTAGAATTCAATATGCAGGCATAGTTAAGGCTTATTTAGATACCAAGTTAGATTTAAATTTTAATGGACAGGTTGGAGAAGATTTAAATGCTAGAGGCCTTATTAATTTAACTAAAGGTACAGCAAATTTATATACAACACCATTCAAATTAGATAAAAATAAAGAAAATTATATTTTATTTGCCTCCAGAAGTGGCATTGTTCCTTTTATTAACTTTTCACTTACTAGTAAAGTTCCAGATTCAATAATACCAATTAGTGAAAATAATCAAGATCTTAATATTTCAAGAGGTATAGATGCGAATGTTAGTTCAAGTGGTTTTGGAGCGGTTGGTATCGGTAATACAAGACTTATAAAAATCGAAGCATCATATGAAGGATTTTTAGATCAATTATCGTTTGAGGATGAAAATAGAAAAATACAATTAAGAAGTAGTCCAAGTTATAACAGATCTCAAATTATTGGTTTGATAGGAGGAAACTCTGCGAATTTAATAAATAGAGCATTTATTTCTCAACTTAATACGGCAAATGGATTTAGTGAGAAATTTCAATTGTCTTTGTATCCGGCTCTAATAGAAAATAATGAATCAATTAATAATGTTTTTTCTAATGAAAACCTTGATGTAGATGATACTGATGAATCATCTTCAAATGCTGGATTGTCTACTCAAGCTTGGATTGCCGAAATAGGTCTTGATATTACTGATAGAGTTAACTTTGCTGTTCAAGCTACTCCAGATAGAGATGATTTACCACCTTTAGGAATACTTACTTTACAAGCTAATCCAAACTTAGAATTATTAGGTTCTCTAGATTCAGAGGGAGAGTGGAAAAGTCAAGTTCAATTATTTTTCAGATATTAATTCCTAAAATAAAAGTTTTAAGAATGCTTATTTTGAATTATTATTAGGTGAATTAAACTTAATTATGACTGATATATTTGAAGTACCAATTCCTGATAATGAACTTCTAGAAAAAGCAAAGCAACTTCGTCAGGCTTCAATTAAAACAAGTCAAACAAATAATGATGACAGAATTAGAGCCTTGAACTTAATGGCTGATTATTTAGAAAAAAACTCTAAAGAAATAATTGAGGCTAATATCGAAGATTATAAAAAAGCAGAAATTAAAGGAATTTCAAAGTCCTTACTTTCTAGATTAAAGCTATCAAAAGAAAAACTTAATTTAGGAATTGAAGGGGTAAGACAAGTTGGGAATTTGATTGATCCAGTTGGTCAAATTCAAATAAAAAGGGAACTTTCCAAAGGTTTAATCCTTGAAAGAAAAACAGTACCCATAGGAGTATTAGGAGTGATTTTTGAATCAAGACCCGATGCTGTAATGCAAATAAGTTCTCTGGCCATTAGATCTGGAAATGGAGTAATGCTAAAAGGGGGAAGTGAAGCAAATTTCACTAATCTTGCAATAGTTTCTGCACTTAAGGAGGGTTTGCAAGATTCAAATCTTGATGAAAATGCAATCTGTCTTCTCACAAGTAGAAAAGATAGTATGGCAATGTTGAATTTAGAAAAATATATAAACTTAATAATTCCAAGAGGAAGCAATGAACTCGTTAAATTTATACAAGAGAATACAGAAATTCCTGTCTTAGGACATGCTGATGGAATTTGTCATTTATATATAGATAACGAAGTAAATCTCGATATGGCTTTAAAAGTGGCTTTAGATAGTAAGATTCAATATCCAGCTGCATGTAATGCTGTTGAGACTCTTTTAATACATAAAGATACTGCCTCTGAATTTTTGAATAAGGCTATTCCAATGTTTAACTCTAACGATGTTAAATTGATTGGAGATAAAAAATCTTTTCAATTGGGTGTTGCTTTTGAAGCTAATTATGAGGACTGGCAAACTGAATATTTAGATCTTATTCTTTCTATAAAAATTGTTAATGATTTAGAAGAAGCAATTGCTCATATACAAAAATTTAGTTCAAAACATACAGATGGAATAATTACGGAAAATATCATTAATGCTAATAAATTTATGAGCGAGATAGATAGTTCAGGTGTCTTTCATAATTGCTCAACAAGATTCGCAGATGGTTTTAGATATGGCTTTGGAGCAGAAGTTGGGATATCTACACAGACATTGCCCCCAAGAGGCCCAGTAGGACTCGAGGGGCTAGTAACTTATAAGTATTTTTTAAGAGGCGAAGGCCATATTGTTGATGATTTTTCATCTGGAAAATTAATCTATTCACATAAAGATGTTTAACTCTTAGAAATGGAAACATATTTAAAAATTAAGGATATTAAACTTTGGGCAAGAGTTGGTGTTTTAGAACAAGAAAGGGACCTAGGTCAACTTTTTAGTTTAGATCTATTTTTATGGTCTGATTTTGAAAATTGTACTCAAAATGATGATATTAAAAGTACAGTTGATTATTCGAAATTAGTTAAAATATTAAAATATCAATCCAAGAAAATATGTTGCTTAACTATTGAGAAATATTCAAATGAAATTTTAAAAATTATTGATGAAGAGTTTCAACTTAGCAGAATTAAAATTATATTAACAAAATGTAAACCTCCAATTACTGGTTTTGATGGTGAGGTTTCAATAGTAAGAGTTTTTGAAAATAATTAACGGTATTGTCAAAAAGAAATCCCATAATATTAATTCATGGTCTCTGGAACACAGCAGATATATTTTCTTCGATAACTTCAAAACTTGATGAAATTGGAATTGAATATTTTGCCCCAACTTTAAAACATCAATATGGAATGACATCTATTGTTGAATTAACTAATTTATTAAATGATTTAATTTTAGAGAAATATGGGTATGAAAAAAAGCTTGATATTTTGGGTTTCTCGATGGGTGGAATAATTGGTAGATATTGGATTAAAAAATTAAATGGTTATAAAAGGACTAGAAGATTTATAACTATTGGGTCGCCTCATAAAGGAACTCTTGCATCTCAATTAATTCCTAAATATCCTTTTAAAGGAATATCTGAGATGAAAATAAATAGTCTCTTATTAAGAGAGCTTTCTAGATCCGATTATCTTCTTAGTGGAATTGATTGTATTAGCTTTTTTACTTATTGGGATCTTATGGTTTTTCCTGGATGGAGAGCTAGTTTGAACTCAGGGGAGAAAATATCATTAAAAATATATAAACATAAAAATTTAGTTAGAAATCCAAATGCCATCGATAAAATTGTCGACAGTCTACTTAATTAACAGATGATAGACCTAAATGTCTTATCAAAGAGTCGGTTTTTGGTTCTCTGCCTCTAAATAATTTAAATACCTCTAAAGGAGAGATACTTCCTCCAAGACTTAAAATTGTATCTTTGAATTTTTTACCTATTGCCTTTATATTTTGGTTATTTTCTAAGTCTGCCTCTTCAAACATAGAAAAAGCATCAGCACTCAAAACCTCGGCCCATTTATAAGAATAATATCCAGCTGAATAACCTCCTGCAAATATGTGACTAAAGCAACAAAGAAATTTATCTTCTTCTATTGGTTCAATTACTGTTGTATTTCTGGATATTTCATTTCTGATCTCATTAGAATTTTTATCCTGATTATTATATAGATTGCTATGCAATCTTATATCTGTAATTGCAAAGTGTAATTGTCTTAGAGTACCCATCCCGCAATTAAAAGTTCTATTCTTTACTAATTTTTCGAAATTCTCATCAGATAATTCCTCCCCTGTTTTATAGTGTTTCGCAATATTTAATAAAGTGTTTTTGTGAAAACACCAGTTTTCCATAAATTGACTTGGAAGTTCAACAGC
This sequence comes from Prochlorococcus sp. AG-335-I21, assembly GCA_003282225.1. GTDB lineage: Bacteria > Cyanobacteriota > Cyanobacteriia > PCC-6307 > Cyanobiaceae > Prochlorococcus_A. The sequence goes on from QBZO01000017.1 coordinate 11,466, forward strand.
ATCCCATTCTACATTATTAATACCGGCTGCTTGTGGAAGATTTACTGTGGTAAGCATATGTTGAAGACCATGACCAAATTCATGAAACAAGGTCTGAACTTCATCAAAACTCATCAAGCTTGGTTTGTCTTTGGATGGCGGAGTTTGATTACAGACTAAATAAGCAACAGGTAATGTATTTCTACCAATATTGTTTTTGTTAAGGCATTCGTCCATCCAGGCTCCTCCCCTCTTTGACTCGGGACGAGAGTAGGGATCCAGATAAAATGAAGCTATTTTTTCTTCATCTTTATTTAGGATATTAAAAAACAAAACGTCATCATTCCATATAGGAGCTTCATTTATGGCTTCAATTACTTTAATGTCGAATAGCTTTTCACTAAGTTTAAAAAGACCTTTTAAAACATCATTCAGAGGGAACCAGGGCCTAAGTGATTCTTGATCTAAATTAAGTTTTTCCTTTCTGAGAAGCTCCGACCAATAGCTAATGTCCCATGATTGAAGATCTTCAGAGATAGGGAATCCATTATCTTTTGAAAACTTATTAAGTCTAACTAATTCATTTTTGGCTGTTTTAAAGGCAGGCTTTCTAATCTCCTCTAAAAGTTTTTCAACATTATTAATTTCCTTAGCCATTTTTGTTGAAAGGCTTAATTCTGCCCAGCTTTCATAACCAAGAAGTTTAGCCTGTTTAGTCCTAAGAGATAGAATTTCTTCAATTATTTGAGAGTTATTTTTTTCTCCATAAGAGGCTCTGCTTACAAAAGCTTTATATAATTTTTCCCTGAGAGTACGGTCATTGGCATATGTCATAAACGCGGTATAAGTCGGAATATCTAAACTTAATTTCCATGGACCATTTTTTGCATCGGCTTCTCCTTCTTTTTTTAAATATTTGTGAGCTGATATTGACATTAATTCTAAAACCCTTTCTGGAACTCCATCTATTTGAGATTTATCATTTAGGATTAACGACCAAGAATTAGTTGCATCTAAGACATTATTGCTAAAATTTGTAGATAGTTTTCCAAGCTTTTCAGAAGTAACATTGAATTCTTTCTGGGTATCTGTATCTAATGAAATACCTCTATGTTCCATTTCGAGAATTTCTTTATCTAGAATTCTATTTTTGATTTCATCAAAATTATTTGTTTCTTTAAGCTTTACAAGAGAATTATAAATAATTTTACTTTGTCCAAACTTATTACTTAAATTAATAATTTCAGGTAGAAACTTGGAGTATATTTCTCTTAAGCTTTCAGAATTTTTTACTCCATTAAGATGACTTATAACTCCCCAACTCCACCTTAGTGTCTCATTAACGTCATTTAAAGGATTTATTACTTTGTCCCATTCTAAAATTTCTTGTTCTAAGTAATTAGATAAAAATTTTTCAATTTTTTTGAAATCTAGATTTATCTTTTCTATTACGCTTGGAAATTCTTGATTAATTCTATCGGAAGTAAATTTGTTAAATTCTGGTAATTCTCCGTAATTAAAAATTGAAGTTTCCATTTTATCAAAGATTAAATTGACTAATGTTTGAGATTAGCCCAATTAATTTAGCTAAAGTTAGTTGTTGACTGAGAGCGTTTGTTGAAGATTCATATAAATTTATGGCAATTTTTGGCCAAAAACCTATTACTAAAGTAGGCAATAATAAACTGAACCCAATTGTCAATTCTCTCCCATTCATTTCTTTTACAGTAGCTAGCGCAGGAATTCTAGGTCCGAAAAATACTCTTCTACACATCGAAAGAAGATATATGGGCGTTAGGACAAGACCAATTGCTGCAATAAGAATTGTGATTGATCTAAAAAGAGAGCTAAAACCCTCTTGACTTGTGATCCCTAAAAATACGGTGATTTCGCTTATAAATCCACTCATTCCTGGTAAGGCCAGGGACGCTAGTGAGCTCGCCAGGAAAAAAGCAAATGTTATTGGTAAGACCTTTGCTAAACCACCCATGTTTGGAATTGAAAGAGTATTTGTTCTCTCATAGAAGGAACCTGTAACGAAGAACATTGCTGCTGCTATAAGCCCATGGCTTATCATTTGAAGCATTGCTCCGCTTATACCTAAAGCATCAACTGCTCCAATACCCAGAAGAACAAAACCCATATGACTTACTGAACTACATGCGATTCTTCTCTTTACATTATCTTGTGCGAATGCATTTAAGGCTCCATAAATTATATTTATAATCCCAAGAATAATTAAAGCAGGTGCAAGTTGTAGATGCACTTCGGGTAATATTTGCACATTGAATCTTAAGAGAGCATATCCCCCCATCTTTAAAAGGATTCCCGCTAGTAACATTGATACTGGAGCATTGGCTTCCCCATGAGCATCAGGTAGCCAAGTATGCAATGGGAAGATAGGAAGTTTAACTCCAAAACCTATTAAAAATCCTAAATAAGATAATAATGCGAGACTACCTGTTACATGTTTATTTGTTAATTCCGTAAGATTTAGGGTAAAGGTATCCCCGCTCAACGCAAGTGCAAGTCCACTTATAAGTATTAGTAAGGATGCTAAAGCCGTATAAAGAATAAATTTTGTAGCTGCATATAATTTTTTCTTGCCTCCCCAAATAGCAATAAGAAGGTAGACAGGAACCAGTTCTAATTCCCAAGCCAAGAAAAATAACAAGAAATCTTGAGATAGGAAAACTAATGCTTGAGCTGATGCCTGAACTAATAAAAGAGCAAAATATAAATTAGATTTTTTCTTTATCTTCCAACTAGCTGCAGCTGATAAAAATGTTATTAATCCACTCAAAGCTACTAATGGTGCAGATAATCCATCTACGCCAAGAGACCATTCTAAACCTATTGAGGGTAGCCAAATTAATCTTTCAACAAGTTGTAGTGAGCCATTTGTTGTATCAAATTTTTGGAAAAGTACTCCAATTATGAGAAGAAAATCTATAAATAAAAAACTTAATGAGATATTTCTTGGGAGTGTATTATCTTCTCCTTCCTTAGAACTTATGAAAGGCATTATCAATGCCCCAATTAAGGGTAATAAAACAATAGAGGATAGTAAAGGAAAAGATTCTAAATTCATAGAATAATGAATAATTTTTTTATTCTAGTTGAAGTTGTTCTAGCTTGAGACTATAACATTAAAAATGCCTAAGTAAAACTACTTACCAGAGATGTCCCTAAATTGACTGCCTGTTGTTTGGACGTTCAAATATGGTGCTCTACTTGCCACGCCTGAGTTTTCCCAAGCTTTTACCATTGCCTGACTGACTTCTCTACCATTATCCTTTTTACACAAAGCTAATATACTTGGCCCTGCCCCACTAATTGCACAGCCCAAAGCGCCAGCTTGTAGTGCGGCATCTTTAACTTCCAATCCACCTTTAATAAGCTTCCATCGGTATGGTTCATGTAATTTGTCAAACATTCCCTCTTTTATTAATTCATCATTACCTGTTTTTAAGCCGTTTAGTAATAACGTAAGTGCTCCCATATTTGTTACAGCATCAGAAATAGGTACATTCTTCGGCATTACTCTCCTTGCTTCACTAGTACTAAGACGTATAGCAGGTATCGCAACTACAGTTTTAATGGAATCGTGCCAGTCACATTTAATAATTCTCCATCTCTGAGAAGATGACCTGGCAGTTAAACAAAGCCCCCCCAAAAGAGAAGGAACTACATTATCAGGATGACCTTCAATATCAATTGCAAGTTCTAAAAGTTTTTCTTTAGGTAAAGGGGAGTTCATAATCGCATTTGCTCCGATTAGTCCCGCAACTATTGCTGTGGCACTACTCCCTAGTCCGCGAGCAGGGGGAACTGCTAATTTCACTCTAGCTTCAAGGGCAAAAGGTTTGATATTTGCACTTTCCCATACTTTCTGTGCAGCCCTAAAAACTAAATTTTCTGGGCCTCCTCTTAAATGATTACCATCAGTGCTCTCCATTATCAAATCAAATCGATCCCCGCCTCCATCTATTCTTGTAAATATAAATTCGTTATATAAATCTAATGCTGCGCCTAAGCAGTCGAATCCAGGACCTAAATTAGCAGTTGTAGAAGGAACTGTTACTATAATTTTTTTTCCTACTTCTGGAGAAGACATATGAAGATTATTTTATTTGTGAAAGCATTTTTGCTCTGCAGGCTGCGCTAAATAATCCAAACTCTTCATCTAAGATTACATTCACAGGTATATTTTCAAGAATATCTTTTAATCTTCCTTTATCTGAAAATTGTTTCATAAATAAACCTGATTTAAAGTTTATGAAATGTTTTGGAGCAGTTCCTCCAGAAATCCATAGCCCTCCATAACATAATTCTTGAAGAGCAACGTCACCCAACAAAGAAGCGTAAGCATCTAACCATATTCTCTCAACTTGGGCCATTATGTTATCACCTTGATTAGAAAGATTACAAATTTCTTGAGGAAGTTCTTTTCTCAAATTATCAGAATTTTTTAATTCTTTTAAGTATTTTTGTAGAGGATGGTTTTTGGCATCAGGTTTGCTAAGTCTCCATTCAGCTATTCTTGATAACCCAGTCCCACTAATGATCCTTTCACAAGATATTCTCTCAACTTTTAAAGAATATTTGAGCCAATTCTTTAATTCCCATTCTAAATCTGACTTTGGCGAGTATTCAACATGACCACCTTCGCTAGCTAAAACTTTTACTTCATTTCCAGATATTATGCCTTTTGCAATGCCTAGACCAGTTCCTGCTCCGACGATTGCATGTAAATCTTTGTTGACCCCTACTGAACCGTCTCCCTTTTGAATAGCAGAATATTGATTTTTTTTTAAAAAAGGTATTCCATAAATTTGCACTGCAAAATCATTTACTAGCTCGCAACTTTTAAATTTAAATTTCTTTTTTAATCCATCGCCAGAAATATTCCACGATAAATTAATAATTTCTGCATTGTTATTAGATATGGGACCTGCCACTGCGAAACACGCAGAAAAAGGATGATTAATGTTTTTGCATTCATTTTTTAAGAAATCTTCTAGAATTACGTCAAATGAATCCCATTCAGAAGATACATATTTTTTTTTAAAAATTAAATTTGGGGTACAAGTATTAGCATCGTTTTTGAAAATTCCTAAAAGAACTTTTGTACCTCCTAGATCACAAGCAAGAAAATTCATTTGTCAAAATTATTCTGTTCTTCCTTTTTTTTCTATTAAATTATTCATTAATTTATAAAGATCATCTAACTTAAAAATTCCTAAATCTTTTCCATCCAAGGCTCTTAAAGCAACTGAATCAACTTCTTCTTCTTTATCGCCAATAACTGCAATTAATGGAATTCTTCCAATAGTTGCTTCTCTTATCTTATAGCCTATTTTTTCATTTCTAATATCAACTTTCGAACGATATCCCTTAATATTAATTAATTGATTAAATTTCAAACATTTCTCAATATTCCTATCGGTAATGCTCAACAAAATTATTTGATAAGGTGCAAGCCAGATTGGGAACTTGGCTTCATATTGTTCTATTAAGATTCCTATAAATCTTTCAAAAGATCCCAAAATTGCCCTGTGTAGCATTACTGGATTTCTTTTTTCGTTATTTAAATCTACATAAGTTGCATCTAATCTTATAGGCATTGAGAAATCAACTTGAATTGTTCCACATTGCCAAATTCTATCTAGACAATCTTTTAAAGAAAATTCTATTTTTGGACCATAAAAAGCCCCTTCTCCAGGCTGTAATTCCCATTTAATACTTTTATTATCAAGAGCCTTCATAAGTGCCTCTTCTGATTTATCCCAAATATTTTCACTACCCACCCTTTTCTCAGGACGGGTTGATAATTTGATAATAATTTCATCAAAACCAAAAGTTTTATAAACCTCGAAAACAAGATCAATGAAAGTAGAAACTTCAGCTTGTATTTGTTCTTCTGTGCAGAAAATGTGTGCGTCGTCTTGAGTAAAATTTCTAACTCTCATTAAACCGTGCAATGCACCAGAGGGTTCATTTCTGTGACAAGAACCAAATTCAGCAAGGCGAATAGGTAAATCTTTATAACTTTTTAAACCTTGATTAAATACTTGAATATGGCAAGGACAATTCATTGGTTTTATTGCATAAGTTCTATTTTCTGATGCCGTAGTGAACATATCTTCTCTGAATTTATCCCAATGACCTGATTTTTCCCAAAGAGATTTATCAACAGCTTGAGGGGTTTTAATTTCTAGATAATCATTTTTATTAAGTATTTCTCTTACATATTTTTCAAGAACTTGGTAGATTGTCCATCCATTTGGATGCCAAAAAATCATACCTGGAGATTCTTCTTGTATGTGAAAGAGTGAATGTTTTTTTCCAAGTTTTCTATGATCTCTTTTTTCCGCCTCTTCGATTCTTGTTAAGTAATCATTGAGTTCTTTCTCTTTAGCCCAAGCAGTTCCATAGATTCTCTGTAATGATTCATTTTCACTATTACCTCTCCAATATGAACCAGACAACTTTAATAATTTAAAATGTCTAAGGTGGCTTGTATTTGGAACATGAGGCCCCCTGCACATATCAATATATTCTTCGTGTTTATACAAATTGATGAGACCTTCATCAGGAATTTCTTCGATTATTCTTAACTTAAAAGTTTCACCTCTTTCTTGAAAAGTTTTAATTGCTTCTTTTTTGGTAACTTGTAAAATCTCAACATCATAATTTTTTTTAATTAAGTTATGAATTCTATTTTCTATTTTTATTAAATCCTCAGGGGTAAATCTATATTCAGAAAAAATATCATAATAAAAGCCATTATCAATTACTGGACCGATTGCCATTTTTATATTTGGATAAAGTTGTTTAACGGCATGACCAATCAAATGAGCAAAGGAATGTCTAATTATCTCAATACCCTCTTTATCACGGGATGTAATTATTACCACTTTAGAATCATTATCTATGGGAAGTGTTGCATCAAAAAGAACATCATTTACTTTTCCTGCAATTGTTGCTTTGGCTAAGCCGGTTCCAATACTCTGAGCTATTTCTTTAATCGTTACAGGCTTTTCAAATACTTTTTTAGATCCATCTGGTAATGTTATTTCTGGCATGATTTATTTCTCTATTTCAAAGAATCCTAATTCAGATTTAACTCTACTAAGGGTTTTATTTGCCACTGCTTCAGCTTTCTCTTTACCTTGGATAAGGATCTTATTTAACTCATATGGATCGTTAATCAGAACCTGATATCTTTCTTGAATAGGTTTAAGCGATTCTACTATTTGTTCTGTAAATATTTTTTTAAATGTCCCCCATCCTGTTTGAGAAAAATCGTTCTCTAATTCAGAAACTTCTTTACCACTTAATAATGAATAAATCATTAAAAGATTTCTGGATTCAGGCCTCTCGGGATTATTAAATTCCATTCCCATATAACTATCACTTTTAGCTCTTTTTATTTTTTTTGTAATTATTTCAGGAGTATCTAACAAATTAATTCGACTACCCTCGTTAATGTCACTTTTGCTCATTTTTTTTGATCCATCATTTAAGCTCATTATCTTTGAACCTTTTTTCATAATTATTGGTTGAGGAATTTTTAATATGTTTTCTTCCTTACTAAATTTGGCATTAATTCTCTGTTGTGCAATATCTCTGGCAAGTTCTAAGTGTTGTTTTTGATCTTCCCCTACTGGAACATAATCAGCATCGTATAACAAAATGTCAGCAGCCATTAAGATTGGATAATCAAATAATCCAATAGAAACATTATTACCTTGCTGAACAGATTTTTCCTTGAATTGGATCATTCTTTCCATCCAATTTATCGGAGTCATGCAATTTAATATCCAACAAAGTTCTGAATGTGCAGATATCTGGCTTTGAACAAAAATAGAACAAATATTAGGATCTATACCACAAGCAACATATAAAGCTGCAGTGGAAAGTGTATTTTTAGAAAGTTGTTTGGGGTCATATTCTGTAGTAATTGCATGTAAATCAACTACACAAAGGAATGTTTCATGCTTCTCTTGGAGTGAAACCCAATTGCTTATTGCTCCAAGCCAGTTACCAATATGTAAATCTCCTGTAGGTTGAACTCCAGAAAGAATCCTTTTTTTATTTGTCATCCACTTCTTCTTGTTCTTTTTTGATTTCTTCTTTGATTTCTTCTTTGTTAGGTTGATTCTGTTCAATACGTGTATTTTTAACTGGCCTTGCAAAAGGATCAGGAACTACTTTTTTACTTCTGTTTTCAAAAGCTGTCGCCTTAATCGGTGACGATGTGTTTTTGTTATTTATTGCAAATTTTGTTATCGATTCCATTAAATCTTTATCTTCAATCATTTCGCTAAGTGTTCTAACTGAAAACCCTAAAACTGCGACTGTCGACTTGAGTTGAAAAGCCTCCTGTATTGATCTAACAGCTTTCATTTCATTATCACTTAATCTTATTCGAAATCCTCCTCCATCTCTATTTCCTCCAGATCTGTTCCTAAAGCCAGATCTATCATTATTACCACGGCTTCTGTAGTTCTCTTGACCATAATTATTGTCGTAATTGGAATTTGACATCTTAGAGATTCTTTTTTTTTTATTTAAACAGTCTATTAACTTACCACCTAGTTGTGCAAGAAGTCTTAAATTGGACTTTAAAAATTTTTATCCATAATTGAAGAGTTATGTAATCTTTCTTTTTTTCATTCACAACTTGCACTAAAGTAGAAGAAGAAGGATATTAAATTATTGTGTTTGATGTTAGTAAAGAAAACTTTTTTAAGGATTTAATAAAGTTCCCCAAAAAAAATATATTTATAATTCTACTTTTTTTAGGTTTTGGAGAATGGTTTTTAAGTGATTTAATAAATTTTGCAGGCGGTTCAATAGGCTTTTTTATTTTATGTTTTGGGGGATATTTTTACTTAAAGAGTGAAAAGCCAAAATTTAATGAGCCAAAGGACTTAGATGGTTGGATAAAACTTTGTAATGAAGATTTAGATTTCTTCGAAGAAATTGAATTACATAATAATTTAGAAAAACAAAATATTAATAGAAAAAAAGCTTTTGAATTAATACTAAATAGAGAGAAAAGAGAGGAGATTTACTGTATTGGGCAGAAGAATTTTGACTCGAATGCAACATTATTTAAAAATTACTTTAAAGAAGATAAGTTTAAATTGAATTTTATGGAAAAACTTCCAAAATATAATTCTTCTGAAATTGTTCCTGAAGTAATTTTAAATAGCGATGCTATTTTGTATTTTTTAAAATTACCTTTATCCGCTAATGATTTTTTGTGGTTAGAAAAACTTCCTAATAATATGCCCATTTGGTTAGTTGCTTCATTTACAAAAGGATTAGATTTTAATAATGAAATAGAGGAAGTTAAGGCTCAGATTTCAGGAGAATATGCAAACAGAATAATTAGATTTGACAAAACTAAAAATAGCTTTGCAAATATACCTTTTTCTTTGCGTAAGTTTTTTATAAGTTCAAATAATAATATTGAAAATACTAAAAAAAGACTTTTGAAGAGATTGCATACGAATTGGCAATCTGAGATTGAGGGGATAAGAAGAATGCAGTTGAAGGATTTACAGAGGAGAAATCAAATTATCGTTGCTACTTCTGTTTTCTTGTCTCCGATTCCATCAATAGATGTCTTATCAATGACTGTTTTAAATTCCTTAATGATTAAAGAAATTAAGTCTATATGGGGATGTAATTGGTCTCCAGAAATATTGGATAAAGTATCAAAACAAATAATCAAGACTGCAATTGCACAGGGATTAATTGAATGGAGTGGTCAGACTTTAATAGGCTTAACAAAATTGCATGGCCCAAATTGGTTAGTAACTGGGGCATTACAAGCAATAAGCGCAGCATATTTAACAAGAGTAGTATCAAGTTCATTGGCCGATTTCATGGCTTTAACAAAAGGAGTCTCAGAACCTGATTTGGAATTTATTAAAGAAAACTCCGATAAGATCGTTGAAAGAGCCTTTGAAAATGAAAAAATAAATTGGAAATCTTTGATACCAGAGTTAAATATTCCATTGATTCGATTAACCTAATAATTCTAAAATCTAGAATTATTGTAGAGAAAATTATGAAAAAAAAATTATTGCTCTTTGTATTTTCTTTTCTAATACTTCTTACTGCAAATTCTTGCAAAAGGACTGCGTTTGAAAAAGAAACTAACAAAGAAGTAATTTTGGCAAGTTTTACAGTCCTGGCAGATATTATTGAAAATGTTGCTAAAGAAGAGTTTGTTGTTAAATCAATTACTAAACCAGGAGTTGAAGTTCATGGTTATCAGCCAACTCCAAGTGATCTTATAAAAGCTTCCAAAGCCTTTGTTTTTATTGATAATGGATTTGGATTTGAATTGTGGGCTGAGAAATTTGTTTCAAACTTACAAATTAAGAGAGTAACAATTTCAAATAGATTAGAACCGATTTTTATAAGTGAAGATTTCTATAAAGGCAAACCTAATCCTCATGCGTGGATTTCCCCTAAAAGGGGAATGATTTATGTAGATATTATCGTTGATTCTTTATCAGAATTAAAACCATCCGAAGCAGAATCATTTAAAAATAACGGACAAATTTACAAGAATAAAATCGCAAAAATAGATAAAGATTTTTCACTTTTTATTAATAATCTTGAGAAAAATAATAGGTATCTAGTAACTTGTGAAGGAGCGTTCTCTTATCTCACAAATGATTACGGATTAAAAGAAGCTTATTTGTGGCCAGTTAATGCTGAAAGTCAAATTACACCTAAAAGAATGGCAAGAACAATTTCTTTGGTAAAAAATAAAAATATCCCATCGGTCTTTTGTGAAAGTACAGTAAGTAATGAATCACAAATGGTAGTTGCCAGTGAAACAGGAGCAAATTTTCAGGGAGATCTTTTTGTTGATTCGCTTTCTCATGATAATGAGAATGTTAATACTTATTTAAAAATGCTTCAACATAATTTGAATCTTATTAAGAAAGGCCTCAATTAAAAATATGGATGAACTTAATTACAAAAGTTATAGAATTGAGGCAGAAAATATCTGTGTTGATTATCACGGTAAAGTTGCTTTATATGATGCGAATTTAAGATTAAAGGCTGGCCAAATTTGTGGATTAGTTGGAATGAATGGTGCCGGGAAAACAACTTTCTTTAATGCCTTGACTGGGTTTGTAAATATCTCAAAAGGTAAAATAAGAATAAATGGTGAGTCTTTAAGAATTGCTCAACAAGATCAGTCAATTGCAT